>NZ_OX216966.1:6690000-6722799 GCF_945605565.1 Paenibacillus dendritiformis | reverse complement strand
CACGCTGACTATAGGCTTCTTAGTAAAAGAGTTCTAAATAACTTATCAAATTTCAAGGAAGCTAATCTATTTCTTCGTGGTGTTATTCCATTGATTGGTTTTAGATCGACTGTTGTAGAATATGATCGTAAGGAACGTATCGCAGGGGAGTCAAAATATCCATTAAAGAAAATGCTATCTTTAGCTTGGGACGGCATAACATCTTTTAGTGTCAAGCCAATACGACTGGTTACTGTCTTAGGCTTTATTTCACTTGCGATATGTTTGGTTGCAGCTTTATATGCATTTGTATCAAAATTACTTAATTATACTGTTTCTGGATGGACTTCGCTTATGTTATCTATATGGTTTATTGGTAGTATACAATTATTGGCTTTAGGTGTAATAGGTGAGTACATTGGAAAGATTTATGCTGAAGTTAAAGGACGACCTTTATTTATTTCCGAAGAACTTCTTATTGATGAGCAAGCAAATAGCAAAAATTGAACGAGCTAGTAGGAGTAATATTGGAAATGAAAAATAAAAATTTAATGTTATTAATTAAATATGGGATTATTGGACTGATCAATACTGCTGTAGGCTTAAGTACAACATACATGTTATATTGGGGCGTTGGCTTATCACATTTATTATCTACTGCACTAGGGAATTTCCTGGGTTTACTTGGAAGTTTCGTATTGAACAAAAAATATACGTTCAAGCATAATGGGAATTTACTGATCATATTTAGTAGGTTTTTATTAGTTTGTATATTAACCTATATTCTCTCATATGTCGTGCTACACTCAATTTTAATGAAGATTAAATCAAATTATATTGGTGAAGATTATTTTATGAATTTAATAATATTGGTTGAATCCGGTTTCTATACTTTACTTTCGTTTTTTTTTCATAAGCTCTTTACCTTTAAGTAAGAGTCTTTCGTAATTATTAGGCCTTGCAGTAAAATTCATAAAAAGGGTGTTTTATGCTGTCAGCTCCTCAACTACAAATATAGTTATAATGGGCCTGAATACCCTATTTCATTATGTAAGGGAATCTAACTGTTTTTTTATTACAACCCATAGTAATTTCCCAATATTATCATAAAAAATTGTTTAAGTTAAGTTTTATATAATAAATGACCCCAAAATAGATTAGGGATTATAAAGTAATAGTTAGGCGGATAATCTATGGAAACTACATTTTCAAATAATAACTATAAGTGTTTTAAATTATCTCTCCTTTTTATTTTGACGCCATTCATAGTTATAATTAACTACTACTTATTTAAAGAATCATCGAATTATATCCACGAATATGGAAATAGTCTACTCTATAGTATTTTAATATATCTATTTTCAGTTTCACTTGTTACATATTTTTCATATAGATATTTTCTAGAAAAGAATCAGTATATATTTTTTATTGCTTGTTTATCGTTCTCAATTAGAATAGTTTGGATACTTACAATTGACACAAGGCCTGTATCTGATTTCCAGGTAATGTATAATGCAGCAATAAAAATGTCGTCTGGAGATTTTTCTTATAATAGTAGTAATTATTTTCGAACATGGACTTATCAATTAGGTTTTACTATGTATCAAGCACTTATTATTAAAATCTTTGGTACAAGTATGGCCACTTTAAAAATACTTAATGCACTTTATTGTATGGGGATCACAGTATTAGTTTATCAAATTTCCTCGACACTCTTTGGTGATATTGCAGCAAAATTCTCTAGTGTTATCTATTGTTTCTATATTCCTAGTATAGTTATGAGTTCCGTTTTAACTAATCAGCATCTTGGAACATTTCTTTTCTATCTTGCTTTTTATTATTTTCTTAGAAATCCTACTTTAAACGTTAAGAAGACTATTTTATGCGCTGTATTAATTTCAATGGGCAATATAGTACGCCCATTAGGAAGTCTTGTTTTGGTATGTATTCTTTTTTATTCACTACTATTCTTATTATTAAATAAAAGAACAATTAGGAAGACATTTAGGTTTATCTGTGTTTTTATGGTATCATACTTTGCAATTTTCTATTTGGTTAGTTTTTTCGCCATTGGGACTGGAATTTCCTCTAGCCATTTAAAAAACCATGAACCGTTATGGAAGTTTGTTCTAGGATTTAATCATGAAACATCTGGAAGGTATTCTAAAGCTGATTCTGAGTTCGTTTTTCAGTACAATTTAGGAGAGGAAAGAAACAAAGTTGAAAAAGAAATAATCAAAAACAGGATATCCGACTGGAAAAGTTTGCCTGGTTTATTCTTAGATAAGATTAAGATTATGTGGAGCGATAGTGATGCCTTATACTGGAGTCTAAATACCCAAGAAAACAAAAGACTTTCTAATATACTTAATTTAATATCTCATGCAAGTTATTGGGTAATCATGAGTTTCTTATTGGTTTCAGTCTTCTGGCTAATTTTTAGATATGACAATGATGAGCGGTATCTTTTTTTTGTTGTACTAATTTTGGGGTATTTTTCGATACATTTGCTTATAGAGATTCAAACAAGATACAGATATTTTATTATGCCTTCAATAATTTTAATAAGCGGATATAGTTTTAGTGGATTGTTTTCTTACATTTTAAAAAAAAATAGTTATTTCCCAAGAAACCTGTTTAATCAAATAAAAAAGATAGCTTATAAAAAGAAAGTGGAAACTAACTTATAAGCGACTATAAATTTTATTACTATTATTTGATATATGGTCCTATGGTCCAAGATTAAGAGCATTGCAGCCAAAAAATAAAGATATCAACCCCTTATGACTACAAGAACAAGTAGGGGTTGATATCAATAATCGGAATTTTTCTACTCTATTATTAAATAGTTATTGTAAGGAAAGTATAGAAACTCTATTTTTCCAATTTCATCTTAAAAAGTACTAATGTCTATTTTTCCAATAAAAATAGGTTTTTCGTTATACCAAGGCATTAGTATGAGTTCAAAATTGTCGCCGATATCAGATAGTTTTTTTTCAGTCAGCGACATTTCAAAAGTGCATTTGTATTCTGAAGGTTTAGGATTTAAATATTTGTAATAGAATCCCCTATCCGATAATATGAAACCATTTGGAATTTGTCCTTCTGGATTATTTCGTATTGCAACAAGAGCTCGGTTTACCTCTGATGTAATGATCTCAATTTCTACAGTTAATTTGGAAGAATTGAGTTGAGCTTCACTCAGTGTTAAAATAATTCCATTTTCATCTAATTCTGAAAAATTCATAATATTTAGTATCTCTTTCGCTAAAGATAGACTGATTTCATCATTATACTTTGCTAAATGTACTGCAGTTTTTAAAATAATATTGTTTTTTTCATATGATTCTTCCTTGTTTGTTTGTGCTTTTAACTGATCTACTAATTTTGCGATTGATTTTTCATTCTCATATAATCTCGCTTCAAGTTTTTCTTCATTGCTTTCTGGAACAAATGTATTAATTGTTTTATTTGGAGATTCTAATAGTTTAGAGATCTCATTTGCTGTTTCATTTATATTAGAAAAAGACAAAGCTTTGAGTCCAAAATGGTGAACTAAGGACATCTTAAGTAATGCTAAACGTGCATATACTTCATTGAATTTTAAGTTTTCCATAGGTACCTTCATAATGGAATCAAAAGTGCTAAAATTTATAAAGTCGAAATAATCTCTGTGGCTTAATATATATTCGTAAACAAATGTAGATGAAATATTAGTAAGATTAAGACGCCAATTATACATGCCGAAATTTTTTTGGGATGGAAAGTTAGGATTGAACAAATAAGGTTTGTCCCATTCTTTTCTAATTTCCAAGTTAGATTTTTTTAATAATGATTGTAATTCATCAGGCCACTTATCATTTGCAAAGCTAACAGCTTCTATTGGTGCTGATGCCTTACTACATAGATAATAATGAATGAATTGTGAATTAAGAATATCGTCGGAACAGTTAATTAATAATTTGTACATTCTACCATCTAAAAAAGGGTGTACCTCACTACATCCTAAATGACTTATTGACATTGCAGAACCTACGTATGTTGAGTTCCTAAAATGAATAGAATCAACTTGAGCGTAGCGACTTTCAGGAATTTCAGTCAGTACCTCTCTTAAAGATTGGGCATGTACTTTAAATAAAGATTCTTGATGATCTTTATTAAGAATATTAATCGCATCAACCCAATATTTCCTGCTTTGTATGTATTCTTCTAACGGCAATTTATTAGCTTTAGCTTTGAACCCGTTCTCATGTCCACCAATGATTAGCAATTTATGATTTGATACATTTTTGATGTCAGCGAGTGAGCATCCCATAGAATCAAGGTATAAATCTTTAGCAATATTTCTTGAAAAATCAAATGAAGTATTTTTTGTTGATGGTCTAATTACTGAATGGAACTGTGCTAATCCTAGTTCATCAACAATTTTTGTCGCTGACATAACGTCAGGAGAATAAAGTTCACCAAAAGTTTGAATTGATATTTCATTATTTAGCGCTCCTGCTGCATCCATTAACCCTAATATTGCTCTACTATCCTTACCACCACTTAACCAGAGCCGCTTTTTAAAATTTATTCCCGAGAAAATTGAGGAGAAGTATTTTATTATTGCATCTAAATACTCTGGAACTTCACTATCTATTACTTTTGTGATCCCACGTTTATGTTGGGAGTAGGTAACGGCATCATTATTTGTGATGACACAGAGGTGAGCGGGCTTTAATCGGGAGATTCCTTCAAAATATGTTCCATCATCACCAATATGGTAACGCCCAGCCATCCACATAAAGGCTTCTTTTCTAAATTCCACGTTTTTTAGCCAAGGTACAAACAAGTTAAAACGGTTAGTAAGTACCACTTCATTCTTAGTTTCGTATATGAAAAGGTGTTCGACGCCAGTAATGCTAGAATAAGCATAGATACTATTCTCCTTAAGAACTACTCCTGCGAAGCTTTCATTAAAGTCTACTCCAAAAGAAGGGTTTTCATATTCTATTGAGTTATAAAACCTTTCTTCCAATGAATGATCGCCGTAGCCTTGAATAAAGACAATATTCCTATCGAAGATAACAACATTCCTATCCAAAGCAGCATCGAAAGAAAAGACTAGAAGTTCGGAGTTTCCATTTTGATAATATTTTTCCGAACACGGGGTGAATGGAAAGAGGTCACTCCAATTAGTTAAATATTGAAGAGATTCATAAGGGATATCATTAAAAGTTGATCCCATTTTCGAACGTTTAAATCTGGCAAGAAATGCTGACATTGTGTTAGATTCTCCCTCTAATTTATTTTTTAACCTCTTTTGATTTTGAAAAATCTGCTTTGGTTTACATTGTATAATCTACACTGTTGAAATAGTGTTATCACTCCTTATTTAAGCATCATGTATTTTTTTGAGATGGTTGTCAAGTTTGATTCGGGACAAGGCAAAATGATTTTTAAACAAATTATTTTTTGCACATAAATAATGAGTTTCAACTACTTAAGATATTTCAGCAAAGTAGATGTTGTATGCCTTTTGTGGTAGTGATAATTGATGAAATATCCAATGTCATTGCTGTTATCATTTTGACACTTCAATTATTCTAACATTGATAGGAGGGTGGCTAGTTGGATACGCTTTGTTATGCTAAAATTTAAGTGACTCATGATTGGTTCTACAGTGTTAATGGTATTTTAATGACTTCAATTTTACACGAATCACTCATGAGCTCTTTTTTTATTCACAATAATATAACGAAAAAATATTCTTTGCTTTTCTCTATCTTTCAAATAAAAAAGTGAATCTTGTTATATTGAATTTATTCCCATTGTGACGACTTATCGGTAAACTTATAATGTAACAACATATAAATAAAAGACCTTACACAAGGTTTTTTTGGATTTTCAAATTGGGTAAATCCAGCCCTTACATTAGAATCTGGATTTTTAATCATAGGTAGGTGTTACGATTGTGAAAATAGATAATGGGAGTCATCAAGAAAAAATAAGATGCTTAGAAGAAATTGTTGAAGTTAAAAACAAGGAAATTCTTCGCAGACTTGACAGTGAGGAAAAAACACTATTGAAGTATATTGAGTTGATTGAAGAATACACGCACTTAGAAGCAAAATACAATGTTATTTTAAAAAAATATGAGTTACTTAGTAGGTCTAAATTAGGAAAATTGACGCTACTATATTGGAAATGGAAAAATAGAGTTCCAAGAGATTTCTAGGGTATGGAGAGAGGGATATGGACATAAATTATATAAAGAATAAAATAGAAGAAATTCATCGAGTGCGAAATCAAATCTTAGGTGAATTAAAAGATATAAGCTATGAGAGTTTAAATAAAACAGATTATACCCTCCTCTCGAAGAAATTTAAGCGCTCATTTCAAACATCAAAAAAAATAAAAATCGGTTGTATTATGGATGATTTTACATACCATTCACTATCCCCAGAATGTAACCTATTTCAAGTTACTCCTAATAACTGGCGTAGTGAACTTGAGCAATTCCAAGCTGATATGTTTTTTTTAGAATCTGCATGGAGTGGAATTAATGGCTTATGGAATCAGAAAATCACAAATTTAAGTGATGATATTTTAGATCTCCTACATTATTGTAAAAAAAATAGTATTCCAATTGTATTTTGGAACAAAGAGGACCCTTTTCATTTTAATGATTTTATTCATATAGCCAAGCTTGCAGACTTTGTTTTTACAACGGATATTGATTGTATAATAAATTATAAAACAATATTAAGGCATGACAGAATCTTCTTCATGCCATTTGCTGCCCAGCCTAAATATCATAATCCAATAGAAGTGATTCATAGGGAAGACAAATTCTGCTTTGCAGGTGCATATTATCAAGGATTTAGCGATCGGGTGAAAGATTTTGAAACTTTCATTAATATAATTACACGAATAAAAGATTTAGATATATATGATAGGAACTTTAACAATAAAAAGTCAAAAAATAAGTTTCCTCGTCAATACAAACGTTATATTAAAGGATATCTAAAAACAGATAATATTACTAAGGCATATAAAGGATATATGTATAACATTAATATGAATTCGGTTAAACAATCTCAAAGCATGTGTGCAAGACGAATCTTTGAACTACTAGCATGTAATACCATAACAGTTAGTAATTATTCCAGAGCAATTCGTAACCTATTTGGTGATTTAGTCGTATGTACGGATGATGGAAAACGGCTGTATACAGAAGTAAAAAAGCTCGAAGATAGCGAGTATTTATCAAAGTTTAGATTGTTAGGCTTACGGAAGGTGCTTAGTGAGCATACTTACAAAAAGAGATTAGAGTTTATTATTAATAAAGTATATGAAAAACCTCTTGATTGCAAACCAATAAAGGTAATAATAATTGCTCAAGCTCGCACTAAGGATGAACTCGAAAGACTATTGTGTAATTTTTCGAGACAAAAATATAAATACAAAAAAATATGTATAGTAACTAATTTAGCTAGCCTCTCATATTGTCATTTTTCTGAAGACATTATTCTTATTAATAAATTGACAAGAAAAATCATAAATAACATAAAGGAAAAATATTCTCATGTATCATTTTTTTCAACAAAGGACTACTATGGGGAGAACTACATTACGGATTATGTTCTTGCTCTAAACTATTCAAATGAATTTGTTTTTAGTAAGGAGAGCTACTTTTTCCATAGAAAAGATGGATTTTTCGAACGTATAGGAAACGGGGGTCAGTATAAATTAGTTCAACAAGCAGCGATTCGAAGAGCGTTTATTAATTTGAAGTATTTAAAACATGAAGAATTGATGGAGTACAGCAAAGCAATCAATGAAGGGGTAATATTGGAAACATGTTTGTCGCTTGATGAATATAACTATTGTATGGATTTTACCGGGAGTAAATGTCCAATTGTTGATGACTTAGTGGTGGTTGATACCGGTAAAAGCGTTGATAGTATATATGAACAGGTAGAAAATATTCAACCTTTAGCTCAATATATTGAAGAGAATGCATCAAATAATGTGCATTATTCTGATGCTACTTATTTTATAAAAAAGTCCAAAATTCTGGTTATTACTTACAACTATCCAGACTATAGTGATTTTCAATGTAATGCATTCATTCATAGTCGAGTAGAAGAGTATAAAAACAATGGCCTATTAGTAGATGTCTTTAGATATGGCGGTAATTGTTCCAAAAGGTACTCTGAATTTTGTGGAATAGACATTATTGAGGGAAACTCTGAGTTATTGAATAATATATTATTAACCGGTGGATATGAAATGGTACTCATCCATTCTCTATCAGCAGAAATGTGGGATGCAGTCAAAAATAGTATTAGAGATAAAAAAATATTGGTTTGGCTTCATGGTACCGAGTTTCAACCTAATCGGAGAAGGAGAGATTCTCAATATTTTAATAAAGCTGAAGCTATGTCAGCAGGTTTAGTACCAGTGGTAGCAAATGATTCGGCAGTCCCTGAATCATCTGATTGTGGTATACTTGTAGCAAAAGATTATAAAGAGTTGGCAAACAGCATTGAGAAGCTATATCACCAACCCAAATTATTTATGAATTTATCTAGAAATGCATCTAAGACCGTTAGAGTTAAGTATCGGTTAAGTAGTACTATTCTAAAAGAAATTGAACTCATTACATCTGAATTAAAATAAATTTTTAGACTTAATAATCTGGAAGAATCTAAATAAGAACAAATGAAAAAGAATAAAGAAAAGTGGTAGAACTTCGAGATGGATGGCGAAAGAATATGAGCTATGATGTTTCCGTGATTATCCCAGCATATAATGTAGAAAAATATATTTCTGAATGCTTAGAATCTCTTATTCAACAAACAATTGGTGTGGATAATATTGAGATTTTATTAATAAATGATGGTTCTACTGATAGTACTTTAAAGATAGCTGAAGCATATGCAGCTAAATATCCATCTATAAGAATTTTTAACCATGAAAAAAACTTGGGTACAGGTGCAGCTAGAAACACTGGATTAGCTTATGCCAAGTCGAACTACATTTCTTTTATTGATTCAGATGATTTTATCTCTTTGAACACTTATGAAGATGTTATAGAAAAAATGAAAGAAAATCACGTTGATATTGTTATTTTTGAGTATGAGTACTATAGTGCATCTGGAAATAAATACAATAGAAACCCATCTGCTAAATTGTTCGATTGTGAAAAAATTATTACAGATATCATGGAAACTCCAGAAATAATTTTTGGAACGTCTGTTTGTAATAAAATTTTTCGAAAATCCCTCTTGGAAGGCTTGGCTTTTTCCGATTCTCAAATGGAAGATGTATTAATATCTACTATCACTACTTTTAGGGCTAAAAGTCTTTTTGTTTCAAATAAATGCAAATACTATTACAGGAAAAGAGAAGACTCAAATGAAAAGTCTAAAACAGATACTTATTTTTTAAATAAACAAAACTATATTGAGCATCTTCATGTAAATCTTCAATTAAACAGGTTGAGCTTTGAATACCCTAAGTACAAACCATTAATTGACTTATTTAATGCAAGTACGACTACTCCTTTTATATATAATATGATAGTAAATCGTGTTTTTAGTTTTAAAGAACAAAAGGATTACTATTATAAAGTGAAGTCTTTACTAAAACAAATAGATGAACAGATTATCAATAAAATTGAAAGCACTTATGCTCAGCTAATTATTAGATTAGTAAGAGAAAAAAAATACACTAATTTTTTATTCTCTTTACTGGTAGAAAAAGCGAAATCTTTTCTACGAAAAATGATATGTAGAGGAAGAAAAGGTTATAAATTAATTGATGCAGGAATTGCTTTTTTAGTTTCCTTTTGTTATAGGTTGCATCCTCATTACCAAGACGTATGGTTGATTTGTGAGCGATGTGACGAGGCGAAAGATAATGGTTACCACTTATTTTTGTACATGAGAAAGTTTCACCCAGAAAAAAATGTTTACTATTTAATTAATAAAAAAGCAACAAATGATTATTTAAAAGTACAACATTTAGGGAATGTTGTGGCATATCGTAGTTTAAAGCATAAAATACTATTTATCCTTGCTTCAAAAATCATCTCTGCCCATAAGGGGAGGATTGAACCTTGGAATTATAAGTTTTACATGAGTACACTTGGGAAAATCGCTGGAGTAACTAAAAGTTACGTTTTCTTGCAGCACGGAATTACTAAAGATGATGTAACCGAAGAGTTAGGGAAAAAAAATACATCTTTTAATCTGTTTATTACCGGAGCTAAGCCTGAATATGACTATGTGACGTCATATTTTGGCTATGAACCAAGTGAAGTGGTGTATACAGGATTTGCTAGGTTCGATGCTTTACATAAGAGAACCGAAAAGAAACTTTTGTTATTAATGCCTACTTGGAGAAAAGACTTAAAGTCCTGTGGATATAAGGATTTTATAAGGTCACAGTATTACAAAGTTTATCAATCTTTAATTACTAATGTATATTTGACAGAATGGTTAGAGAAACACGAATTCTTACTATTTTTTTATTTACATTATGAGATGCAAGAGTATGGTGATTATTTTTCAAGTTCCAGTAAAAATATCATCATAGCTGATAAAAACTCACACGATGTGCAACAACTTTTGTTAGAGTCCAAGCTTCTTATAACTGATTATTCCAGTGTTTTTTTTGATTTTGCGTATATGGAGAAGCCTAGTATCTATTATCAATTTGATGAGCATGATTTTTTCTTAACCCATTATAAAAAAGGTTATTTTGATTATAAGAGAGATGGATTTGGTCCTGTAGTTACATCAGAAAAGGAACTGGTAGATTATATCTTTTATCTTCATGAGAATGCTTTTTTGTTAGAAGATAAATATAAAGATAGGATTCAAGGTTTTTTTCAATTAAAAGATGATAAAAATTGTGAGAGAATATATGAGGCAATCAATAATATTAGCCCGCCGGAGTAGGTAAATGCTAAATCCTTTAGTCTCGGTAATAATACGTACATTTAACCGTCCAAAACTTCTTGAACAAGCTTTAGAAAGTTTGAGAAATCAAGAAATGAAGAATTTTGAAATCATTATCGTCGAAGATGGAGTGAATACATCCTATAGACTTATCGAACAATTTAAAGACTTGGATATAAAATATTTCTTTTTCGGAATGCATATGGGCAGAACAAGAATTGGAAACTATGCCTTAAGTAAATCAAAGGGGACATATATCAACTTTTTAGATGATGATGACTTTTTTTTTCCTTCCCATCTAAAGAGTTTGACGGATGCCTTTTATTCCTTCCCGAACTATGGGATGATCTTCTCTGGTTCAAGAGAGTATCAATTAAAATATATTTCCATGAACCCTTTATCTTATAAGGTAAAAAAAGAGAGGGAATTATACTGTAACCCTGTTCAAAAAGGAGACTTGTTTTTAAAGAATATGTTTCCAATTCAAGCTGTTATGTTCCGGAGAGATATGTATGAGATACTTGGAGGATTCGACGAGAATTTAACACTTTTAGAAGACTGGGATTTATGGATTAGATATAGTTTGCAAACTGAAATAGGTTTCGTAAATGAAGTTACTTCCGTGTATACTACCCCATCCAATTTTTTTGAAAAAAAGAAAAGGAAAAGAAGATTGGCGAAATATGAGGAAGTAATATTGATGAAACACTCTGGCCTGATTCAGAAAAAAACAAAATTTTATAAAATTAGGGAATATTACAAAAGTAATGGTTTGAGAGCGACTATGAAAAAGATACTTGATGTATTGAAAAATTAAATCAAAAAGAATTTTGACATAATCTTTTAAAAAAGAGGTAGCTACTATGAAAGGCATCATTCTAGCAGGCGGGACGGGTTCTCGCCTGTTTCCTTTAACGAAGATTACGAATAAGCACTTGCTTCCTGTTGGCAAGTACCCAATGATCTTTCATCCGATTTCCAAGCTGAAGCAGGCGGAAATACAGGATATTCTTATTGTTACGGGCAAAGAGCATATGGGAGATGTCGTTAACCTTCTTGGAAGCGGGAACGATTTTGGTGTAAGCTTTACTTATAAAGTGCAGGATGAAGCTGGTGGTATTGCCCAGGCATTAGGGCTGGCGGAGCAATTTGTGGGGAATGACCAAGTCGTTGTTATTCTCGGCGACAATATCTTTTCGGACGACATCTCTCTATATGTAGAACAATTCCGGGTACAAGCCAAAGGCGCGAAAATTTTATTAAAAGAAGTCCATGATCCGCAGCGATATGGGGTAGCTGAACTGAATGGCCAACATATCAACTCCATTGAAGAGAAACCGGCCCATCCTAAAAGCATGTATGCTGTCACAGGAATTTATATGTTTGATGCTGCCGTCTTCGATATCATTAAAACGTTACGTCCTTCCCAACGAGGAGAGTTAGAAATAACAGACGTTAATAATGCATATATTATTCGGGAGCAGTTAACTTATAATATTCTACAGGGCTGGTGGACGGATGCAGGAACACATCCATCACTGGCCCGTGCCAATGAGATGGCCCAGGATATGACATTGGGAGTTGAATTTGGGAAGTTTAAGAGTTAGGGGGGCGCTGTTTGAATATCATTGATCTGCCGCTTCACGGAGCCAAGCTGATTGAACCAATGGTACACGGCGATCATAGAGGTTTCTTTATGGAAAGCTATCATGAGGAACGATATCAGGAAGCAGGGGTTGACACTACTTTCATTCAAGATAATCATTCCTTGTCACAAGAAGCTGGCGTTGTTCGTGGTCTGCACTACCAACTTCTGCCGAAAGCACAAAGTAAGCTTGTCCGTGTGTTGAGCGGTGCCGTGTATGATGTCATTCTTGATATTCGTCGATCCTCCCCAACCTATGGGCAATGGGCAGGGGTCATTTTAAGTGAGTACAACAGACGGCAGCTGTATGTGCCAAAAGGGTTTGCTCATGGTTTCTGCACCTTGGTGCCAAATACACAAGTATTCTATAAGGTTGACGAGTACTATTCTCCTGAATTAGACAGAGGTATTCGGTGGAATGATCCTGCGCTGGCCATTGATTGGCCGGTCTCAGCCCCAATTTTATCGGATAAGGATAGGAACCATCCTTTATTTAAGGATGCTGATCATCACTTTGAGTGAGAGGAATTAAGGATGAGATTGTTAGTTACCGGCGGGGCCGGGTTCATAGGAAGTAATTTTATTCAGTATATGCTGCGTCATTATCCTGGTTACGAGATTATTAATGCGGACGTGTTAACGTATGCAGGAAATGTAGACAATTTGTTAGATGTTGAACATCACCCGAATTATCGATTTATACATGCAGATATTACACGATCTGATGATATGGAGCCACTCTTCCAGGAAAAAATAGATGTCGTGGTGAATTTCGCAGCCGAATCTCATGTCGATCGCAGTATTGCAGATCCAGGAATCTTTGTCAGGACTAATGTAATGGGTACGCAGGTTCTGCTAGACTCCTCTTTGAAATATGGGGTGAGCAAATACGTTCAGATTTCTACCGATGAAGTGTATGGCTCGCTTGGAGAAAGCGGCTTTTTTACAGAAGAGACTCCATTAGCTCCCAACAGCCCTTATTCTGCCAGTAAAGCAGGGGCTGATATGTTGGTAAGGGCCTATCATGAAACCTTTGGTTTACCAGTGAATATTACTCGATGTTCAAATAACTACGGTCCTTTTCAGTTTCCCGAAAAGTTAATTCCATTAATGATTTCGAATGCGCTGGAGGAGAAGCCATTGCCTGTATATGGTGACGGCCTTCACGTCCGGGACTGGTTATATGTGGAGGATCATTGCAGCGCCATTGACCGTGTTATTCATCAGGGGCGGAACGGTGAGGTGTATAATATTGGCGGCAATAACGAATTCACGAATCTCCAAATCGTTACGACGCTGCTTCAACAGTTAGGCAAGCCGGATTCTCTTGTCACGTTTGTGGCAGACCGGTTGGGGCATGATCGGCGGTATGCTATTGATTCTTCCAAAATTCAAAATGAGTTGGGGTGGAAGCCTCGTTACTCGTTTGTTGAGGGAATTCAGCATACTATACAGTGGTATGTAAACAACCAAGCCTGGCTGCAGCGTATACGAACTGGGGCCTACCGAACATAACTACACAAGGTGCAGGGGGGAAGGGACCATGAAAATACTCGTCACCGGCGCTAACGGACAATTGGGGACGGACGTAGTCCGTCTCTTTTCTGCATATGGATATGATGTTATTGGTTGTGGAAGAGATGATTTAGATATAACGAATGAGAATCAGTGTCTCCAAAAGATACAGTCTTACCAGCCTGAGGCAATCATCCATTGCGCGGCGTATACCGCAGTAGATCAAGCCGAAGCCAATCCGGATGAGGCTTATCGGGTGAATGCAATGGGGACTCGCAATATAGCGATAGCAGCGGAGCAGGTAGGCGCCAAGCTCTGCTATATCAGTACAGATTACGTCTTTAGCGGAAACGATTGCGAACCGTACGTGGAATACGATAATACGAATCCAGTTAACGTTTATGGCAAGTCAAAAAGGGCAGGGGAACTACTGGTACAATCTTTAACCAGTAAATACTTTATCGTAAGAACATCATGGGTGTTTGGTTCCGAAGGCAATAATTTTGTGAAAACGATGCTACGGCTTGGTCAGGAACGTCAAGAATTGTCCGTAGTTCATGATCAATGGGGCAGCCCTACCTATACGCGAGATCTGGCACAATTTTTAGGTGCTCTGATCAAAACGAAACGATATGGTATCTATCATGCATCTAATCATGGAGCATGTTCCTGGTATGAGTTTGCGAAGGAGATTTTTGCAGCTAAGAACCTCAATGTGAACGTCGTGCCCTGTACTACCGAGCAATTTCCAAGGCTTGCCTTAAGGCCGAAATATTCCGTTCTTGAGCCGATGGCTATTCGTACGAATGGTTTCGCTCCATTCCGGCATTGGAAGGAAGCGCTGCATGATTTTTTAGGAACGATAGGATGACAATGATGAAGAGCGTATCCGTGCACATCGTCACCTTCAATAGTAAGGATGACATTGAAACCTGTATTGAATCTATTCGGCAACAGACTTATCCGAATATTCAGATTATCGTTGTTGATAATGCTTCGACAGACGGGACGAGAGACTGTTTAAGACGATACTCTGGGATTAAATGTCTTTATAATAGCGAAAATATCGGGTTTGCCCCTGCGCATAATCAGGCAATTTCTCATTCCCAATCCGATTATATGCTAGTCTTGAATCCCGATGTGGTGTTGGAACAGCATTATGTTGAACGACTTGTTCACGTTATGGAGCAACATCCTTCGATAGGAAGTTGCACAGGGAAGCTGCTATTGCGAGATCAGCCCGAATATATCGATTCAACCGGGCTGACCATGGGTAGGGATCGAAGAGCAAGGGATAGAGGAGCCAACGAGGCGGAAAATCAATGGTCTGATTCGGGGTATGTATTTGGTGTCTCTGGAGCTGCTGCCTTATATTCCAGAGCGATGATTCAAGATATTTCTTTCGGCAACGAATTTTTTGACGCTTCGTTTTTTGCTTATAAAGAAGATGTGGACGTCGCATGGAGAGCCCAGCTATTTGGTTGGGATGCTTGGTACGAGGCGACTGCTGTTGGACACCATGCTAGAGGTTGGAAGCCAAAGGCAAGGCGGAACCAGCCTTTATTCATCCGGCAGCATTCTTATATCAATCGATACCGCATGATGTTCAAGAACGATAATCTAAAGGAAATGCTTCCATCCGTACTGAGAATTGTATCCATAGATTTGGCGATGTTTGGATACGCAGTAGTGCGTGAACCCCAACTGCTGAAAGTGTGGAGATCATTCATAGGTGACTATAGGAAGCTAAAGCAGCAACGCACTTGGATCCAATCGAGAAAAAAACGGAAGGTTCGATTCTATTGAGCAGTCCGGTTGGATAACATGAAACATGATATAATGGCAGAAGAATGGGAGAGGGTGTCCAACCATGGATCTGTCTATTATCATCGTCAATTACAACACCAAACAGCTCACGCTGAACTGCATAGAGTCCGTATACCAATCGGTAACGGACTTTCAGTATGAAGTCATCCTGATCGACAACGCTTCCCGCGACGATTCGGTACAAGTCTTCCGTCAGCAATGTCCGCAAGTCAAGCTTATCGCGAACGAACAAAACCTTGGCTTCTCGAAGGCTAATAATCAAGGCATGCGTGTCGC
This sequence comes from Paenibacillus dendritiformis, assembly GCF_945605565.1. Taxonomy (NCBI): domain Bacteria; kingdom Bacillati; phylum Bacillota; class Bacilli; order Caryophanales; family Paenibacillaceae; genus Paenibacillus; species Paenibacillus dendritiformis. The sequence continues at coordinate 6,706,605 of NZ_OX216966.1, read as the reverse complement.
GGAAGGCCGATATGTTCTGCTTCTTAATTCCGATACGGTGATCCAACCGGATACGCTCGATGTGATGATTCGGTTCATGGATGAACGTCCAGAAGTCGGAGCATCGGGCTGCAAAGTCGTGCTGCCGGACGGGTCCCTGGATAAGGCATGTCGGAGAGGATTCCCGACGCCCTCGGCTACTTTTTTCTATGTATCCCAATTATCTAAACTGTTCCCGAAGAATCCGAGAATCAATGCGTATCATCGTGAAGATTTGGACCCCGACGAGGCTTATCCTATCGATTGTTTGATCGGGGCCTTTATGATGGTAAGGCGCGAAGCGATTGATCAGGTCGGCATGTTGGACGAGCAGTTTTTTATGTATGGGGAAGATGTCGACTGGTGCTACCGGATCAAGCAGGCGGGATGGATCAATTATTACTACCCGAAGACCCGGATTATTCATTATAAACGGGCCAGCAGCCGGAATAAACCGTATAAGATTACGTATGAATTTCATAGGGCGATTTACGTACTTTACAATAAGCATTTTAAGAAAAAATATCCATTCTGGGTTACTGCTCTCATGTATATCGGCATAGGAACAAAGCTGGGTTTCGCGATGCTCATGAATGTGTTGGCTCGTGTAGGAGCGTCTATACGTTCACCGAAGCCAGCCTATTCCAACAAAAAAGACATATCGTCTTAACCTTATTGCTGAATCCTAGTATAATGGGGCTAGGTCTAGGAAAAAGAGGGTTGCATATGCTCCGCAAAAATCAAAGGTTTTTGTCGAAATTATATATGCTTGCAGATATGGCCGTTGTGTTCATGTCTTTCATGCTTGCCTATTGGTTGAAGTTCAAGAGCGGCTGGCTTGAGATTCAGGAGACGCTGCCATTTTCTTCTTATGCATGGTGGACCGTCGTATATGCGTCCATCGTCTTAGGTGTGGGCACATTGTTTGCGCTGTATCAATTTCACCGGAAGAAGCGTTTTGCCGACCAATTTCTCAAAATCATTCAAACATACGGTATTTCGTTGTTTATCCTTCTCGGCCTGTTATATTTCTTTAAGCAGATACATATTTCAAGGGAATTTATCGGATTATTCGTATCCTTCTCGGCAGGAGCCACGATAATATACCGTTACTTCGTCAAGATGATGCTCCGGAAACTGCGGCAAAATGGCTTCAATAAACAATTCGTGCTTATTTTAGGTGCGGGCAGCTTGGGCCGGAGATTTTATCATAATTTGAAGCATTACCCTGAGCTCGGATACCAAGTGATCGGGTTTCTAGATGACCAGGTAGAATGGAACGAGATGGAAGCGAAACATTACGAGCCCATCCTCGGCACCCTCAACGACCTGGATCAGCTGCTCAACGACAAGCTCGTCGACGAAGTCATCATCGCGCTTCCGCTGGACGCGCATCACAAGTTCCCTGACATTATCGCGGCCTGTGAAAAGGCGGGGGTGCGGACCCTCATCATTCCGGACTTCTTCGATTATCTGCCATCGCGGCCATACTTCGACAACTTTGCGGGTATGCCAATGATCAACGTCCGTGATATTCCGCTTGATGTGCTTCGCAACCGGGTGTTCAAGCGCGGCTTTGATATCGTGTTCTCCCTTATAGCGATTCTCATTACTTCGCCGGTGTTGCTGCTTATCGCCTTGGGCATTAAGCTGACGTCGCCGGGGCCGATTCTATTCAAGCAGGAGCGGGTGGGGCTGAACCGCCGCACCTTCCATATGTACAAGTTCCGATCGATGAAGGTGAGCTCGGATGTGGTATCGGATACGGTGTGGACGACGGAGAATGATCCGCGGAAGACGAAGTTCGGGAGCTTCCTGCGCAAGACGAGTCTTGATGAGCTGCCGCAATTTTTCAATGTGCTGCTGGGCCATATGAGTGTCGTCGGCCCGCGCCCGGAACGGCCTTTCTTCGTAGAGCAATTCAAGGAAGAGATACCGAAGTATATGGTCAAGCATCATGTCCGCCCCGGCATTACCGGGTGGGCGCAGAGCAACGGCCTGCGCGGCGACACGTCGATCGAGGAACGCATCCGTTATGATATCTTCTACATCGAGAACTGGTCTTTATTATTTGATATTAAAATCATTTGGAAGACGATTTGGAACGGATTCATTAATAAAAATGCATACTGAATCACATATCTAAAATATGGGTGGTGATGCAGGTATGCAAACATAGTAAACTTGGTAGAAAAGGTCTTTTTATCTCAGGATAGAAGGCCTTTTTTGGCTCGGGTAATGATTTGGAGATCAATGAATGTGGTCATGCAGCATAGAGGAGAAAGAAAAGATATGTCACGGAAGAAATCGCGCAGCAAGCACAAACCCAGGAAAAAGCGCGGCGTTACATGGGCCGAATGCGGACCGTTGCAACTTGATCAAGATGAGAACTTTTACTTCATCGTGGGATACACCGACGGCGGGGCGCCTTACGGCATCACATGGGAAGAACATGAGGCGGAGCTTGAGGAGAAGCGCAAGCGGAATAATATAATTCGTATTGAAGAGGCAGGGCCGATACCTATCATTGAGATGCGAATTACGCAGCGGCAGTGGGATGAACTTGTGGTGACTCACGACATACAAATGGACGAGGTGTCATATTTCGTGAATGTGGAGACAGGTGAAATCGCGATGTTATCGGATGATGATCCCCGGGAGGAAGACGAGGAGCTTAGGCTAGAAATTGCTGAAGGGTTCAATGAGATTTATTACCGTGTTCCGCATCTCAACTTGGACGAAAGGTATGAACTAATGTGCCAATTCGTCTTAACGATATCGAGCGGGAAGCTTCGGACGAAGCTGGAGCGCGTCCTGAGTGCAGAACACAAAGTAGTCCGCAAGTTCAAAAACGCATTGGCCGAGGATAAAGCCGAGTTGGAACGGTATCATGCTTTCGTGGAAGAATCCCACCGGGAACGGGTGAGGGGATGGCTTGAATCCATCGGAGTGAGGGCGGTTGTCGTTCGTTGAGGTAGATTGAGATTGGAGCATCACATGATGATGTCCGAAATTGTTCTTAATGATTAAGGCAAGACAGAACGGGGGAATCGCAATGCCGGCATTTACGTTAGCAGATGTGAGATCACTATGCGGAGCAGCTTCCTATAAGCGCGGACATGATTATTACCGCTTGGGGAAGGTGTCCCGCTTGAAGAAATCTGCAGATGGATGCAGCTATACTGCGCGCGTGAAGGGAAGCAATAGCTACTCGATTGAGGTTGAAATATGGCCCGATGGGGAGATGAGCACCTATTGCGATTGTCCCGCCTTCTATTCCTATGATAATGATTGCAAGCATATTGCAGCCGTGCTTATCGCGATCCATGATTTGGAGAGCGGGATAGAAAGTGTTTACGTTGAAGGAAGCCAAAGCACGGCGCCGGCCTGGCTTAACACGCATCGCCCCGCTGACAACCGAGCTGCGATGCTGACGATGGTGGAGAAAGAAGCGGCAAAGTATCGCCCCGCCGGCGATCTCATTGCTCATTACAAGATGCACCAGGCTGCCGGCATGGGGGAGAGTGCGCTCGACAGCTCCAATACAGGACAGGGCCAAGAGCGGTTGAAGTTTGAATACACGTTCCGTGTCGTGAGCAATCGATTTTTCAAAAATCCCAGCGTGATGGTCGAACTACGGACCGGCGTGAAGCGGCTGTATGTCGTTCAGAAGGTGAAATCCTTTCTGCAAAGTGTAGAACTGGCCAAGCCGCATCCGTTCACGGCGCTGTTCACTTATGATCCGGCGCGGCACGAGATCGGAGAGCACGATCGGGCGATGCTGGATCTGCTTATTCAGATGAAGCATAATGATGAAGCCTATCGGGAGTATTATTCCGATCTGGCGGGGTATTTGCCTGTGACGGATCGGAAAGACATGTTCGTTGATCCGAGGCAATGGGCGGACATGCTGCGGCTGCTGCCGGATGTCGATGCGAGACTGGAAGGATTGGGGGCGCCGGGGACCCGGATGGAACTCGGGGAGGGCAAGCTTCCTCTCGAGTTCCATATTACCCGGAAGAGGGGGGCGAACTATCAGTTAGACGTAGGAGAGCTGGCGAAGGTAACGGTATTGCCGTCTTATCGTTGCGCGGTGATGAACGGCATGTTCTACCCGCTTGATCCGCAAGAGATCCACAAGCTTAACGATCTGTTGACTCATATGTCTGTGACTCAGTCGAACGGCAAGCTGGACATGTCGGAGGAGCAGTTGAACGGCTTCGTACAGTATGTGCTGCCGCAGCTGCGCGAACTGGGCCAGGTGAACATCGCCAAGCCGCTTAGTGAACGGATCCGGGAGCCGGAACTGCAGATTCAACTGTATGTGGATTATGCCGACGGCATCTTGACCGCCCGGGCACTATTCCGGTACGGGGATATTGAGATTCAGCCGCTTGAGGAACGACAGGATGCCCCGGCGGAGCAAGACTGTATTCTGATTCGTGACGCCGCCCGCGAAGGGAAGTTCCTGCATCGGCTTGAGGCGGCCGGATTGCGGCATGACGGGCAACGGTGGCTGTGCGAGACGGAGGATGAGCAGTATGAAGTGCTGTATCATTTGCTGCCGGAACTGGAAAAGGAAGAGGGAGCCGAGATCTATCTGTCGCAGACGCTGCAGAATACTGTTCGAAATCGTAAAATTCCGTCGAAGGTGCGCGCCGATCTGGTAGCGGGTATGAATTGGCTGGAGATATCATTCGAATTGGAACAAATCGAGGATCGCGAGCTGCTGCACATTATGCGGAGCATTGTGGAGAAGAAGAAATATTTCCGGCTGCGCGACGGCTCCTTCTTGTCGCTGGAAGAGGAAGAGTATCGAGGCTTCGCTGACATGATGGATAGCCTTGGGATAGGCGCAGCCGACCTTCGCGGCAACCGCATCCAGCTTCCCGCTGTACGAGCGCTGCAGCTGCCGGAGCGTCCGGCCGCGTTGGGAAATATACGCTTTGGCCGGGATTTGCGTAAGTTCGTGAAGCGGTTCAATGACTTGGATGAACTCGATTATGAGGTTCCGGACGGGCTTCAGGCGCAGCTACGAGATTATCAGGCACAAGGCTTCCAATGGCTCAAAATGCTCGCATTCTATCGGTTCGGCGGTATCCTTGCCGACGATATGGGCCTTGGCAAAACGGTGCAAAGCATCGCTTATATCCTGTCGGAACGGGAACAGGAACAGGCAGAAGAGAAGCTGCCGGTTCTCATCGTGTCGCCCTCTTCGCTAACCTACAATTGGGCCCATGAATGTGCCCGATTCGCCCCTCAGCTGCGCGTGCTCGTGGTCGCAGGGCAGAAGAAAGAACGAGCCGCGCTATGGGCGGAGATGGAGGGGGCGGATGTCATCGTGACCTCCTATCCGCTGCTCCGAAGGGATATCGAGATCTACGCGGAGCAGCCGTTCCACACCCTGATTCTCGACGAGGCGCAAGCGATTAAGAATGCTTCGTCCCAGACGGCGCAGGCGGTATCCGAGATTAAAGCGCCGCGCCGCTTCGCGCTTACGGGCACGCCGATCGAGAATTCGCTGGACGAGCTATGGTCGATTTTCAATGCGGTCTTCCCCGGCTTGTTCACGAACCAGAAGGCGTTCCGTGAGCTTCCGGCAGATCGGGTTGCCCGTATCGTCCGCCCGTTTATTTTGCGCCGCCTGAAGAAGGATGTCTTGACCGAACTGCCCGACAAGATTGAATCGGTGCAGTACCCGGAGCTGGCAACGGAGCAGAAAAAGCTGTACGCGGCCTATCTGGCCAAGCTGAAGCACACGACAGAACAAGATCTGAAGACGGAAGGCTTCCAGAAGAGCCGAATGAAAATATTAGCGGGCATTACCCGCCTGCGACAACTATGCTGTCATCCCGCGTTATTCGTGGAAGGGTACGGCGGTCCTTCGGGCAAGCTGCAGCATCTGCTGGAGCAAGTCGAGGAATTGACCGCGTCCGGACGGAGAGTGCTTATCTTTTCCCAGTATTCCAGTATGCTTCAATTGATTCGGGAACAATTGGAATCCGCCGGAAGGACTCTCTTCTACCTGGATGGACAGACACCGGCCCCAGAGCGCGTGGACATGTGCCATCGTTATAATGCGGGGGAAGCGGAGCTGTTCCTGATCTCGCTGAAGGCGGGAGGTTCCGGGTTGAACTTGACAGGCGCGGACACGGTCATCCTCTATGATCTATGGTGGAACCCCGCCGTGGAGGAACAAGCGATCGGACGAGCACACCGCATGGGGCAGAAGCGAGTCGTTCAAGTGATCCGTCTCGTGGCCGAAGGAACGATTGAAGAGAAAATATTAGAGCTGCAGCAGCGCAAGCGCGATCTGATTGACGAAGTCATCGATGCGGAAGGAAGCGCCTCGTCCGCCTTGACAGAAGAGGATATTCGCGAGCTGCTGAGCGTCACGTGACAAGCATTCATATACAATATTAATCTCGCCTCCATACCGGAGTAATCTTCAGGAGGCGAGTTTTTCTTATCCGCGTATATCCGCTGGCAAATTCCGTCCACAATGAGGATATACGTATTATATGGAGGAGTGGACGATATGAACCATCGGGGCAAAAGCGACGACACCGATCATCTGGCAACCGGCCGCGGCTGGGTCATTGCGCTGCTGCTAGGGGTGGCGCTGTGGGTGATCATCATCAGCATCGTGTACGAAGCCTGGTTCGGCTAGGTCCCCCTCTCCAACTTCCCCGTGACTTCCCCCCTAATTTTGATTACAATAGTACAATAAGAACATACATTCTATCACTGACACGCATCTCTTCTCATTGACACCTCCTGACTGCATTCGTAGACTGAATTTGGTACACTAGGAAGAGCAGTTCACTCGAAGCTTGGAGGACAACATCGTGCATACCCCTGTGATTTCAATCGAAGCGTGGCGACACGTGTTCAAATTAGACCCCGACAAAGATATCAGCGACGACGATCTGGACCGCATCTGCCTGTCCGGAACGGACGCGATCGTGGTGGGCGGATCGAGCGGCGTGACGTTCGAGAATACGGTGGAGCTGATGTCGCGCATTCGGCGCTATGAGCTGCCGGCCGCGCTGGAGGTGTCGAATCTGGATTCCGTCGTGCCTGGATTCGATGCGTATTTGATCCCGATGGTGCTGAACACGCCGAATCCCGACTGGATTGTCGGCCAGCATCAGCGTGCGATTCAGCAGTACGGCTATATGATTCCGTGGGAGCTGATCATCCCGGAAGGCTACATTATATTGAACCCTGAGGCGACCGCGGCCAAGCTGACGGAAGCGGAGACCGGGCTGACGGCGGCGGAAGCGGGGGCATACGCGCAGGTGGCGGACAAGCTCATGCGGCTGCCAGTCGTTTATGTGGAATACAGCGGCATGTATGGCGATATGGAATTGGTTCATCATGTTCGAAAAGGCCTAAGCCACGCCCAACTGTTCTATGGGGGCGGCATTCGTACAGAGGAGCAGGCCCGGGAAGCCGCCGAAGCAGCGGATACGGTCGTGGTTGGCAACATTGTGTACGAAGACATGGAAGCCGCGCTGCGGACGGTGGAGGCCGTCCGGCTTACACCATAAGGCGAGCGGCCTTCCTTCCAACCCACATTACTAATGACATCATGTAATGATAGACAGCATATACAGCCGGTGCTTAGGGGCACCGGCATCCGGCCGCTTACGCTGGCAACCCCGGCAAGCGGTTAGACAGCAGTAAGGATGAAAGGAGCACTTCCTCATGTTTGAATTTTTAGAATCATCCCGCCCTGGAGTGGATCTCCATGAATCGATAGCGAGACTGAATCCGGAGCAGCGCCGCGCCGTCGAATCGATGGACGGCCCCCTGCTAATAATGGCTGGCGCCGGCTCCGGCAAGACGCGCGTGCTGACGCACCGTATCGCTTATCTCATCTCGCAGCGCAAGGCTCCGCCTTGGGCCATTCTCGCGATTACGTTCACGAACAAGGCTGCCCGTGAGATGCAGGAGCGGGTCGCGAAGCTCGTTGGCGCGGAAGGCCGCGACATCTGGGTGTCAACGTTCCACTCCATGTGCGTGCGCATCCTGCGCCGTGATATCGAGCGGATCGGCTTCTCGTCGAACTTCACCATCCTCGACTCGACGGACCAGCTGTCGGTCATCCGGGGCTGCATGAAGGACTTAAATCTTGATACTAAAAAATTCGAGCCCCGCGCCATCCAGGCGGCCATCAGCAGCGCGAAGAACGAGCTGCTCTCGCCGAAGCGGTTCGAGCAGAACATTGGCGACTACTTCCAGGGCGTCGTGGCGAAGGTCTATATCAAGTACCAGCAGCGGCTCAAGAGCAACAACGCGCTTGATTTCGACGATCTGATCATGACGACGATCGAGCTCTTCAAGGAAGAGCCGGAGGTGCTCGATTTTTACCAGAACAAATTCAAATATATTCACGTTGACGAGTACCAGGATACGAACCGGGCGCAATACATGCTGTGCCGCATGCTGGCGGACAAGCATCATAATATTTGCGTCGTGGGGGACAGCGATCAGTCGATTTACCGTTGGCGCGGCGCCGACATTACGAATATTTTGAACTTCGAGGAGGACTATCCGGAAGCGACGGTCATCTTCCTCGAGCAGAATTACCGTTCGACCGCGAATATTTTGAATGCCGCGAATAATGTCATCAACCAGAATACCGGCCGCAAACCGAAAAAGCTGTGGACCGATCAAGGGGAAGGGCAGCCGATCAAGGTCTACCAGGCTGATTCGGAGCATGACGAAGGCTACTTCGTCACCGGCGAGATCAATAAGAATAAAGCGAACGGGAAATCCTACAGCAAACATGCCATTTTATACCGTACCAACGCGCAGTCCCGGGTAATCGAGGAAATTTTGATCAAATCGGACATTCCGTATCAGATCGTCGGCGGCATCAAGTTCTACGATCGCAAAGAGATTAAAGACATTCTCGGCTACCTGCGCCTCATCTCGAATCCGGACGACGATATCAGCCTTGAGCGCGTTATTAACGTGCCGAAGCGGGGCATCGGCGCGACGACGATGGCCAAGCTGGCGGAAGCGGCGGCCGAGCGGGGAACGTCGATGATGAAGGTACTCAACGATATGGACGGGCTCGACATCGCCGCGAAGACGAAGGGCGCGCTGCGCGAGTTCTATGCGATGATCGACAGTCTGAACCGGATGGTGGACTATCTGTCGGTGACGGAACTGACCGAGAAGATGCTGGAGCTGTCCCAATACCGGCTTGAGCTGCAGCGGGAAAATACATTGGAATCGAAAGCCCGTCTCGAGAACATCGACGAGTTCTTGTCGGTCACCCAGGAGTTCGAGCAGCGGAATGAGGACAAGTCGCTCGTCGCCTTCTTGACCGACCTGGCGCTGATCGCGGATATCGACTCGATGAACGACGAGCCGGAGGAGCAGGACGATGCAGTCATTCTCATGACGATGCACAGCGCCAAAGGGTTGGAGTTCCCGTACGTATTCATCATCGGGATGGAGGAAGGCGTCTTCCCGCACAGCCGGGCCTTCAGCGACAACGAGGAGCTTGAAGAGGAGCGGCGTCTGGCGTATGTCGGCATTACGCGGGCCGAGGAGCAGCTCTACTTGACCTGCGCCCGTTCGCGCACGCTGTTCGGACGGACGAATGCGAATCCGCCGTCCCGGTTCCTGCGGGAGATTCCGGACGAGCTGAAGGAGGACGTGTCGCCGGCGGGCGCGCGCTACGAGCGCTTCGACCGCTATGGCCGCAGCAATTCCGCGGCTTCCTACGGCGGGCGCGGACTCGGTTATAGCGGCCCCGCCAGTGGCGCATCCACAGGCGGCTTCGGCAGCCGTACAGGCGATGCGGCCGGCCAGCGCACGTCAGCGGCTTCGTCCAAGCCGGGCGGGGTGACGGTGACCTCGGCTCTCGACAAGGCGAAGCAGAACGGCGATTCGTCCTCCTACCAGGCCGGAGACAAGGTCGCGCATGCGAAATGGGGCACCGGCGTCATCGTATCCGTCAAGGGAACGGGCACGAACATGGAGCTGCAGATCGCTTTCCCGGCCCCGGTCGGCGTGAAGCGCCTGCTGGCCGCATTCGCCCCGGTAACCAAAGTATAACGAGATCGCGGGCGCTTTCCCGGCAAGAACATGTTTTCATAACAACCTCATAACGATTAGGAGATAGAAAGGAGTACCTCCGTGACGAACGCACAATCTCGAATGGAACAACTCGTGGCGGAATTGAACCGGTACAATTACCATTACTATACGCTCGACAATCCGGTGATCAGCGACAAGGAATATGATGCCCTGTATGACGAATTGGCCGCACTGGAAAAAGAAACAGGCACCATCCACCCCGATTCGCCAACCCAGCGCGTGGGCGGGGAACTGCTGAAAGGCTTCGCCCCGCACCGCCATCTGGCGCGGCTGTGGAGTCTGGACAAGGCCCAGTCGGCAGACGATCTGTACACCTGGCATCAACGGGTGCTGCGGCTGATTCAGGATTACAACACCAAGAATCCGGATCGGGAGCCGCTCCCGGATCCCGCTTATGTTGTCGAGTTGAAATACGACGGGCTGACGCTCAATCTGACGTATACGGACGGCAAGCTGGTCCAGGCGGCGACGCGGGGCAACGGCACCGTCGGCGAGTCGATTCTGCCGCAAGTACGAACGATCCGTTCCATTCCGTTGACCATTCCTTACAAGGAAGGGACGATAGAGGTACAGGGCGAGGGGCTTATGAACCTCTCCGTGCTGGAGGCGTATAACAAGACCGCCGCCGAGCCGCTCAAAAATGCGCGCAACGCCGCAGCCGGCGCCCTTCGCAACCTGAATCCGCAAGTCACGGCGCAGCGGAAGCTGAACGCGTTCTTCTACAATATCGGTTACGCGGATCAACTGGCCTTCCAGACCCATCAAGAGATGATGGCGTTCTTGAAGGACAATCATTTCAAGGTCAATCCGTATATCTCCTACTTCGATTCGATCGAAGCGGTGCATGCCGAGCTGGAGCAAATCCAGGAACGGCGCCTGACGCTCGATTATCTGATCGACGGGGCGGTCGTCAAGATTACTGATATGCGCACCCGGGAGGCCTTGGGCTACACCGACAAATTCCCGCGCTGGGCGATCGCCTTCAAATTCGAGGCGGAAGAGACGACGACCGTGCTCGAAGAGGTCAACTGGGAAGTCGGCCGCACCGGGAAGATCACTCCGGTCGCGCGGGTCGAGCCGGTGGAGCTGGCCGGCGTGACCGTCCAGAACTGCACCTTGAACAACATCGGAGACATCGAGCGCAAAAACTTGAAATACGCCCTCGGCTCGCGCGTATTTATCCGGCGTTCCAACGACGTCATCCCGGAGATTCTCGGCAAAGTGACGGAGGAGCAGGATGGGGAAGAGATCGTGTTCCCGACGCACTGCCCGTCCTGCGGATCGGAGCTGGAGATGCGCGGGGCCCATCTGTTCTGCAACAACAAGCTGAACTGCAAGCCGCAGATTGTCGGGCGGATCGTGCACTTCGCGTCCCGGGACGCGATGGACATCGAGACGTTCAGCATTATGACGGCCGAGCAGATTTACAATGAGCTGGACGTCCATGATCCGTCGGATCTGTACACGCTGACGTTCGATCAACTTGTTGGCCTGAACCGGTTCGGAGAAAAGAAGGCCAATAATTTGCTCCAGGCGATCGAAGCGAGCAAGACGCGCGACCTGTCTGCGTTTCTGTTCGCCCTCGGTATTCCGAATACCGGGAAGACGACGACCCGAGCGCTTGCGGAGCATTTCGGCACGCTGGAGGGCGTCATGAATGCGACGCGGGAGGAGCTTATCGCTGTTCCGGATGTCGGAGATATCGTCGCAGACAGCATCGTCTCGTTCTTCGAGGATGAAGTAAACAAGATGAGTGTCCAGCGCCTGCTCGAATTCGGCGTGCATCCGCAGCCGATCGAGAAGCCGAAGCCGGTCAGCACGGATTCCTACTTCTACGGCAAGACGGTCGTGTTGACCGGAACGCTGCATCTCATGACGCGGGAAGAAGCGACCGCGAAGCTGGAAGCGTGCGGCGCCAAAGTAACCGGGAGCGTGTCCAAGAAGACGGATCTCGTCGTCGCCGGCGAGAAGGCCGGCAGCAAGCTGGCGAAGGCAGAGCAGTTGGGCATCCCCGTCATTACGGACGAGAATGAGCTGGTCCGTCTGCTGCAAGAGGCGATGCCTGCCGAATAACGATAGCGCAAGCTATACGGTAAGCCCCTTTTCCACCAAGGAAGAGGGGCTCTTTATGCGGAAAAACATTTTACATGAATAACAGATTTATGTAATCATGAGATAAGAAAACATTGAATCAAAATTGTTCCTGAATGCGAGGACAATGCAGAGGCGGAGGTGGTGATTTCAGCACCAGCAAGCTCAGGCGGCATACCGCCCTAGAACGGCATAATCGACTTCACACTACAAGCAAAAGTAACGGATGCACCACGTATGAATCGCTCAGGCGGAACTTTCCTTTTTCATAATCATAGACAGCGAAGAACCGTTATGAGAGATAACCAGCTTTCCATTACAGGTGAAGAGGTGTCGATCGTGATGACGATGAATCGGTTCATGAAGAAGCTATTCTCTATGTTCTTGGCGCTAGCCCTGATCGTTGGCTATACGGCGGCCTATCCTCTGCCCGCAGACGCCGCGGCGTCCGGACAATCGTTAGGGCCGGTGACATCGAAGGATGTCATTTATCAAATTTTGACGGATCGCTTCTATGACGGAGATCCCGCGAACAACATTCCCCCAGGCACACCCCCGGAGCTGTTCAACGATGACAACGGGGATGGACGCGGCGACGGAACCGATCTCAACAAATATCAAGGCGGCGATTGGAAAGGTATGCAGGAGAAAATCCCGTACCTGAAAAATATGGGCATTACGGCGGTGTGGATCTCCGCTCCGTACGAGAACCGGGAGAACCTGATCACCGGCATGTACGCGTCCTATCATGGCTATCATGCGCGGAATTACTTCGCTACCAACCCTCATTTCGGGAAAATGCAGGACTTCACGGCGCTGGTCGATGCGCTCCATGACAACGGGATCAAGGTGGTTATCGATTTCGTGACCAACCATTCCGGTCCGCGGCCGGACGGCGACGGCGTGCTGTATGAACCGGATCGCGACAGCTCCGGCCAGTATGTGTTCGACCCGGACGGCAACCCAATCGATTACAACGGCGACGGCAAGGTCGAGAACCGAATCGCCGACATCCTCAACGATACGAACGGCTTTTTCCATCATGAAGGGAACCGGCCGGACAGCGATACATCCCAATTCGGGTACCGGCATAAGGAATTGGCCTCGCTCGCCGACTATTCCCAGGAGAACGGCGTCGTCATCGAACATTTGGAGAAGGCGGGCAAGTTCTGGAAGGCGAAGGGCATTGACGGCTTTCGCCATGATGCCACGCTGCACATGAACCCGGCCTTTGTAAAAGGATTCAAGGATGCGATCGATTCTGCCCCAGGCGGTCCGGTGACCCACTTCGGGGAATTTTTCATTGGCCGGCCTGATCCGAAGTATGACGAATACCGAACGTTCCCGGATCGGACAGGCGTCAACAATCTGGACTTCGAATATTACAATGCGAACCGGCAAGCGCTTGGCGAGTTCAGCAGAAGCATGAGCGATTTCGGACAAATGCTCGTGCAGACGAGCGCGGACTATATGGCAGAAAATCAGGCCGTCACCTTTATCGACAATCATGACGTGTCGCGCTTCCGCTATATCCAGCCGAATGACAAGCCCTATCATGCTTCTCTGGCCGTGCTGCTTACCTCGCGCGGAATCCCGAACCTTTATTATGGCACGGAGCAATACTTGAATCCGGACCATGGCGGGTCGGATGCAGGCCGTTTGTTCCTGCAGACGGCGGCGCCGAGACCGTAGCCTACCGCCTTATCGGCAAGCTGTCGGCCCTGCGGCAGTCCAATGACGCCTTGGCATACGGGACGACCGATATTTTGTACAGCAATGACGATGCGCTCGTCTACAAGCGCCAGTTCTTCGACAAGCAGGTCATTGTCGCCGTGAACCGGCAGCCGGATCGTTCCGTATCCGTCCCGGCCTTGACGACGACCCTGCCGGCGGGAACCTATGCCGATGCATTGGACGGCTTGCTGTATGGCCGGACAATGACCGTCGTTGATCAGAACGGAACGCTTCAGATTCCGGCCTTTACGCTTGCTGGCGGCGAAGTCAGCGTCTGGTCGCATAATCCGCAAGCCGATCCTGCGGAACCGCATATCGGCGATATCGTCTCAACGATGGGCCGGCCAGGCAACACCGTCTATATTTATGGAACCGGCTTGGGCGGTTCGGCAGCGGTCGCGTTCGGTTCTCAGCAGGCTGCGGTCGTAGCCGCACAGGATAACCGGATCGCGGCGATGGTGCCGAATGTGCAGGCCGGCGAGTACGCGATTACCGTCACCAAGGGCGGCAAGACAAGCAACCCGTTCCGGTACCAGGTGCTGGGCGGGGATCAAGTGCAGGTCATTTTCCACGTCAATAAGGCGACGCAGCCGGGACAGAATGTCTATGTCGTTGGCGACATTGCCGAACTGGGGGCCTGGAATCCGGACAAGGCGCTCGATTCGTTCATGAATCCGAATTATCCGGACTGGTTCCTGCCGGTTAGCGTCCCGGCCGGGGCAACATTCCAGTTCAAATTCATCATCAAAGACGCGGCAGGCCATGTCACCTGGGAGGGCGGAGCGAACCGCATGTTTACCGCCACATCGAACCCAACGGGAACAAGCGACACTCCGGTGTACACTTGGCAGCCGTAGACTCGGGTTGGCGGTCATGATTGCAGGGGCGGCTTCAATCCCTGGTTCCCGACGTCATCATATATATCGTAGTGTGTTTCCATAACGTAATCTCTCTATCCATCAGCCTTGGTGCGTTCGGAGCGATCCGGGCATATCAAGGCTTTTTGAGCTGCATCTGGTCCGCATTCCTTTTTGTAACGTTCCGTTCATGATGAGTTCATTTTCATTTTTTATACTGACACAAGCGGGAGAGACACAGGTTGGCTTGGACAGACAGCGTTTTTGGCAGTCCGGCAAGAGAGAAGGAGGGAATAACATGTTTTTAGCGGTGCGGGAATTGAAGCATGCCCGAGCCCGGTTTTTGCTGATCGGGTTCATTATGGTCATGATTGCTTCCTTAACATTAATCATCTCCGGTCTGGCGAACGGCCTCTCGGACGATAATGCGTCCGCGATCAAGCGCATGAAGGCGGATTTCCTCGTGTACCAGTCCGATACAGAGTTCAAGCTGTCGCGCTCCTCCTTGCCGAGAGAGCGGTTGGCGCAAGTCGCCGAGCAGGACTGCGTGCATGAAGCGACGCCGCTTGCGCAGACGATGCTGACGCTGACCTGGGACGGATCGGAGCGGAAGTCCGATGTGACGTTGTTCGCAATTGATACAAAAGGGATGCTGATGCCTCCGATCGTGGAAGGAGCATCCCCGGTGGTGAACGATGCGCATGAAGTGGTGGTTGACCGCTCTCTGAAAAAAGATGGAGTGAAGCTCGGTGATACGTTGACCATCCCAGATACGAAGGCAACCTTGAAGGTCGTAGGCTTTGCGGAAGGGCAGACATTCAGTCATACGCCTGTCATCTATATGGATATGAAGAGTATGGATGCAATGATGGACACATTGGGCCGGCAAGCCCCGCCTTATAACGCGATTGCGATAAAAGGGGACCCGTCGGTTCCGGATACGCTAGCTTCCCACATCGACGGCGTCGAGACGGCGACGCTGAAGGAGGCGATGTCAGGCATCCCCGGTTTCAAGGAAGAACAAGGCTCTTTATCGATGATGATCGGTTTCCTCGTCGTCATCGCCGCTTTTGTGCAAGCTGTTTTCTTCTATGTTATTACTTTGCAAAAAACGAATCAGTACGGCATCATCAAGGCGATTGGGGCGAGCACCTCGTACTTGGCGCGGATTCTTATCGGACAAGTCCTGCTGCTGGCGGTCGTCGCCGTTGTGATCAGCATTGGATTGACCTTCGGCCTTAGCTTCATATTGCCAGCCGGCATGCCATTCGAGCTCGGCGGCAAGGTTCTGGCCACGTACTCGGTGATGCTCGTGCTTGTGTCAGTGCTCGGAGCATTGTTGTCCTTGCGGCGCATCGCGCAGGTCGACGCCATGGAAGCGATAGGGAGGGTGGAGTAATGACAGCCAAGCTTGTATTGGAAAATATCAATAAGCAGTATGGCGAAGGGGATACGACGGTAATGGCTTTGAAAAATGTATCCCTGCAAGTCGATGAAGGGGAATTTGTCGCCGTCGTCGGTCCGTCCGGCTCAGGAAAGAGCACCTTTCTGTCGATCGCGGGAGCGCTGTTGACTCCGACGAGTGGCCGCCTCCTCATCAGCGGCTCCGACATCGCCAATATATCGGCCCGCCGTCTGAATCGCGTTCGCCTTGAGAATATCGGATTCGTGTTTCAATCCTCGAATCTGGTGCCGTATTTGACGGTGCTGGATCAGTTGATGCTGATAGGCAAGCTTGGACGACAGGGAAAAAGGGAAGCGGAACAAAAGGCGGTGCAGCTTCTGA
>NZ_OX216966.1:6615000-6687500 GCF_945605565.1 Paenibacillus dendritiformis | reverse complement strand
GGCGCCAGGAGCCGACGAAGGACGTGGCGAACGACGAAATTGCCTCGGGGAGCTGTAAGCAAGCATCGATCCGGGGATGTCCGAATGGGGAAACCCGGCTGCTGTAATAGGCAGTCACTCACATCTGAATCCATAGGGTGTGAAGAGGCATACGAGGGGAACTGAAACATCTAAGTACCCTCAGGAAGAGAAAACAATAGTGATTCCGTCAGTAGCGGCGAGCGAACGCGGAAGAGCCTAAACCGGAGAGCTTGCTCTCCGGGGTTGTGGGACGTCTCACATGGAGTCAGAAAGGTGTTTATTAGATGAAGAGGTCTGGAAAGGCCCGCCAAAGAAGGTAACAGCCCTGTACTCGAAAGTAAATGCCCTCCGAGACGGATCCCGAGTACCGCGGGACACGTGAAACCCCGTGGGAATCCGGCAGGACCATCTGCTAAGGCTAAATACTCCCTGGCGACCGATAGTGAAGCAGTACCGTGAGGGAAAGGTGAAAAGCACCCCGGAAGGGGAGTGAAATAGAACCTGAAACCGTGTGCTTACAAGAAGTCAGAGCCCGTTTAATGGGTGATGGCGTGCCTTTTGTAGAATGAACCGGCGAGTTACGTTTACGTGCAAGGTTAAGGTGAAAAGCCGTAGCCGCAGCGAAAGCGAGTCTGAATAGGGCGAATGAGTACGTAGGCGTAGACCCGAAACCGTGTGATCTACCCCTGTCCAGGGTGAAGGTGCGGTAACACGCACTGGAGGCCCGAACCCACGAATGTTGAAAAATTCGGGGATGAGGTGGGGGTAGCGGAGAAATTCCAATCGAACTCGGAGATAGCTGGTTCTCCCCGAAATAGCTTTAGGGCTAGCCTCGGAGGAAGAGTCGTGGAGGTAGAGCACTGATTGGGTGCGGGGCCCGCCAAGGGTTACCAAGCTCAGTCAAACTCCGAATGCCATGGACTTATTATCCGGGAGTCAGACAATGGGTGCTAAGGTCCGTTGTCAAGAGGGAAACAGCCCAGACCATCAGCTAAGGCCCCTAAGTGTACGTTAAGTGGGAAAGGATGTGGAGTTGCCCAGACAACCAGGATGTTGGCTTAGAAGCAGCCATCATTTAAAGAGTGCGTAATAGCTCACTGGTCGAGTGACTCTGCGCCGAAAATGTAACGGGGCTAAACGTACCGCCGAAGCTATGGATTGATGCTTGCATCAGTGGTAGGGGAGCGTTGTGTACCGGGTTGAAGGTAGACCGGAAGGACTGCTGGACTGTACACAAGTGAGAATGCCGGTATGAGTAACGAAAAGACATGTGAGAATCATGTCCGCCGAAAGCCTAAGGGTTCCTGGGGAAGGCTCGTCCGCCCAGGGTAAGTCGGGACCTAAGGCGAGGCCGAAAGGCGTAGTCGAAGGACAACAGGTTGAAATTCCTGTACCACCGTAGCCGTTATGAGCAATGGGGGGACGCAGAAGGATAGGGACGCGAGCTGATGGATGCTCGTCCAAGCAGTGAGGCTGGTCAGTAGGCAAATCCGCTGACCGTAAGGCTGGGCTGTGACGGGGAGGGAAAATTATAGTACCGAAGGTCTTGATTTCATGCTGCCAAGAAAAGCCTCTAGCCAGGTAAAGGTGCCCGTACCGCAAACCGACACAGGTAGGCGAGAAGAGAATTCTAAGGCGCGCGGAAGAACTCTCGTTAAGGAACTCGGCAAAATGACCCCGTAACTTTGGGAGAAGGGGTGCCCCGGTAGGGTTTATAGCCCGAGGGGGCCGCAGTGAATAGGCCCGAGCGACTGTTTAGCAAAAACACAGGTCTGTGCGAAGCCGTAAGGCGAAGTATACGGGCTGACGCCTGCCCGGTGCTGGAAGGTTAAGGGGAGTGGTTAGCCGTAAGGCGAAGCTATGAACCGAAGCCCCAGTAAACGGCGGCCGTAACTATAACGGTCCTAAGGTAGCGAAATTCCTTGTCAGGTAAATTCTGACCCGCACGAATGGCGTAACGACTTGGGCGCTGTCTCAACGAGAGATCCGGTGAAATTTTAATACCTGTGAAGATGCAGGTTACCCGCGACAAGACGGAAAGACCCCATGGAGCTTTACTGCAGCTTGATATTGGACTTTGGTACGGTCTGTACAGGATAGGTGGGAGCCTGGGAAGCCGGAGCGCCAGCTTCGGTGGAGGCGCCGTTGGGATACCACCCTGATCGTATCGGAGTTCTAACCTGGGACCGTGGAACCGGTTCGGGGACAGTGTCAGGCGGGCAGTTTGACTGGGGCGGTCGCCTCCTAAAGAGTAACGGAGGCGCCCCAAGGTTCCCTCAGAATGGTTGGAAATCATTCGAAGAGTGCAAAGGCAGAAGGGAGCTTGACTGCGAGACCTACAAGTCGAGCAGGGACGAAAGTCGGGCTTAGTGATCCGGTGGTACCGCATGGAAGGGCCATCGCTCAACGGATAAAAGCTACCCTGGGGATAACAGGCTTATCTCCCCCAAGAGTCCACATCGACGGGGAGGTTTGGCACCTCGATGTCGGCTCATCGCATCCTGGGGCTGAAGTAGGTCCCAAGGGTTGGGCTGTTCGCCCATTAAAGCGGTACGCGAGCTGGGTTCAGAACGTCGTGAGACAGTTCGGTCCCTATCTGTCGCGGGCGTAGGAAATTTGAGAGGAGCTGTCCTTAGTACGAGAGGACCGGGATGGACGTACCGCTGGTGTACCAGTTGTCTCGCCAGAGGCATAGCTGGGTAGCCAAGTACGGAAGGGATAAGCGCTGAAAGCATCTAAGCGTGAAGCCCCCCTCAAGATGAGATTTCCCACATTGGTAAGACCCCTTGAAGACGACGAGGTAGATAGGTTGGAGGTGGAAGTGCAGCAATGCATGGAGCTGACCAATACTAATCGGTCGAGGGCTTATCCTACTATGATGATTTGATGATTTACTTTCGCATTCAGTTTTTAAGGTACAATACCTTATCTGTTTGGTGGCGATAGCGGAGGGGTTCCACGCGTACCCATCCCGAACACGACCGTTAAGCCCTCCAGCGCCGATGGTACTTGGACCGCAGGGTCCTGGGAGAGTAGGACGCTGCCAAGCAAACAAAGACCACTGACTTCTGTCGGTGGTTTTTTTATGTCCTCCACAGGTCATAGTTCCCGGGGTAAAGCGGAGTCGCCAGACGGGGCAGGAGCGATGCAGGGGAATGCGGTAACCGGTCGGACTGTCATCCTAGAGGCGTCGTCGCTTCCTGAGACTGAGCGTGTGGAGGAAATGCTGCGTTTTTACAGGAATTTCGGCCGAATGAGCCCTCATGCAGAAGAATTCCTGCAAATCTACATCATTTTGCTCCCTTTTGCACCTAAGCCAAGCGAAATGGAGGAAATTCCTGCAGTTTTGCAGGATTCCCTTTTTGGTGAAGCCTTGCATAGCCAATTGCTGCGTTTTTGCAGGATTTCCATTTTGGAATAGGCGTGTCTGGCGAAATATTGCATTTTGCGGGATTCGAACTAGCGATGTTACCCTTGCAGAGACTCCACGCCGTCTTCATATGACTGAAAATTCGTTGTACAGGTCATGCTAGCTCCAAGAAACTGTGTTGCACTTTACTGGCCGTACAAGGCTAGGCTGTACAAGGCAATATAATGCAAGGTTATATAATGCATACGTGGAAAACCATATATGCAGTGCTAACTGTGCAGGCGGTTCAGGTACACGAAATATATAGAGACACTACAGGCGACGGTGAGCGACAAGGCTTGCAGGGTTAGCTTCACTTTTCGAGACCTTGCGAGAAGAAGTGAACTTTCGACGTTGTGAGCAGCTTAGCTCAATTTGTCCACAAGTCAGACCAGACAGCGAAACGAATGTTGTCTCATAAGCCCAATCGCAAATAAATAAAGTTATCCACCTGTGAATATCTTTTTGGCCTGCAAAATCCTGTATGTTATCCTCATCATCCACATTTTCATACACAATATCCACGGAATCTTCACAAATATCATGTAAGATCATGCATTTTAACAACGGATATCCACAGCTTTGCGGAGAGCCAAATATCGAACGAGCGGTCATCCTCAACTCAGGCGAGCAATATCCCCATACAAAAAAGCGGGGTCTTTGATGCGATCAAAGACCCCGCTTCGGATTGAACTTAATTTCCCTGCTTCTTCACATATCCCATCAGACCGTGCAAGGTCCTCACGAACTCATGGCCGGACATGCGTCCTAAGGCGCCGTATGCGCAGTCCATTTCATTATAAGATGTTACCCGATCTTTGCGGATGCTCGGGCCGTAGATGACGACCGGGACAGGCTCTCCCGTATGCTCCTTCACTTCACAAGGCGTTGAATGATCCGCGGCCAGAGCCAAGTAGACGTCGTCAGGCAGCTGCTCCGCGATTAGCCCGACCATCCGGTCGAATAATTCAAGGGTGAGCGCTTTTTTCAACGGATCATTGTCATGGCCCATCAAATCCGGAGCCTTGAGATGGACGTAGACAATATCATGGCGTGCTATTTGCTCAAGCGCCAGCTTCGCCTTTAGTTCCACGTCAGTATCTATGCTGCCGGTCAGCCTGGCGTCGGTAATCGCTTCGAAGCCGGCCAGCTTGGCCACCCCGAGCACCGTGCTTTCCGCAG
The DNA here is from genome assembly GCF_945605565.1 of Paenibacillus dendritiformis. Classification (NCBI taxonomy): domain Bacteria; kingdom Bacillati; phylum Bacillota; class Bacilli; order Caryophanales; family Paenibacillaceae; genus Paenibacillus; species Paenibacillus dendritiformis. The sequence goes on along the minus strand of NZ_OX216966.1, from coordinate 6,682,888 downwards.
CGATGCAGCTGCCGCGGAACTTCATTGTCGCGGCGATGGGCTCCAATTGCGCCATTCTTCCCGCGCCTCGGGTCAGAATGAAGTTGGCAGGCGGATGTCCTTGCGCCATACGCTCCCGATTGATGGGATGCGAAGCAAGAATCGCATGGGCCTTTTTCATAAAAAGGTTAACGGCCATGGCGGTCCGCTTCGCTTCCGGCGTCTCATCCAGCGCTTCAACAGGGAGATAAGGTTGACCGTCGTTCGGCGCTTTCGGATCGGAATCGCTGATCCGATCGCTAAGACCGGGACCGCGCAGAACGAGCACAGCCCGATGCTCCGTTGCCGGCTTGAAGTAAGCGCGGATGCCTTCAATGAGTTCCATCCCATCAAGCGCATCGGCAAGCCCTGCCGTGTTGTCGCGGATTCGCCCGGCACGACGGTCCAGGACAACGCCCTCGTCATTAATCGTGGCGAAGTTGCAGCGAAGCACGACATCTCCGGGCTCGACGTCCATACCGATGCCGAGCGCCTCGATGGGGCCGCGGCCCGGATAATCCTCCGGCTGAAAGCCGAATAATATCATATGCCCCATATCGGTTCCAACGGGAATTCCCGATCCGATTAAATCGATCATGCCAGTGATTCCTTCCGCAGCCAACCGATCCAAATGAGGCGTATCGGCATATTCCAACGGTGTTTTATCATTTAAAAGCGGATGCGGGCGATCTCCCGATCCGTCTGCAATGGCCATAATTACTTTTCTGTATAGCATGGGCGCACTCCTCTATCATTTGCTTATCTGAACATGCTTATAATGAATACCCGAGAATTTGGAACCACGTAAATACGGACACACTAATGACGGTCGCACCGATAAAGCAGGTAACGATAGCATATTTCACCTGATCAAACACGCTGAAATATCCGGTTGAGAAATAAATGGTATTTACTTTTGAATGCGGCGGTAACGTAATCGTATAGGTTAACGTCATGGCGGAAGCCAGGGCAAGCGTAACCGGGTCCATCCCTAACGATTTGGCCAGCGCGATAAAAGCGGGAATCAGGATCGTGGTCCGTACCGTCTTGCTCGTGAATATTAAATGACTGTACATACTGATGAAGATAACGATGACATAGACGAGCATATGATTCATTTGTTCCAGGCCGAGACCGTAGACGACTTTGTTGATCATCCATTCGGCGCCCTTCGATTTCTCCAACGCATTCCCGACGGCATAAGCGCCTGCGGCAAAAATCATCAGATCCCACTTAATGTTGGCTTCCTTCCAAGTAAGCAATCCGATTCGCGGCAGCAGACAGAGCACGCCTGCAATGACCGCGGTCATGTATACACTAATTTCGAAGCCGAACAAGAATTTGTGATAATCTTCCGTCGCCCATAACAGAACCGTAAGCAAGAAGATTGTCATGGCCTTTTTCTCATCCAGCGAAAATTTATCCAGCTTCTTCAATTCATCTTTGAGCTTGGACATTGCGCCCTCGAACTCAGCCTCCCCTTTGAAGGAGAAGAGCTTGAGACCAACGAGGAACGTCAGCAGCATCGTAATGATGGCCGTTGGCATGGAGGCGGCGAGCCAATCCATATATCCGATCGACCCTCCCGCTTGCTCGTTAATGAAGCCGACGGCAATGATGTTCGCAGCCGTCGCGGTCATCACTCCGGATGTGGCGATCGCATCGGCTTGTACCCCTTGCAGCATCATTAATTTGCCGAAATTGCTTTTGCCGGGAGTGGCCTTATAGATCTCCAACAAGATGAGACAGATCGGCACCATGAGCGTTGCCCGCGCTGTCGTCGATGGCACGAAGAACGCGAGGGCGAAGTTGATGAAAATTAAGACAAGCAATGTCTTCTTTGGCGTTTGTCCGAACCTGGTCACCATCCAAAGCGCAAACCTTCGCGCCAGATTGGACTTAATCATCGCGGAGGTAAGAATAAACGCGGACACCATGAGCCAAATGACATCAAATCCAAGCGTGCCGAAGGCCGTTTTCTCTTCAGCGGTACCGGATAAGCTCAGCACAATAATGGCGATCATGGAGGTTAAGTAAATCGGCAAGGCGCCACTGACCCATAGTATAAGCGCACTGGCGAAGATTGCAATCGCTTTTTGCGCTTGCGGCTCCAAGCCTGCGGGCGTGGGCATGAGCATCAGAATGAGGAACACCAGGACGGCTAGCGGAATCCCTGCTTTTTTAAATATCGATTCAAAGCGACCTTTCTTCGCCACTGGTTTGTTCGGTTCTGTGGAATTGCCGTCTGACTTGAATGGCTTCATCGTCATGAAAACATCCTCCCAAAGTGATAAAAAATGATTGCGTTTTCATTATAACGGCGCCTATAATTATAAGACAATTTGATTGCATAATCGTATTCATAACATTTCGTTATAGTTATATCGGAGGAGGATGATCACGCGATGAATATCAACAAGCTCGAAACCTTCATTACGCTCTCTCATTGTTTAAATTTCACGGAGGCGGCGGAACGGCTCTACTGTTCTCAACCGGCGGTCAGCATGCAAATTCAAAGCTTGGAAGAGGACTTGGAGACGCGCCTGTTCGATCGAATCGGCAAAAAGCTGTACTTAACCAAACAAGGCGAGCTGTTCAAGCCCTACGCGGAACAGATCGTGAACTTGCTGCAAGCGGCCAAGGAGCATCTTCATCAAATGGAGGATATGTCAGCAGGGACCCTCTCCTTTGGCGCAAGCAACTTCGTTGGCGTCTATTTGCTTCCTTCCATGCTTGCTCAATATAAAGCGCAGTTCCCCAATATTAATATCAGCATGAAAATAACGTCGTCCCAACAGCTCACGCAGCTGCTGGAGTCCAACGGCGTGGAATTCCTCGTCTTATCGGATCATATTCCCATCGACGAGACCCGTTTTTACGCGAGCACGTTTCAACAAGATCATCTTGTATTTATTGCGCCGCCGCACCATCCATTGGCGCAGCAAGACATGTGCACCCTGCATGATCTCCAGCATGAGACCTTTCTGATGAAGCCGGATCATTCAGCGACAAGGCATTTTCTTGATCAAAAACTTGGGCAGGCGGGGATTGCCATCTCCAATACAATCGAAATCAGCAGCCTCGAGGGGATCAAGCAAGGAGTCATACACGGACTAGGCATTGCGGCGGTGTCCGGGCTTGCGGTGAAGCAGGAAATCGACAGCGGGTTGCTTGTCAAGATTCCGATGGAGGATGTAACCTTTGAACGGGGCATTCGTTATATTTTTCATAAAAACAAGCATCTATCCCCGGCGGCAAGACAGTTCATCGCCTTGCTGGATGCGGCCGCGCATCGAGCCTAGAGCTCCGGATTTCCTTAATTATTTGGGCAACCAAGTTTATTATTGGTCAACTTTTGTTACACTAAATAAGGAGCAAGCGTACGAAAAAGCCGCTTGAAAACACAAGAAAAAAGTGCTATCATAAAGTCAAGGTCAAAGAAAGTCAAAGTCAGACTTAATTTGACAAAAACCCATTGTTTTTGTCATCTCCGAATAAGTAACAGTCAAAAATGGTTAAAGCTAATATAGAGAGATATGGACGCAAAGGAGGGCAGAAGATGCGCAATATTTCCGATTTGATTGAGCAGCATTTGAAAATTATGCTGATCGACAGTCCGGAAGGCGCCGTGGAGATTCAACGGAACGATCTCGCAGAGCAGTTCTCCTGTGTTCCTTCCCAGATTAACTATGTGATCAGCACCCGCTTCACCTTGGAGAAGGGATATGTTGTGGAGAGCAAGCGCGGCGGCGGCGGTTATATCCGCATTCAGCGGATTGAGCTTCCGGCACAGCGGGCGATTCATACCCATCTATGCGAATCGATCGGCAATCGGATTGGGCAAGAGGCAGCGGAAGGGCTCATTTATCAACTGGAAGAAGCGAACGTCATTTCCCGGCGGGAAGCGATACTGCTGCGGGCAGCCGTATCACGCGACAATCTGGCGGTGAAGCTGCCCTACCGGGATGAGATCCGCGCCCGTCTCCTGCGGGCGATGCTGCTCGGGCTGCTAAGCAAGCAATAACGCATGCCGCCATAATTTTATCCCGGGGAAGCAGGCGCCAGTCGGACTGCCAATCCCTTTACTATAATTGAATCCACGAGGATAAGGAGGAGAATGGCCAATGATGTGTCAACAATGCGGTCAGAAGCCGGCTACACTGCACTTTACGAAAATTATAAACGGGCAGAAGACGGAATTTCACATCTGTGAATCGTGTGCTCGTGAGAAAGGCGAATGGATACCGGGCACGGCTAACGGCTTCTCCATCCATAATTTGCTGTCAGGACTGTTGGACTTCGATTTGTCCGGCGGAGCCGCCCAGGGAAGCGGCGACTACGGTGCGCAGAAGCCCCAGGCGATGCGCTGCGAGAAATGCGGGCTGACCTACTCTCAGTTCGGCAAGCTGGGCCGGTTCGGGTGTGACGAATGTTATTCCTTCTTCGGCAACCGGCTCGATCCGCTGCTGAAGCGGGTTCATGGCAATACGGTCCATACCGGAAAAATTCCGAAGCGCGGCGGCGGGCGCATTCAACGCAAGCGCGAGCTGGATGAACTGAAGCTCGAGCTTCAGAAGAGCATTGCGCAGGAGGAATTCGAGCGGGCGGCGCAGCTGCGCGACCGTATTCGCCAGCTGGAGAAGGAAGGGAACGAAGGGGGCCCTGACGCGTCCGCTCAGCATGGCTAACCCCCTGAACGATATCATGACAACGACGAATGATCGGCAAGGTGAAAGGAGATGACGAAATGGCCCAACGCCAATTCATGGAGCATGCGATAAGTGACTGGATGCGCGGAACGGGACCGGACTCCGAGATCGTCATCAGCAGCCGCATCCGCGTAGCGCGCAACCTGTGCGGCGTGCCGTTCCCGCTGCTTGCGACGAACCAGCAGTCGGCCGAAGTGCTGAGCCAGCTGGCCGCGGTCATCGAGCAGCCGGAGATGTCGGGCTTCCATACGTCTTTTCATCGATGGAACCTGGCGGAACTAAGCGATCTGGAGAAGCAGGTGCTGGTCGAGAAGCATTTGATCTCGCCGACCCTCGTGAATGAATCACGGAACGGGGCGGTCATTCTGAGCGAGGATGAATCCATCAGCATTATGCTGAACGAGGAAGATCATCTGCGCATTCAATGCTTGTACCCGGGGCTGCAGATTCGGGAAGCGTGGGAGCAGGCCAGCCGTATCGACGACGTGTTCGAGGCGCATGTCGACTATGCATTCGATGAGAAGCGAGGATACTTGACCAGCTGTCCGACCAATGTGGGCACCGGCATCAGGGCCTCCGTCATGATGCATTTGCCGGCCCTCGTCATGACGAAGCAGATTAACCGCATTTTGCAGGCCGTCACCCAGGTGGGACTGGCGGTGCGCGGCATCTACGGCGAAGGCAGCGAGGCGATAGGCAATCTGTTCCAGGTGTCGAACCAGATTACGCTTGGCCAATCGGAAGCCGAGATTATCGACAGCCTGTACAGCGTCGTGAAGCAAATTATCGGGCATGAGAAGGCGGCGCGCGAGCAGCTGCTGGAGAATAACCGCATGCGCCTGACAGATCGCATCTGCCGATCTTACGGAATATTGAAGCATGCGGCGATTATGGATTCCAAGGAAGCGGCCCAACGGCTCTCGGACATCCGGCTCGGTTCGGATCTGAATATTTTGAACCATCTTGATCCTTCCGACTTCAATGAACTGCTCGTGATGACACAGCCAGGCTTCCTTCAGCATATATACAAGAAATCATTGTCTACGGAAGAACGCGACATGTATCGGGCAAGACTGATACGCGACAAATTAAGCAAATCAAAAACGACCAATGGAGGTGCTTGAATATGATGTTCGGAAGATTTACGGAACGTGCCCAGAAAGTATTGGCATTGGCTCAGGAAGAAGCCGTGCGTCTCGGACATAACAATATCGGAACCGAGCATATTTTGCTTGGCCTCATCCGGGAAGGGGAGGGCATTGCCGCCAAGGCGCTTGTCGCGCTCGGCCTCGGTCTGGAGAAGATTCAGGACGAAGTGGAAACTCTCATTGGCCGCGGGCAGGAGCAGCCGACCAATATCGCCTACACCCCGCGCGCCAAAAAAGTGATTGAGCTGTCCATGGATGAAGCTCGCAAGCTGGGCCATACGTATGTGGGCACGGAGCATATTTTGCTGGGCCTCATTCGTGAAGGCGAAGGCGTTGCGGCCCGCGTGCTGAACAACCTCGGCATCAGCCTGAACAAGGCGCGCCAGCAGGTGCTGCAGCTGCTGGGCAGCAGCGAAGCGGTATCCAGCCATCACGGCCAATCGCAAAATGTAAGCACGCCGACGCTGGACGGCCTGGCGCGCGACCTGACGGCAGCCGCCAAGGAAGGCAATCTCGACCCGGTCATCGGCCGCAGCAAGGAGATTGAGCGCGTCATCCAGGTGCTGAGCCGCCGGACGAAGAACAATCCGGTCCTTATCGGGGAGCCGGGCGTCGGGAAGACTGCGGTAGCGGAAGGGCTCGCTCAGAAGATTATCAACAACGAGATTCCGGAGACGCTGCGCGACAAGCGCGTCATGACGCTCGATATGGGCTCGGTCGTGGCCGGCACGAAGTACCGGGGCGAATTCGAGGATCGGTTGAAAAAAATTATGGATGAGATCCGCCAGGCGGGCAATATCATCCTGTTCATCGACGAGCTGCACACATTGATCGGCGCAGGGGGAGCGGAAGGCGCCATCGACGCGTCCAACATTTTGAAGCCGGCGCTGGCCCGGGGCGAGCTGCAATGCATCGGGGCGACGACGCTGGATGAGTACCGCAAATATATCGAGAAGGATGCCGCGCTGGAGCGCCGCTTCCAACCGATTACGGTTGATCAGCCGACGATTGAAGAGACGATTCTAATTTTGAAAGGGCTGCGGGATCGCTATGAAGCGCATCACCGCGTCAAAATAAGCGATGAAGCGATTGAGCAGGCCGTGAAGCTGTCCGACCGCTATATTACGGACCGCTTCCTGCCGGACAAAGCCATCGACCTGATTGACGAGGCAGGGTCCAAAGTACGCTTGAATTCCTACACGGTACCGCCGAATCTGAAAGAACTGGAAGCTCGTCTGGACGACATCCGCAAGGAGAAGGACGCTTCCGTCCAGAGCCAGGAATTCGAGAAGGCGGCGGCGCTTCGCGATACGGAGCAGAAGATGCGCGAGGAGCTGGATTCGGTGCGGAACCAGTGGAAGGAGAAGCAGGGCCGCATGGATTCCGAGGTCACGCCGGAAGATATCGCCCAGATCGTCTCCAGTTGGACCGGAGTTCCTGTCGTGAAGCTGAAGGAAGAAGAGACGCAGCGTCTTCTCAATATGGAAGAGGTCCTGCATGAGCGCGTCATTGGCCAGGACGAAGCGGTCAAGGCGGTTAGCCGGGCGATTCGCCGGGCACGCGCAGGCTTGAAGGATCCGAAGCGCCCGATGGGCTCGTTCATCTTCCTTGGCCCGACCGGGGTCGGGAAGACGGAATTGGCCCGCGCGCTGGCAGAGTCGCTCTTCGGCGACGAGAATGCGGTCATCCGCATCGACATGTCCGAGTATATGGAGAAGCATTCGACCGCCCGCTTGGTCGGAGCGCCTCCGGGATATGTCGGCTACGAGGAAGGCGGCCAACTGACCGAGAAGGTGCGCCGCAAGCCATACTCCGTCGTGCTGCTCGATGAGATTGAGAAGGCGCATCCGGAAGTATTCAACATCCTGCTGCAGGTGCTGGAGGATGGACGCCTGACCGATTCCAAGGGACGGGTCGTCGACTTCCGCAACACGCTCATCATTCTGACGTCGAATGTCGGCGCAGAGGCGATCAAGCGCAATACGACGCTCGGCTTCACCTCCCCCGACAACAATGAGCGCGACTATAACAATATGAAAGACAAAGTGATGGCGGAATTGAAGAAGAGCTTCCGTCCGGAGTTCCTGAACCGGATCGACGAGATTATCGTCTTCCACTCCCTGGAAGAGAAGCATATCGCCGAGATCGTAACGCTGATGGCCGAGGAGCTGCGCAAGCGGCTGAAGGAGCAGGATGTCGATTTCCAATTGACCGATGCGGCCAAGGCGTTCCTCGCCAAGGAAGGCTACGATCCGGCCTACGGAGCGCGTCCGCTCCGCCGGGCGATTCAGAAGCATATCGAAGATCGCCTGTCCGAGGAATTGCTTAAGGGCGACATCGAGAAGGGCGATTCCGTCACGATCGACGAACAGGACGGCAGCCTGGTCGTGCTGCGCAATACGCCGGCCAAGGCCTGACATTTTCACAGGATGCATCTATCCAAGCGCATCTCTTCCCCCGGGAGGAGATGCGTTTTTTTCATGAAATGCGAAAGTCCTTTCGCCCCCTACTTAAAAATGGTAAACTTAAAGATAATGTACAATCTTCGGCAAAAGCCAGTAAAAATATGTCACGCTTTATCTTTGTATCGCGTTATGCCGATAAACCTAATATAGATGTGGCAACCTATACAATGATGCGTCAGTAGGAGTGTCGGCTGATATGGCCAAAGTAAAAACCAAGTTTTTCTGTACGGATTGCGGATATGAATCGCCGAAGTGGATGGGCAAATGCCCGGGCTGCGGCGAGTGGAACACGATGGTGGAGGAGCGGGAGACGGTCGTCAAGACAGCAGGCGTCCACACTTCCCTCATTGGGACGAAAGAAAAACCGCAATCGATCATACAAATAGAAAGTAAACAGGAAGCGCGCCTGTCCACGACGATTGACGAATTGAACCGTGTGCTCGGCGGCGGCGTGGTGCCAGGTTCGCTCATCCTCGTGGGGGGCGACCCGGGCATCGGCAAATCGACGCTGCTGCTGCAGGCGTCCAATGCGCTCGCAGCCAGCGGCTTGAAGGTGCTGTACGTGTCCGGCGAGGAATCGACGCGTCAGACGAAGCTGCGGGCCGACCGGCTCGGGGTGCTGTCCGAGCGCCTGTTCGTCCTGAGCGAGACGAATTTGCAGTATATAGAAGAGGCGATCGAGGCCATGAGCCCGGATTTTCTCGTCATCGACTCGATCCAGACGGTATATCAGCCGTCGGTCGAATCGGCGCCCGGCAGCGTGGCCCAAGTTCGCGAATGCACAAGCGTGTGCATGCGCATTGCGAAGGGGAGGGGCATCGCGACCGTCCTCGTCGGCCATGTGACGAAGGAAGGAGCCATTGCCGGCCCCCGCATGCTGGAGCATATGGTGGACTGCGTCCTTTATTTCGAAGGCGAGCGCCATCATTCGTACCGCATCCTGCGGGCTGTGAAGAACCGCTTCGGTTCCACGAACGAGATCGGCATCTTCGAGATGACGGAAGGCGGCTTGACGGAAGTGAAGAATCCGTCAGAGATGTTCCTTCAGGAACGTCCGCTTGGCGTCTCCGGCTCGACGGTCGTCGCCAGCCTGGAAGGGACGCGCCCGGTGCTTGTCGAGATGCAGGCGCTCGTGTCGGCGACGAACTTCCCCTCGCCGCGGAGAATGTCGACGGGAATCGATCACCAGCGATTGTCGCTCATCATTGCCGTGCTGGAGAAGCGCATGGGCATGTTCCTTCAGAACCAGGATGCCTATGTGAATGTGGCCGGCGGGCTGAAGCTCGATGAGCCGGCGGTCGATCTCGCCATTGCGGTCGCCCTGGCGTCGAGCTTCCGCGATATGCCGACCCAGGCGTATGACGTCGTCTTCGGCGAAGTGGGACTGACAGGAGAAGTGCGCGCGGTGTCCCGTGCGGAGCAGCGCGTGAAGGAAGCCGAGAAGCTGGGCTTCAAGCGGATTATTTTGCCAGAGAAGAGCCTGCGGGGATGGACCCCTTCTGGACATATTGAGATAGTGGGCGTAAATACGGTAGCGGAAGCATTGACCGCAGCGTTAGGTTAGGGGGCTTAGATATAGAATGAAGGACAGTCAGCAGGATATTATGAACGATCTGTTGCGCATGGTGGCGCCGGGCACTCCCTTCCGTGATGGATTGGAGAATGTGCTCCGGGCGAAGACAGGCGCGCTTATCGTCGTCGGCTACAGCCCGGAAGTGATGGAGGTCGTCGATGGCGGCTTTTCCATCAACAGCGATTTCTCTCCGAGCTACTTGTATGAGTTGGCCAAGATGGACGGCGCGATCATTTTGAGCGAAGACGTGAAGCGGATCCTGTATGCGAACACGCAGCTGATCCCGGATTCCTCCATCCCGTCGATAGAGACGGGGATTCGCCACCGCACGGCGGAGCGGGTCGCGAAGCAGACGGGCAAGCTGGTCGTCTCGATCTCCCAGCGCCGCAATATTATTACCCTGTACCAAGGCAGCCTCCGCTATGCGCTGAAGGAGATCGGCGTCATCCTGACGAAGGCGAATCAGGCGATACAGACCTTGGAGAAATATCGAGCCGTGCTCGTCCAGGGAATGACGAACTTGACCGCTTCCGAATTCGAGGAGCAAGTGACGCTGTACGATGTCGTCAATGTGTTGCAACGGATCGAGATGGTATTACGTATTAAAATGGAGATAAAGCGCTACATCAACGAACTGGGAACGGAAGGCCGTCTCATCAGCATGCAGTTGGAGGAACTGGTCAGCAATACGGAGGAGGATGCGTGGCTGCTGCTCAAGGACTATGCCCGCGACAACGGGGATGACAAAGTCCGCGAGATCCTCGTTCAGCTGAAGAAGAGCACCGCCGACGAGCTGCTGGACGCGCATCATCTGATTCGGCTGCTCGGTTACCCGACGACAAGCGCAATCCAGGATGAATCCGTATCGCCGCGCGGTTACCGCGTGTTGAGCAAGATTCCTCGCTTGCCGAACGTCATCATACAGAACCTGGTGGACACGTTCCAATACTTGCCTCACGTCATGATGGCTACGATTGAAGAATTGGACGACGTGGACGGAATTGGCGAAGTGCGTGCACGCGCCATCAAGGAAGGGCTCAAGCGCATTCAGGAGCAGGTATTCATTGACAGGCAAATTTGATTTTCCTACAATGAAAAGATGAACGTTGGGCATAGTAAAATTAGAGGTGAACCTATGATTACAAAGTCCATTCCGAGCTTGTTTACCGTTGGTAACCTGTTTCTCGGAATCATTTCCATCATGCTTGCGTTTCATAATAATTATGATTTGGCTGCTCTCATGATTATCATCGCAATGCTGCTGGACGGTCTCGACGGCCGCGTGGCCCGGGCCTTGAACGCGCAGAGCGAATTCGGCAAAGAGCTTGATTCCTTGTCCGATGTCATTTCCTTCGGTGTGGCGCCGGCATTTATTATGTACGTTGTAGCTTTTAGCGATATGAATCCGGCCTTGGGCTGGGTAGTGACCGCCATCTTCCCGATCTGCGGGGCGCTCCGGCTTGCCCGCTTCAACGTGAAGGCAGGCATTCCCGGTTACTTCATCGGCTTGCCGATTCCGGCTGCAGGCGGTGTGGCCTGCACCTTGGCGCTGTTCCATGAAAGTATTCCGGCACCGTATCTCATCATCGCCATGCTTTTATTATCGTACTTAATGGTTAGCACCGTGAAATACCCGAATTTCAAAAAGGTCGGCATTTCCAAAAAAGCGCTCTGGTTGACGCCTTTCGTCATCGCGGCAGCCGTTGGCATCGCGGTCTGGAAGCCGGAGCAGACGCCGAAGCTTATTTTCGTGCCGCTGGTCCTGTACGCTCTGCTCGGCTTAAAAAAAAACGTTAGGATGCTGAACCGGCGTCGAGGCAAGCAGCGCGATTCGGAAGAATGGGTCCGCTCGAAGCATTCGTAACGGCATCCTGCACTTGCTATCGTTCATGATTTTATACGGAAGAAGCCCTCTCCATTGGCGGAGAGGGCTTTTTCGCATGCCTGAACACAAAAAACAGCCGCGGGTGCGGCTGCTTCTTCAAGACAAGTTAAAGATACCGAGCGTATCGCATCGGCTTGATTCCTGCTTCACCACATCGTCAAGGCTGATGTCGAGGAGGTTGCACAGAGCCGACATGTAGAACAGATGCTTGCCCAGTTCGTGTTTCACCATATCTTTGCAATTTTCGCATAAATGGCCGTGTACATGGCTTTCGAGGGACTGGCGAGCTTCCTCCACGTCCATCTCTGCCTTATAAGGCTGACGCTTGGCATGAAGCTCCAGGCATCCGCATTCGGTGATTGCCTTCGTCACGGCACGGTTAACCGAGGCGTCGGACTGGCCGTACTTGGACAGAATGTCCAACAGGCTCCGGTGTCGCAGCACAAGATCGGCTACTTGCTCTTGGAGCGCTTGCAAATTGGGAATACTCATTTCCATCCACCTCTATTCTTGATATGATGCGGCGCGCAGCCCGCATGAATCGCTCACAACACGGTTTCATGTCCATTATACGTCTCTGATTTACCAGATTTCAACTTGGGCAGGCAGGAAAATATGGAAATCAACGATTAGGAGCCGGGAGCTTGGGCCATAATTGTAAGGAAATCGATTGAAAGTGAGGAGGTGGACGCACATGTTCAAACGTTGGTTTACCGGAATGGCGGGCATTATTGGCGCCTGGGCCGGTTGGGAGCTCCATAGCTATTGGTACGCCCAGACCATGGGCTTCACGGGATTGGCGAATCCGGGACTATCTGCCGGCCGGCTCGCATGGGCGTTAGGCGGGGCATTTTGCTTATTCGTACTCAGTCGTGCACTTTATATGCCGTTGGCAAAAAGCTGGAATGGATGGCGGGAGCGCATCGCGCTCGTGTCGACAGGAACCTTGGTTACCGGAACGGCAGGCGCCTTCGCCGGAATCTGCTTCGCCGCGCTGCTGACGCCGCTGCTGCGTGAATTCGGAAGCGCCGGGCTGATGCTGTCGGCTGTTCTGCTGGTGCTGTTCGCCAGCGCGGGCTTGCAGATCGCGCTGATGAAGCAGCAGGATATGGCGGAATGGATCGCCGCCCTGCCATGGCTGAGCGAGCCGGAGGCGGAGGAAGAGGAGGTGCGCTTCGAAGAGCATAAAATATTGGACACGAGCGTCATTATCGATGGCCGCATCGCCGACATCTGCAAGACGGGATTCATTGAAGGGACGATCGTCATCCCGGAGTTCGTGCTGGAGGAGCTGCAGCATATCGCCGATTCGTCGGACCTGCTGAAGCGGAACCGCGGCCGGAGAGGCTTGGATATTTTGAATAAGATCCAGAAAGAACTGGAAGTGAAGGTGCTGATCTACGAAGGGGACTTCGAGGAAATCTCCGAGGTGGACAGCAAGCTGGTGAAGCTGGCCAAAGTGTTGAAAGGCAAAGTGGTCACGAACGACTTCAACCTGAACAAAGTATGCGAGCTGCAGGGCGTGTCGGTCCTGAACATCAACGACCTGGCCAATGCGGTCAAGCCGGTTGTTCTGCCGGGCGAAGAAATCGTCGTCCAGGTCATCAAGGACGGCAAGGAGCACGGCCAAGGCGTCGCTTACCTGGATGACGGCACCATGATCGTCGTCGAAGGCGGGCGCGAGTATATCGGCATGACGATGGAGGTGCTCGTGACGAGCGTGCTGCAGACGTCGGCCGGACGCATGATTTTTGCCAAGCCGAAACTGTTGGAAAAAGCCCAATAAACAGGTATGATGGGAAGAGCACCATCATGGAGGTTGACAGGGATGGAACAGGGCTTTGGAGTGGTTATCGTGGCGGCCGGCAGAGGATCGCGCATGGGCGCCGCGGAGAGCAAGCAATATTTGCCGCTGCTGGACAAGCCGGTCATTATACATACGCTGGAGCGGTTCCAGATGATGCCGGCATGCGAAGCTATCGTCTGGGTCGTCTCCGCGGAGGATACGGCCCGCTGCGCCGCTTGGCAGGAGGAGTACGGCTTGGACAAGGTCCGGGCCATCGTCGCCGGCGGCGCGGAGCGGCAGCATTCCGTATACGCCGGGCTTCAGGCGGTCCGGGCCCAAGGGCTGGACTATGTGCTGATTCACGATGGCGTGCGGCCGTTCGTGGAGACGGACAGTGCAGAAGCATGCTACCGGGCTGCCAGAGAGCATGGGGCGGCCGTACTCGCCGTGCCGGTGAAAGATACGATTAAGCAGGTGAACGGAGGCGTCATTACGGCGACGCCGGACCGACGCAGCTTGTGGGCGATTCAGACCCCACAGGCTTTTCGTCTTGCCGACGTGATGGCGGCGCATGAACAGGCCGCTGCGGACGGATTCATCGGCACCGACGATGCGATGCTGGTGGAGCGGGCCGGGATGCAGGTCCGCATCGTGGAAGGGGAATACACGAATGTGAAGCTGACGACGCCCGACGATCTGGAATGGGCGTCCTGGTGGCTCGCCCGCCGTGCGGGGCGGCCAGGAGAACAGCGGTAACAACGGATGGATGGAACGACGAAGGGAGAGGCAGAACATGATACGAGTGGGACAAGGCTTCGACGTCCACCAATTGGTGGAAGGCCGTCCTTGCATTATCGGAGGCGTGCATATTCCGTATGACAAAGGGCTGCTGGGGCACTCCGATGCGGACGTGCTGCTGCATACGGTCAGCGACGCGGTGCTCGGGGCGCTCGGGCTGGGCGATATCGGCAAGCACTTCCCGGATACGGACGAAGCATATAAGGACGCGGACAGCAGCGTCCTGATGGAGAAGGTGTGGGCGCTGGCCAAGGAGCGGGGCTACCGGCTCGGCAACCTCGACTGCACGATTATCGCGCAGAAGCCGAAGATGCTGCCGTATGTGCCGGAGATGGCCGCCAATCTGGCCCGTCTTCTGGAAGCGGACGTGTCGCAGATCAACGTCAAGGCGACGACAACCGAGCAGCTCGGCTTCACGGGACGGGGAGAAGGCATCGCGGCGCAAGCGGTTGTGTGCTTATTTCACGTTTCGCAGTGATATGGTATCATTATTGGATAGATCAAGACTAGGCAATGTGTCCGGAGGGGAATCCTAATGAGCAACGACATTCGTGTCCGGTATGCGCCAAGTCCGACAGGACATCTGCATATCGGCAATGCGCGCACGGCATTATTCAACTATTTATTCGCACGCCATCACGGCGGCGACTTTATCGTCCGCATCGAGGATACGGACGTGAAGCGCAATGTGGAAGGCGGCGAAGAGAATCAGTTCAAGTATATGAAATGGCTCGGCATGGATTGGGACGAGAGCGTCGATGTCGGCGGCGAATACGGGCCGTACCGTCAGACTGAGCGTCTCGATATTTATAACAAGCATGTGGACGATTTGCTGGAGCGCGGCCTCGCTTATCGCTGCTACTGTACGGAGCAGGAGCTGGAGGCGGAGCGGGAAGCGCAGATGGCGCGAGGGGAGACGCCGAAGTACGCCGGCACCTGCCGCCATCTGACGGCAGAGGACCGGGCGCGTCTGGAAGCGGAAGGCCGCCAGCCGAGCATCCGCTTCGCGGTGCCGGAGCAGCGCTCCTATACGTTCCACGATCTCGTCAAGGGCGAGATTACGTTCGAGTCCGAGACGACCGGCGACTGGGTCATCGTGAAGAAGGACGGCATCCCGACCTACAACTTCGCGGTCGTGCTGGATGATTATTTGATGCGCATCTCGCATGTGCTGCGCGGCGAAGATCATATCACCAATACGCTGCGCCAATTGATGATCTACGAAGCGTTCGGCTGGGAAGCGCCGGTATTCGGGCATATGACGCTCATTGTGAACGAGAACCGCAAGAAGCTGAGCAAGCGGGACGAGTCGATCATCCAGTTCATGGAGCAGTACGAGCACCTTGGCTATTTGCCGGAAGCGATGCTGAACTTCATCGCGCTGCTTGGCTGGTCTCCGGAAGGGGAAGAGGAGATTTTCTCTCGCGAGGAACTAATTCGGATCTTCGATGCGAACCGGCTGTCGAAGAGTCCGGCCGTATTCGACACGAACAAATTGGCTCACTTGAATAACGTATACATGAAGCAGGCGGATCCGGAGCGGATTGCGGCGCTCGCCATCCCGCATTTGCAGAAGGCGGGGCTCTTGCCGGAGACGCTGAGCGAAGAGCAGCATGCTTGGGCGAAGGCGCTCGTGAAGCTGTATCAAGAGCAGATGACCTGCGCGTCGGACATCGTTGAGCTGTCGGAGATGTTCTTCCGCGATGAGCTGGCGATAGAGGAAGAGGCGAAGGCCATCCTCGAGGAGCCGCAGGTTCCGGCGGTGCTGCAGGCGCTGCACGCCAAGCTCGAAGCAGCGGAGGCGTGGGACGCCGACACGGTCAAGGCGGCGCTGAAGGAAGTGCAGAAGGAGACCGGCGCCAAGGGCAAAGGGCTGTTCATGCCGGTCCGTGTCGCCGTATCCGGCCAGATGCACGGACGGGATCTGAACGAGACGATCGTGCTCCTCGGCAAAGAGACCGTACTGAACCGTCTCCGCCAAGGCGCGTAGGCGGTCCGGCAGCGGCAGGACCCGCGGTCTGTCAGCGCCTAGACGTGTAGCTGCGGAACCGACACTGCGCAGATGCGGGGCCGCTTTGGCCAGGGACATAACTGCGGGCGGTCCCGGGTAAGGGAATAACTGTTGGCCGTCTCCGCCAAGGGGCATAGCTCCGGGCCAGTCTTGGCCAAGGTGGCATTTCGCCCAAGAGGCATAACGGCGGGCCGCCTCCGCCAAGGTGGCATAACGGTCGGCTCCCTCTAAGGGGCCAACTTCTTATTGTCAGCCGGCGGACCGATCCGATATACTGATAAGCATCAGGATAGACGGGATTATGAACTAAGATTGACGATAGCAATTCGAATCATCCAACAGAGGCGTTGAACGGGAGAGCGTCAGCGATACCGAACCGCACAGAGAGAACGACCGGGCAGGCCTCGGCAGACAAGACAGCCGAGGCCTGGCAAGGCTGCAAGTCGTTCCGGTTCGCGGCTGGCGCGTTGCGCCCGGAAGCTCCGTCCTTGAGCGTGCATCGGCACGGGTAGGGGACGGCGGGTTGTCCGCGTTACGGGACAGTGAAGATGGATAGCGATATCCGTTCGCGCAGCCGGATCCTGGTAAGGGGGCTGCCGGGCGCTTCATCGCTGTCTATGCAGAGTGGAACCGCGCCTTGCGCCTCTGCAGCCGATACGGGCTGCGGAGGCGTTTTTTGTATGAGGGGCTCGAAGGGGCCCGGGGGCCTGTTCTTGGTCTGTAGTCCGGGAGCTTGTTCTTGGACTGCCGTCAATCCTGCAAAAACGCAGCAATTTCTCGTCCCGGAGCGAGAATTAGCGTGAAATGCTGCAAAAGTGCAGTATTTTTCCGGGATTTAGGCGGAACTGGCAAGAACAGCGAGAATTCCTGTATATTTGCAGGATTCATTAGGCCGTTCACCGGTGTTTGTGAAAATCATGTAATTTTACAGTATTTTGGAGCACACATTTGGAGTAAATGTTTGCATACACGATTGAGGTACATGTATGCAGTACACGATTGAAGACGCGATTGAAGTACACGATTGGAGTCAACGTTTGAAGGCCGCGTTTGGAGTACACGTATGCGAGAATCCTGAAAATCGTGTTCTCCGGCCACCGCATTTATGAACGAATCAAGCCGACTGAGAAGAGGGGGACGGGTCATGCGACGCATTTACCGAAGAATGCAATCCGACATCCGGGCCGTATTCGAGAACGACCCGGCGGCACGCAGCCGATTTGAAGTCATCTTTACGTACTCCGGCCTGCACGCGATCTGGGCGCATCTGATGGCGCACTGGTTCTATAAGCACCGTTGGTTCACGCTTGCCCGCATCATCTCCCAGGTGAGCCGCTTCATAACGGGCATCGAGATTCATCCCGGCGCCCGCATTGGAGAACGGCTGTTCATCGACCACGGCATGGGCGTCGTAATCGGCGAGACCTGCGAGATCGGGAACGATGTCGTTATCTATCAAGGGGTCACCCTCGGCGGAACCGGCAAGGAGAAAGGCAAGCGCCACCCGACGATCGGCAACAACGTCGTCATCGCCTCCGGGGCCAAGGTGCTCGGTTCGTTCAAGGTGGGCGATAATTCGAACATCGGCGCCAACTCCGTCGTCCTGCGGGAGGTGCCGGCCAACTGTACGGTCGTCGGCATCCCGGGACGGATCGTGAAGCAGGACGGCGTCCGTGTCGACCGGCTCAACCATGCTCAGCTGCCGGATCCGGTCATCGACATGCTGCGCGGGATGCAGCAGGAGATCGATGCGCTGCGCGCCGAGCTGGATCAACACAAGCAGGAGACGGCAGCCCTTCGCAGGGGCTCCGAGGAGTTTGCGCAACGTCAATAGCCCGAAGGGCACATGAACAGGGAGGTTAACTCAACATGACGCTTCAGATTTACAACACGATGACGCGCCGCAAAGAAACATTCGTGCCGATCCATCCGGATAAGGTGAACATGTATGTGTGCGGTCCGACCGTGTACGATTATATTCATATCGGAAATGCCAGGCCCCAGATCGTATTCGATGTGGTGCGGCGCTATTTGGAACAGATCGGTTATGAGGTGAACTATGTCGTGAACTTCACCGATGTGGACGATCGCCTCATCCGCAAGTCGATGGAGACGGGAGATCCCGTGCCTGTCATCGCGGAAAAGTTCATCCAGGCGTTCTACGAAGATATCGATGGCATCGGCGTGCGCCGCGCGACCCACAACCCGCGCGTGCTCGATCATGTCGAGGAAATTATCGCCTTCATCGCCAATCTGGTGGAGGAAGGCTTTGCTTATGAGTCCGGCAAGGATGTCTATTTCCGCACGAATCGCTTCGCCGAATACGGCAAGCTGTCCCATCAGAACCTGGAGGAGCTGCAGCACGGCATTCGGGTCGAGGTCGACGAGCGGAAGGAGAATCCGGAAGATTTCGTGCTCTGGAAGGCGGCGAAGCCGGGGGAAATCTCGTGGCCGAGCCCGTGGGGCGAAGGACGTCCGGGCTGGCATATCGAATGCTCCGCCATGGCGCGCAAATTTTTGGGAGACACGCTGGACATTCACGGCGGAGGCCAGGATTTGCAGTTCCCGCATCACGAATGCGAAGTGGCGCAATCCGAATCGCTGACCGGCAAGCCGCTCGCGAATATTTGGATGCATAACGGGTACATTCATATCAACAACGAAAAAATGTCGAAATCGCTCGGCAACGGCGTGATCGTCAAGGAACTCCGCGCGCGCTACAAGATGGAGGCGATTCGCTATTTCATCCTCGCCACCCATTACCGCAATCCGCTGAATTTCAGCGAGGAAGCGATGATGCAGGCCGAGAAGAGCGCAGGCCGCATCGTCAATGCGGTCCAGAATCTCCGCCATCTGCTCAAGTCGGCGGAGGACGCGGCGGAGCGGGAGCCGGACGAAGCCTTGCAGCAGAAGCTGGCCGACATCCTCGATACGTTCGATGCGAAGATGCAGGACGATTTCAATACGGCCGATGCGATTACGGCCGTGTTCGATTGGGTTAACTTGGTGAACAGCACGATGCAGCAGGGAAGCCAGGACGATCGGCAGACGGCGAATCTGCAAGCGCTGCTCGATGCGATCGAGGCGATGAACAATGTGCTTGGGCTCGTCCCGGAGCAGGAGGAAGAGGACCTGCTTGACGAGGAGATTAACCGCCTGATTCAAGAGCGCACGGACGCGCGCAAGGCGAAGAACTGGGCGCGTGCCGATGAGATTCGCGATATGCTGACCGCCCAGGGCATTATCCTGGAAGATACGCCGCAAGGCATCCGTTGGCGCCGCAAATGAGGGAGCCGCGGGTGCAGCCGGATGCGAAGGACGGAGCAACAGACGTGATGAATGACAATGTGAATGACAATGAGGAACAGGGAATGGACATAGAGAACCTGGACGGCGCCGAGGCGGGGGGAACGTGGCTGTTCCCTTACCCGCCGGCGAAGGAGCCGAAGCTGCTGCCGCCGATCGTGCTGGCGTATATGGGCGATGCAGTCTATGAGATGGCGATTCGGCAGTATCTCATCTCGCTGCCGAACCATCGCCCGCATGTGCTGCACCGGCAGGCGACACGCTACGTGTCGGCCAAGTCGCAGGCGCGGGCGCTTGGGCGCCTGACGCCGCTGCTGACGCCGGAGGAGGCGGACATCGTCCGCCAGGGGCGCAATGCCAAGTCTGCGGTGCCGAAGAGCGCCAATGTGAATGAGTACCGTCAGGCGACGGCGCTGGAGGCGCTGTTCGGCTACTTGTACTTCAGCGGCCGGGGCGACCGCATCCGGCAGCTGGCCGAGATGGTCGTGCAGGCCCCGGAAGAGGAGGAGCCGCCGGCACAGACGGATGCGCCGGGGAAGCCGGAAGCAGCGAAGCCGGCTGAGCGGCCGGAGAAGCGGGATTGACGGATCCGGGCGAGGGCATTATCCGCTTAAGCCTGGACAACCCGGGCCAAGCCCGGTCAAGCCGATTGAACGGCAAGAGGAAGCAACATTACGGGAGGCAGCATAGATATGGAAGAATACATTGCCGGGAAGCACTCGGTCACCGAGGCGCTCCGCTCCGGCCGTACCATTCATAAAATATGGATTGCGGACAACGCGCAGAAGCATCTGACGCAGCCGATTATCGCGGAAGCGAAGAAGGCGGGCGTCATCGTTCAGACCGCGGACAAACGCAAGCTGGATCAGATGGCAGAGGGCGTGCAGCATCAAGGGGTCGTCGCCCAGGTAGCCGCGTACGGCTATGTGGAGGTGGACGATATTCTCGCCCGGGCGGAAGCGAAGGGGGAGACGCCGTTCCTCCTGGTCCTCGACGAGATCGAGGATCCGCATAATCTCGGATCGATTCTGCGGACGGCAGACTGCACGGGAGTGCATGGCGTCATCATTCCGAAGCGGCGTTCGGTCGGCTTGACCGCCACCGTATCCAAGACATCCGCCGGCGCAGTAGAGTATGTGCCGGTCGCGCGGGTAACGAATCTGGCGCAGACGATGGAGCAGTTGAAGGAGCGGGGCATCTGGCTCGTCGGAACGGATGTGTCCGCGACCCAGGACCTGTACGAGACCGACCTGTTCACGATGCCGCTCGCGTTGGTTATCGGGAACGAGAGCAAGGGCATGGGCCGCCTCGTCACACAGACCTGCGATGCGCTGCTGAAGCTTCCGATGGCCGGACAGATCAATTCGTTAAATGCGTCGGTCGCCGCCGGGATATTCATGTATGAGGTCGTGCGCCGGCGCCGCGGCTGAGAATGCGGCAGCAAGATTGGCGCGACGTGCTGCTGGTGGACGGCTACAATATGATCGGCGCCTGGCATGAGCTGAAGCAGCTGGCCGACCGGAGGCTCGAGGATGCGCGCGACCGCCTGCTGGACAACCTGGCGGAGTACCAGGCATATTCCGGCCGGCGCGTCATCGCCGTATTTGACGCCTACCGCGTCCCCGGTCTGGGAGCTACCTACACGCAGGGCAAGATCGAAGTCTACTTCACGAAGGAGAAGGAAACGGCGGATGAATGCATCGAGCGTCTTGTCAAGGAGCTCTCCCACCGCCGGCGCCAGATCTATGTGGCGACATCAGATATGACGGAGCAGCGCGTCGTCCTCGGCCTCGGCGCGCTGCGCATATCGGCCCGCGAGCTTCGGCTCATCGTGGAGCAATCGAGGCGGGAGGTGGAGAGCCGGATTCGCGAGCATGCCTCCCAGCCGGTGAAGCGCAATCCACTGGAAGGGAAGCTCAGCCTCGACCAACTGATGAAGCTCGAACGGATGCGCCGGGGGGAAGAAGATTAGGACATTTTGTCGAATAGCTGGAATTCCGCGCCGGATAAGGCTTTCCTTGGTTGACGGTGCGAGATAGATTCATATATACTGAATCTATCATTTGTGATGTAACGGTGAATTGCGTTGCAGGCCGGAGGGATTGCTAGTGAGTGTTGACCTCAGAGCATTGAGCACCCCCTGTCCGTACGAACGGTTGTCGGATGAACTTCTCGTCGACGCAGTTCGTGAGGGAGACAGCGAAGCGCTAGAGTATTTAATTAACAAGTACCGTAATTTCGTACGTGCCAAGGCACGCTCTTATTTTTTGATAGGAGCCGATCGCGAGGATATCGTACAAGAAGGTATGATCGGATTATATAAGTCAATCCGGGATTTCAAGGGCGATAAGTTGGCTTCATTCAAGGCGTTTGCCGAACTGTGCATCACGAGGCAGATCATTACCGCAATCAAGACGGCAACGCGCCAGAAGCACATTCCATTGAACTCCTATGTATCCTTGGACAAGCCGATCTATGATGAGGATTCGGACCGGACGCTTCTTGATATTATCGGAGGCTCCCGCGTGTCGGATCCCGAAGAGCTGATTATCAATCAGGAAGAATTCGTCGGACTGGAAGACAAGATGGCCGAGATTTTGAGCGATCTTGAGCGCAGAGTGCTAATGTTGTATTTGGATGGACGATCCTATCAGGAGATTGCCGTTGACCTGGATCGCCATGTCAAGTCGATAGACAACGCCCTCCAGCGCGTCAAGCGCAAGCTGGAGCGCTATCTGGAACTGCGGGACGGCGACGGAGAAGAGTAGAAGAAGTGTCCGTGTAATGCATAACCATGCGTGTTTGAATATCCTCTAAGAGGAGAAGGCCGGACGCTTTCTTTTTTATCCAATCTGCCCCTTCTGCTGAACGCCCCAATCGCATGTCTGTCGATTGCCTCATCGTCACAGGTTTAGATTTGCAGAGATTCCACAATAATGAATAATAGTCGATTTCGAGAGAGCGGATTTACCGGCAAGCAGCTGTTCTACGGCATAGCAAGGAAGCCCTGCGAACCCCACAGCAGCGCTATCTTTTCATTGACTTCAATTGACCCTTGTGATAAAGTGTTTTAGGTAGGCCTAAATATGCGTACGTATTACTGAGTAAGCTTTGCTTATTCAGCTTGCGGGAACGGAAGCTCCCTGTCATCGGGCAGGAGGGCGTATCCGTATTCGTTAGACTATAATTTCGACGCTTCTTATCACAATAAGGTGTCTTCAGGAGGTGTACTACATGCGGGTAATTATTACGATGGCTTGCACGAGCTGCAAACAACGCAACTACACGACGACAAAGAACAAGCGCAATCACCCAGACCGCATTGAGTTGAAGAAATTCTGCAAGTTCTGCAACGAGCATACTTCTCATCGCGAAACGAGATAAGTCTGATGGAGGTGTAGTCCGTGGCTTTCTTCGGGAAACTGAAACAACCTTTCAGTTCATTGTTTTCCTTCTTTGCCGACAGCTGGGGTGAATTAAAAAAAGTTCGCTGGCCCAATCGTAAAGAGCTGACAAGCTATACGCTGGTCGTATTGGGAACGGTTTTCTTTATGACGCTTTATTTCTGGGTCCTTGACATCGGTATTTCCGCGATCGTCGAAGCGATTATTTAATAAAGTCCCAAGGTGGCTTGGTTATGGAAAAGAGATGGTACGTTGTTCATACCTATTCCGGGTATGAGAACAAAGTGAAGGCCAATCTGGAAAAGCGCGTCGAATCCATGGGAATGGAAGACAAGATATTCCGGGTTCTTGTTCCGATGGAAGAAGAATTGGTGAACAAAGACGGCAAGAAAAAAACCGTCATGCGCAAAGTTTACCCTGGCTATGTTTTGGTTGAGATGATCCAGACGGATGAATCCTGGTATGTTGTTCGCAATACGCCGGGCGTCACTGGATTTGTCGGTTCCACAGGATCCGGCTCCAAGCCGATTCCTCTGATGCCGGAAGAGGTTGAACAGATTTTGCGGCAGATGGGAATGGAAGAGCCGAAGCCGAAGGTCGATTTCGAATTGAAGGAATCGGTACGCATTAAGGTAGGGCCTTTCGCTAACTTTGTCGGCACGGTCGAAGAGATCCTTCTCGATAAAGCGAAGTTGAAGGTCCATGTTAACATGTTTGGAAGGGAAACCCCGCTTGAACTGGATTACCATCAGGTGGAGAAGATTTAATACATCTTTGACAGGTTTTCTGATGTGAGAGGGAGCTTGCTCCGGGCTCACATATTAGCGCAAGGAGGTGTACGACAATGGCAAAAAAAGTCATCAAAGTGGTAAAATTGCAGATTCCTGCAGGGAAAGCGAATCCTGCGCCGCCGGTCGGTCCAGCACTGGGTCAAGCAGGCGTGAACATCATGGCGTTCTGTAAGGAATTCAACGCGAAGACTGCAGATCAAGCAGGCCTTATCATTCCTGTTGAAATCACAGTATTCGAGGATCGCTCTTTCACGTTCATCACGAAGACGCCTCCAGCAGCAGTGTTGCTGAAAGTGGCTTCCAAGATCGAGAAAGGTTCCGGCGAGCCGAACAAAAAGAAAGTGGCTACAGTGAAGCGCGACACCGTTCGCCAAATCGCTGAGCAAAAAATGCCAGACCTGAATGCGGCATCCGTAGAATCGGCTATGCGCATGGTTGAAGGCACAGCCCGCAGCATGGGTATCGTCATCGAAGACTAATCGGGTCTGCGTGACAGATGTGGGAGGTTCAACCGCTATTACCACAAAGGAGGAACATAATCATGGCAAAACGTGGCAAGAAGTATGAAGAAGCCGCGAAGTTGATCGATAGAGATGCAACTTACGAGCCGGCGGAAGCCATTGAATTGGTGAAAAAGTCGGCTACGGCTAAATTTGATGAAACGATTGAAGTTGCTGTGCGCCTGGGCGTTGACCCGCGCAAACAGGACCAAAACGTGCGTGGGGTAGTCGTGCTTCCTCACGGAACAGGTAAGACGAAGCGCGTTCTCGTCTTTGCAAAAGGCGAAAAAGCGAAAGAAGCGGAAGCGGCTGGCGCTGATTTTGTAGGCGATCAGGACATGATCAACAAAATCCAGCAAGGCTGGTTCGACTTCGATGTCTGCGTGGCTACACCGGACATGATGAGCGAAGTAGGTAAATTGGGCCGTATCCTCGGCGGTAAAGGCCTGATGCCTAACCCGAAAGCCGGCACGGTTACATTCGACGTTGCCAAAGCGATCCAAGAGATCAAAGCGGGTAAAATCGAGTACCGTCTGGACAGAGCAGGCCAAATTCATGCGCCTATCGGGAAAGCGTCCTTCAGTGCTGAACAGTTGAATGAGAACCTGAAAGCACTCATCGACGCGCTGAACCGTGCGAAGCCGGCAGCGGCTAAAGGCGTATACATGAAGAACATCGCGGTATCTTCCACGATGGGACCTGCCGCACGCGTGAACACAGCGAACTATCGCTAAGTTCGGCAGCATCTCGCATTCTTCGTTTAAACTATAGTTAAGGTTGACACAAGTTGGCTGACTATGGTATCCTAATGAGGTTGTGAGATTCGCGTGTGTGTTGAAAATGAATAATCGTACCATAGACAGTAGGTGCCGTAAGGCTTAATCTCCTACCGAGGTGTTCGAAATAGAAGATGCGGTGGCGCATGGGAACATGCGTGATCAAGCGCCGCTGCATTCGTGATGCCTCTGTAGATTGCTGCAGAGGCTTTTCTTATGCTCGTGTAGGCAGAACATAATAGTCCAGGATGCGGTTAGATAAGAACTTGTAGGAGGTGGATCGAGTGGCAAACGCAAAAATTATCGAAGCGAAACAGCAAGAAGTAGAAGTAATCGCAGAGAAATTGCGTGGCAGCGTAACGACGGTTGTTGCCGACTATCGCGGTTTGAACGTGACTCAAGTGACTGAACTTCGCAAGCAATTGCGCGAAGCAGGCATCGAGTTCCAAGTGTTGAAAAACACCATGGTTCGCCGTGCGACAGCGCAAGCGGAATTGTCTGAGCTGGATCAAGTGTTGTCCGGACCGACGGCTATCGCTTTCAGCCCGGAAGACGCAGTAGCTCCTGCGAAGATTTTGAACGATTTTGCGAAGAAGAATGACGCTCTTGAGATCAAAGGTGGCGTGGTCGAAGGCCGCGTTGTCGATGTAGCTCAAATCAAAGCACTGGCCGAGCTTCCTTCCCGCGAAGGCTTGCTGTCCATGTTGCTCAGCGTGCTCCAAGCGCCTGTGCGCAACTTCGCACTCGCCGTCAAGGCGGTCGCAGAGAAGCAAGAAGCAGAAGCGTAAGAGACTCCGTGCCCATGCGGGGACGTGAACATTTTCTACTATAACTTACTATGAATATGGAGGTTTAACCATGAGCAAAGAGCAAATCTTGGAAGCCATCAAAGGCATGTCCGTATTGGAACTGAACGACCTGGTTAAAGCAATCGAAGAAGAATTCGGCGTAACAGCTGCAGCTCCTGTAGCAGTTATGGCTGGCGGCGCTGGCGATGCTGGTGCAGCTGAGCAAACAGAATTCGACGTAATCCTGACGAACCCAGGCGCTGGCAAAATCAACGTCATCAAAGTCGTTCGCGAAATCACAGGTCTCGGCCTGAAAGAAGCGAAAGATCTCGTAGACAACGCACCAAAACCATTGAAAGAAAAAGTAAGCAAAGACGAAGCAGAAGCAGTAAAAGCGAAGCTCGAAGAAGCTGGCGCAACTGTAGAACTGAAATAGTATTTGCTTGCTGAAGTGCGGAACCCCTTGAAGAACATTCAAGGGGTTCGTTGTCTAGGATACGACGTCACGACGCGCCTGTCCTTGCCGTATCATTCGGATGGAGGACAGAGAACGGGGTTGAAGCATCACAGAGGCTAGCGCATCTTAGCCAATGAACAGCAGCACTTTGAACGCAGAGGAAGGAGGGTTGAAGTTGACGGGACATTATTACAGTCACCGGCCGGATACGCCGCATGATCGGCAATACTGGAAGGCGGAGCTGCGCGGGCATACACTGCAATTCGTGTCGGATGCCGGCGTGTTCTCGAAGGGCGGAGTTGACTTCGGAAGCCGCGTGCTGATTGAGAATATGGACATTCCGGACGGCGCGCAGGTGCTGGATGTCGGCTGCGGTTACGGTCCGATCGGGCTGGCGGCGGCCAAGCTCGCTACGCAAGGACATGTAACGATGGTGGATGTGAATGAACGGGCGTTGGAACTGGCTCAGGAAAATGCGGAGCGCAACGGCATATCCAATGTGACGGTGCGGAAGAGCGACGGATTGGACGGCATCGGCTCGTCAACCTTCGACGTCATTTTGACGAACCCGCCGATACGTGCCGGCAAAGAAGTCGTGCACCGGATTTTTGAACAATCACATGCTCATTTGAATGATAGAGGAGCGTTGTGGATCGTCATTCAGAAGAAGCAGGGGGCGCCTTCTGCAGAAGCCAAGCTTCGGGAGCTGTTCGGCGAGGAGCGAGTGGAGTTGGTAGCCAAAGAGAAGGGGTACCGCATCTATCGGGCTGTCAAAGAATAGTTTAAATTCGAAGTTGACTCGACATGCCCATTATGGTATTATTATAAAATGTCAGTATTAGGATGGCCTTCATGTCTTTACATGACCAAAATGTCAAGCTTTTTTTTGAAAAGACGAATACATTTTCGTGAAATGAAGTATAATGTTTACATTTTGGGCAAGTCTATCGGATATGAAGGATGTTCTACAACAGGAAACGACGGCACGGAGAAACGGCGTCCATCGGAAAAGGCGTTTTATCGTGAGCGTACGTTTTTCTTTTTGTTTGATAAACCCATTTTCTCGTTTTCAGAGTCTCTTTCGTGGACTTTATTATAAAGGATACCGAAAAGGATTCGCAATCCAATTTTTGTGAGTAGACATGAGGGGTGAGTTAAAGTTGGCAGGACATCTTGTTCAGTATGGTCGACGCACTCGGCGCAGCTACGCGCGCATCAAAGAGGTACTCGAAGTCCCGAACTTGATTGAAATCCAACAGAAATCGTACGAATGGTTTTTGGACGAAGGATTGCGTGAGATGTTCCAAGACATTTCGCCGATTCAGGATTTCACGGGTAACTTGGTTCTGGAGTTTATCGATTACAGCTTGGGCGAGCCTAAGTATTCGGTCGATGAATCGAAGGAACGCGATGTAACGTATGCAGCACCGCTCCGGGTCAAAGTGCGTCTCCTCAATAAAGAGACCGGAGAAGTCAAAGAGCAAGAAGTGTTTATGGGTGATTTCCCGCTCATGACGGAGACAGGCACGTTCATCATCAATGGTGCGGAACGTGTTATTGTCAGCCAGTTGGTTCGCTCCCCAAGTGTCTATTTCAGTACGAAAGTCGACAAGAACGGGAAGAAGACATATACGGCAACCGTCATCCCGAACCGTGGAGCATGGCTTGAGCTGGAGACGGACGCCAAGGATATCATTTATGTCCGGATTGACCGTACGCGCAAGATTCCGGTCACCGTCCTTCTTCGCGCCTTGGGCTTCGGTACGGATGAGCAGATTCTGGAGCTGCTTGGCCAGGACGAATATATCCGGAACACCCTGGATAAAGACAATACCGATTCTACGGAAAAAGCGCTGATTGAAATCTATGAGCGCCTGCGTCCAGGTGAACCGCCGACATTGGATAATGCGAGAAGCTTGCTCATCGCACGTTTCTTCGATCCTAAACGTTATGATCTGGCCAACGTGGGCCGTTACAAGATTAATAAAAAGCTTCATATCAAGAACCGGCTCTTCAACCAGCGCCTCGCCGAGACGCTTATCGATGTGGAGACGGGCGAGATCGTGGCCGAAGCCGGACAGATGATCGATCGCCGTCTGCTGGATGAGATTATGCCGCGCCTGGAGAGCGGAGTCGGATTCAAGACGTATCACGTCGCAGGCGGAGTAATGGAGTCGGATGATATTCCGATGCAGGTCGTCGACGTATTCTCGCCGCATGAGGAAGGCAAAGTCATCAAGGTCATTTCCAACGGCAACATCGACAAATCGGTGAAGAACATTACGCCGGCCGATATCATCTCCTCGATCAACTATTTTATCAACCTGCTGCACGGCATCGGCAGCACGGATGATATCGACCATCTGGGCAACCGCCGTCTCCGTTCGGTCGGCGAATTGCTGCAGAACCAGTTCCGCATCGGTCTGTCCCGGATGGAACGCGTCGTGCGTGAACGGATGTCCATTCAGGATGCGAGCGTCATTACGCCGCAAGCGCTGATTAACATCCGTCCGGTCATCGCCTCGATCAAGGAGTTCTTCGGCAGCTCGCAGCTGTCCCAGTTCATGGACCAGACGAACCCGCTGGCGGAATTGACGCACAAGCGCCGTCTGTCCGCGCTCGGTCCGGGCGGTCTGACGCGGGAACGCGCCGGCTTCGAAGTCCGCGACGTTCACCACTCGCACTATGGGCGGATGTGTCCGATCGAGACGCCGGAAGGTCCGAACATCGGTCTGATCAACTCCTTGTCCACCTTCGCTCGCGTCAACGAGTACGGCTTCATCGAAGCTCCGTATCGTTGGGTCGACCCGAAGAACGGCAAGGTCACGGAACAGATTGATTATATGACGGCGGATGAGGAAGACAACTACGTCATCGCCCAGGCGAACGCGCTGTTGAATGAAGACGGCTCGTTCCAGGACGATATGGTTATTGTCCGCTACAACAAGCAGTCCGACAATATTTTGACGATGCCGAGCGAGCGCGTTGACTATATGGACGTCTCGCCGAAGCAGGTCGTGTCGGTTGCGACCGCGCTCATTCCGTTCCTGGAGAACGACGACTCCAACCGTGCGCTCATGGGTTCCAACATGCAGCGGCAAGCGGTGCCTCTGCTGGTGCCGGAAGCGCCGTTCGTCGGAACCGGAATGGAGCACAAGTCCGCGAAGGACTCTGGCGTCTGCATCGTATCCAAAGTGGACGGCATCGTGGAGCGCGTTACGGCGAACGAGGTTCAAGTCCGCCGCATTGAAATGATTGACGGCAAAGAGGTCAAGGGTGACCTCGTCAAATATAAATTGCAGAAGTTCATGCGTTCCAACCAAGGAACCTGCATTAACCAGCGTCCGCTGGCGAAGAAAGGCGATATCGTCAAGAAGGGCGATATTTTGGCGGACGGTCCGTCCACGGAAGTGGGCGAACTGGCGCTGGGCCGCAACGTCGTCGTTGCCTTCATGACTTGGGAAGGGTACAACTACGAGGATGCGATTCTGCTGTCCGAGAAATTGGTCAAAGAAGACGTCTACACCTCAATCCATATCGAGGAGTACGAGTCGGAAGCCCGCGACACGAAGCTGGGGCCGGAAGAGATTACGCGCGATATCCCGAACGTCGGGGAAGAAGCGCTGAAGAATCTTGACGAGCGCGGCATTATCCGTGTCGGCGCCGAGATTAAGGCTGGCGACATCCTCGTCGGCAAAGTAACGCCAAAAGGGGTTACCGAGCTGACGGCGGAAGAGCGTCTCCTGCACGCGATCTTCGGCGAAAAAGCGCGCGAGGTGCGCGACACGTCCCTGCGCGTTCCGCACGGAACCGACGGGATTGTCGTCGACGTCAAGGTGTTCACGCGGGAGAACGGCGATGAGCTGCCTCCAGGCGTCAACCAACTGGTACGTGCTTATATTGCCCAAAAGCGGAAAATATCCGAAGGGGATAAAATGGCGGGACGCCACGGTAACAAAGGGGTCATCGCCCGCATTCTGCCGGAAGAGGATATGCCGTTCCTGCCGGATGGCACGCCGGTTCAAGTCGTATTGAACCCGCTCGGCGTTCCTTCCCGGATGAACATCGGCCAGGTGCTCGAGGTTCACTTGGGCATGGCCGCCCGTTACCTCGGCATGCATATGGCTACGCCGGTCTTCGACGGCGCGACCGAGTACGACGTATTCGACACGATGGAAGAAGCCGGCATGCAGCGCAACGGCAAGACCATCCTGTACGATGGCCGCACAGGCGAGCCGTTCGAGCGTGAAGTTACGGTCGGCGTCATGTACATGATTAAGCTCGCGCACATGGTTGACGACAAGATTCACGCCCGTTCCACAGGTCCATACTCGCTCGTTACGCAGCAGCCGCTCGGCGGTAAAGCCCAGTTCGGCGGCCAGCGCTTCGGGGAGATGGAGGTGTGGGCGCTTGAAGCTTACGGCGCCGCCTATACGCTGCAAGAGATCCTTACCGTCAAATCCGACGACGTTGTCGGCCGGGTGAAGACATATGAATCGATTGTCAAGGGCGAGAATGTGCCGGAGCCAGGTGTTCCAGAGTCCTTCAAGGTCTTGATCAAAGAGCTGCAAAGCTTAGGTATGGATGTCAAGATTTTGACGGAGAACGAGGAAGAAATCGAAATGCGTGAATTCGACGATGACGATGATATTCCGCAAGACAAGCTGAACCTTGGCATGGATGACGAATACGTGGCGGAATAAGCCGCAACTGCATCAGGACACGTTGGTATCGACGGTGGCCGGAAGCCGGGCTGAATACAGCGGCTGCTGGCCACCGTCAGCCCCTATAGATTGGAACACAGACTGCCGCTCCTGTGTGAAGTGCAACAGCGGCGAACTCTAGTACAAATTAAGGAGGGTCGCTCCTTGATGGACGTCAACAATTTTGAATATATGAAGATTGGGCTCGCCTCTCCCGACAAGATTCGCTCTTGGTCCCGTGGCGAAGTCAAGAAGCCGGAGACGATCAACTACCGCACGCTCAAGCCGGAAAAAGAAGGCCTGTTCTGCGAAAAGATCTTCGGACCGACGAAAGACTGGGAATGTCACTGCGGCAAATATAAGCGGGTGCGCTACAAAGGCGTCGTCTGTGATCGATGCGGCGTTGAAGTTACGCGCCAGAAAGTGCGCCGCGAACGGATGGGCCATATCGAATTGGCTGCTCCCGTCTCGCATATTTGGTATTTCAAGGGCATTCCGAGCCGTATGGGCTTGGCCCTCGACATGTCGCCCCGTTCGCTGGAAGAGATTATTTACTTCGCCTCCTATGTTGTGACGGATCCGGGCGATACGCCGCTGGAGAAGAAGCAGCTGTTGTCGGAGAAGGAATACCGCAGCTACCGCGAGAAGTACGGCCATGCATTCCAGGCCGGCATGGGCGCGGAAGCTGTCAAGAAGCTGCTGCAGGATCTGGACGTGGAAAAAGAGCTGGCGATGCTGAAGGAAGAGCTGCGCACGGCCCAAGGCCAACGCCGCAACCGCGCGATTAAGCGTCTGGAAGTCATCGAGGCATTCCGCAATTCGGGCAATGCGCCGGAATGGATGATCCTCGACGTGCTGCCGGTCATTCCGCCGGAGCTTCGTCCGATGGTTCAATTGGACGGCGGACGCTTCGCGACCTCCGACTTGAACGATCTGTACCGCCGCGTCATCAACCGGAACAACCGCCTCAAGCGGCTGCTCGATCTGGGCGCGCCGGACATCATCGTGCAGAACGAGAAGCGGATGCTGCAGGAAGCCGTCGATGCTCTGATCGACAACGGGCGCCGCGGCCGTCCGGTTACCGGACCGGGGAACCGTCCGCTCAAGTCGCTCAGCCATATGCTCAAAGGAAAGCAAGGCCGCTTCCGTCAGAACCTGCTCGGGAAGCGCGTTGACTATTCCGGACGTTCTGTTATCGTCGTCGGCCCGTATTTGAAGATGTATCAATGCGGTCTGCCGAAGGAAATGGCCTTGGAGCTGTTCAAGCCTTTCGTCATGAAAGAGCTCGTGAACAAAGGCTTGGCGCATAACATCAAGAGCGCGAAGCGCAAAGTCGAGCGCGTCAGTCCGGAAGTATGGGACGTCCTTGAAGAAGTGATCCGCGAGCATCCGGTTCTGTTGAACCGCGCTCCGACGCTTCACCGTCTCGGTATCCAGGCGTTCGAGCCAATCCTTGTCGAAGGCCGCGCGATCCGTCTTCACCCGCTCGTCTGTACGGCGTACAACGCCGACTTCGACGGCGACCAGATGGCGGTTCACGTGCCGTTGTCCGCGGAAGCGCAAGCGGAAGCCCGCCTGCTCATGCTGGCGTCCGGCAACATCTTGAACCCGAAAGACGGCAAACCGGTCGTTACACCATCCCAGGATATGGTTCTCGGATCGTTCTACCTGACGATGGACAACAAGGAAGCCAAAGGCTCCGGCATGATCTTCGCCTCTGTCAATGAAGCGGTATCCGCCTACCAGCGCGGAACGGCCTCCTTGCATGCGCGCGTCGTCATTCCGGCCAAGGCGCTGAACAAGACCTCGTTCACGGATAAGCAGCAGGAAGCGCTGCTCGTGACGACAGTGGGACGTATCATTTTCAATGAAATATTCCCGCCGGAATTCCCTTATATCAACGAGCCTACTAAGCGCAACTTGTTCGAGGGAACGCCGGATCTCTACTTTATTCATGAAAAGGGCGCGAATATTCAGGAGATTCTCCAGAGCATTCCGCAATCGGGTGCGGTAGGCAAAGACTATCTCGGTCAAATTATTGCCCGCTGCTTCGATATATTCCATACGACGCTTACTTCGGTCATCCTGGACCGTATCAAGCAGATTGGATTCACGTACTCCACCCGTGCAGGCATTACGATCGCGGTCGCGGACGTTATCGTGCCGCAGGAGAAGGTGGAGATCCTCAAGGAGTCCGAAGAGAAGGTCAAGGTGATTACGAATCAATACCGTCGCGGTCTGATTACGAACGACGAGCGGTATGACCGTGTTATCGAGATCTGGTCGGATACGAAGGACCGCATCACGGAGATCCTCATGAAATCGATGGACCGCTATAACTCCATCATGCTCATGGTCGATTCCAAGGCGCGGGGTAACAAATCGCAGATTACCCAGCTCGGCGGGATGCGCGGTCTCATGGCGAACCCGTCCGGACGGATTATTGAATTGCCAATCAAATCCAACTTCCGCGAAGGCCTTACCGTCTTGGAGTACTTCATCTCGACGCACGGCGCGCGGAAAGGTCTCGCCGATACCGCGCTTCGTACGGCGGACTCGGGTTACTTGACCCGCCGTCTCGTCGACGTCGCGCAGGACGTGATCGTGCGCGAGGACGATTGCGGCACGGACAAAGGCTTCCTCGTCAGCAATATTTCTGACGGCAAGGAAGTTATCGAAGGCTTGTATGACCGTATCGAGGGACGTTATTCGTTCGAGACGGTGCGTCATCCGGAGACGGGCGAAGTACTGGTGAACCGGAACGAGCTTATCGATACCGACAAGGCCGAAGCCATCGTCAATGCCGGCGTGAAGAAGCTCATGATTCGCTCTGTGCTCAGCTGCCGCGCCCGTCACGGCGTCTGCAAAATCTGCTACGGCCGCAACTTGGCGACAGGCAAGCACGTTGAGATCGGGGAAGCGGTAGGCATTATCGCCGCGCAATCGATCGGTGAGCCGGGAACCCAGCTCACGATGCGTACGTTCCATACCGGGGGCGTCGCAGGAGACGATATTACCCAAGGTTTGCCGCGTATCCAGGAGTTGTTCGAAGCGCGCAATCCGAAGGGGCAAGCGATCATTTCCGAGATCGACGGCGTCGTCAAGGAGATCCGCGAAGCGAAGGACCGCCGCGAGGTAGAGGTTCAAGGCGAAGCGGAGACCAAAGTATATTCCGTTACGTACGGCTCCCGTATCCGTGTCACCGAAGGCATGGCCATCGAAGCCGGGGACGAGATTACGGACGGCTCCATCGACCCGAAAGAGATGCTGCGCATCAAAGGTATCCGCGGCGTGCAGAACTACATTCTTCAGGAAGTTCAGCGCGTATACCGGAACCAAGGGGTAGAAATCAACGACAAGCACGTTGAGGTCATGATTAAGCAGATGCTGCGGAAGATCCGCATCGTCGACGCGGGAGACACGACACTTCTGCCTGGCTCGTACGTCGACCTTCATGAATACGAAGCAGCGAACAAGGAAGCGATCCTGTCCGGCAAAGAGCCGGCTGTCGCCAAGCCGGTGCTGCTCGGTATTACGAAGGCGTCGCTGGAGACCGATTCCTTCCTGTCAGCCGCATCGTTCCAGGAGACGACACGTGTCCTGACCGACGCTGCCATCAAGGGCAAGGTCGACCAGCTGCTCGGCCTGAAGGAGAATGTCATCATCGGGAAGCTGATCCCGGCTGGTACCGGCATGAACCGCTACCGCAGCGTGAAGCTGATCAACCCGCTGATGGAAGAAGAGACGGAAGAAGCGCTTGACACCGCCGGTGTCGGCGTCGCCGAATAATAGAATCGTGCGAACATGCCGCCGGCCGCCCGCTTGAGGGGCGGCCTGGCGGCATGCTTCACGGTGCCGTTTTAGGGCTCTCTTTCAACTCAAAATAATTTCTTGACACATGAAATCTAAAGTGCTACTATATCGTAGTGTGCCCAAGGCAATGACCTGTACTTTTGGAGGAACATGATTCATGTCTTATGATAAAGGGTTACAGGATGAGAAGATTAAGATTGGGACCAAGCAGACACTGAAGATCGTAGAGCAAGGCTTGGCCGCCGAGGTGTATGTGGCGGAAGACGCCGATGCGCGGGTGACTTCGAAGATTATCACGCTGTGCGAGAAGCAGGGCATCAAGCTGACGTATGTGGCGACGATGCGCGATCTCGGCAAGGCGTGCGGCATCGAGGTCGGCGCAGCTGCAGTGGCTGTCGTTAACGCGAATTGAGAAGCAAACCTATTGTTTTTGTCGAAGGGGAAGTCCTATGGCAAAAACATTTCATTTGTTCATTTATGAACCACCTGGATCTGTGGGCTTAAGTGAATGAATTGTAAAAGGTGTTGAAACTTATAGGAAGGGGGTGCCAACATGCCAACAATTAACCAATTGGTACGTAAAGGCCGCAAAGACAAAGTAACAAAATCCAAGTCCCCAGCTTTGCAAAGAGGATACAACGCTCTGAAGCGTGAAGAAACGGATTTGAGCGCGCCTCAAAAACGCGGTGTCTGCACTCGTGTAGGTACGATGACACCGAAGAAACCGAACTCTGCACTTCGTAAGTATGCCCGTGTTCGCTTGACGAACCGTGTTGAGGTTACTGCTTACATCGGAGGTATCGGCCACAACCTGCAGGAGCACAGCGTTGTACTCGTGCGCGGGGGCCGGGTTAAGGACCTTCCAGGGGTTCGTTACCACATCGTTCGCGGTGCATTGGATACTGCTGGGGTGAACAACCGCATGCAAGCTCGTTCCAAGTACGGTACGAAGCGTCCGAAAGCGAAGAAATCCTAATCGCGATCACCGGGAATAGGGTAGTACATCTATCTTGTTCCGTTACAGAGAGAGACGCTTTCCTCGGGAGAGGAAGACGGACTCGCTTCTGCTTGTGAAGTTATTTGGAAAGGGGGATTCACATGCCACGCAAAGGTCCAGTTCCTAAGCGCGACGTGCTGCCGGATCCGGTGTATAACAGCAAGCTGGTTACTCGCCTGATTAACCGCATCATGATCGACGGTAAACGTGGTGTTGCTCAAACTATTCTATATGATTCTTTCGCGGTCATTCAAGAACGCACGGGGAAAGATCCTATGGAAGTGTTTGAAGCAGCATTGAAGAATATCATGCCGGTCCTTGAAGTTAAGGCTCGCCGTGTCGGCGGTTCGAACTATCAAGTGCCTATCGAAGTGAAGCCGGAGCGCCGCACTTCGTTGGGATTGCGCTGGTTGGTCAACTACTCTCGCAACCGCGGAGAGAAGACCATGCAAGAACGTCTGGCAGCAGAGATCATCGATGCTTCCAACAATACAGGCGCTGCTGTTAAGAAGCGCGAAGATACGCATAAAATGGCTGAAGCAAACAAAGCGTATGCTCACTACCGCTGGTAGGATTCAGCTGAGCAGGTCTCGATTATTGAGTTACCTAACCCAATTTGAAGGGAGATCACTCCATGGCAAGACAGTTCTCCTTGGCAAATACGCGTAATATCGGGATTATGGCTCACATCGATGCCGGTAAAACAACGACAACGGAGCGTATTCTGTTCTACACCGGTCGTACTCATAAGATTGGTGAAACCCATGAAGGTTCCGCGACAATGGACTGGATGGCGCAAGAACAAGAGCGCGGTATTACGATTACATCGGCGGCAACGACCGCACAATGGAAAGGTCACCGCGTTAACATTATCGACACTCCGGGCCACGTTGACTTTACGGTAGAGGTTGAGCGTTCCCTTCGCGTATTGGACGGAGCCGTAGGCGTTTTCTCTGCAAAAGAAGGCGTTGAGCCACAATCCGAGACGGTATGGCGTCAAGCCGACCGTTACGGCGTACCTCGTATTGCTTACGTCAACAAAATGGACATCATTGGCGCTGACTTCCTTAATGTCATCGAGTCCATGAAAGACCGTTTGCAAGCGAATGCCGTGGCGCTTCAGTTGCCTATCGGCGCAGAGAATGATTTCGTAGGTATCGTCGATTTGATGACGGAAAAAGCGTACATCTTCAAAGACGATCTCGGAAAAGAAATCGAAGAGACGGAAATTCCGGCTGAGTTGAAAGACAAAGCGGAAGAACTCCGTCTGGAATTGATTGAGAAGATTGCAGAGCTCGACGAAGACTTGACAATGAAATACCTTGAAGGCGAAGAGATTACAGTTCCTGAACTGAAAGCCGCTCTCCGCAAAGGGGTATGCAATGTTCAAATCTTCCCGGTTGTCTGCGGTTCTTCCTACCGCAACAAAGGCGTTCAGATGATGATCGACGCTGTTGTCGACTACCTCCCGTCTCCATTGGATGTGCCTGATATTCAAGGCCATCTCGAAGACGGAACGGAATCGGTTCGTCATTCTTCGGACGAAGAGCCGTTCTCGGCACTTGCGTTCAAGATTATGACAGACCCTTACGTTGGTAAGCTGACATTCTTCCGCGTATACTCTGGCGTATTGAACTCCGGTTCTTACGTATTGAATGCAACGAAGGGCAAGCGCGAGCGCATCGGCCGTATCCTGCAAATGCACGCGAACAGCCGTGAAGAAATTGATATCGTCTACTCCGGCGACATCGCGGCTGCCGTTGGCTTGAAAGATACGGGCACAGGCGACACGCTGTGCGACGAGAAACATCCGATTATTCTGGAATCCATGAACTTCCCTGAGCCGGTTATCCATATCGCCGTTGAGCCGAAGACCAAAGCGGACCAAGACAAACTTGGCGTCGCCTTGGCGAAGCTGACGGAAGAGGATCCAACGCTCCGCGCTCACACGGACGAAGAGACAGGTCAAACGATCCTGGGCGGTATGGGTGAGCTTCACCTTGACGTCATCATCGACCGTATGCGCCGCGAGTTCAAAGTGGAAACGAATATCGGTAATCCGCAAGTTGCTTATCGTGAAACATTCCGTACACCTGCACGGGTTGAAGGTAAGTTCGTGCGTCAGTCTGGTGGTCGCGGTCAATACGGTCACGTATGGATCGAGTTCGCACCACAAGAGCCAGGCGCAGGATTTGCATTCGAGAACAAGATCGTCGGTGGGGTTGTACCGCGCGAATACATTGCGCCGGTACAAGCGGGAATCGAAGAAGCGATGCAGAACGGTGTCTTGGCCGGTTATCCGCTCGTAGACATCAAAGCAACGATCGTGGACGGTTCTTACCACGATGTCGACTCCAGTGAGATGGCGTTTAAGATTGCCGGTTCCATGGCGCTTAAAGCAGCGAAGGAGAAGTGTAATCCTGTTCTTCTCGAGCCAATCATGAAGGTCGAAGTTACCGTGCCAGAAGAGTACATGGGCGACGTAATGGGTATGCTGAACTCCCGTCGCGGTCGCATCGAAGGTATGGATTCCCGTGCAGGCGCACAGATTATCCGTGCCAAGGTGCCTCTCGCAGAGATGTTCGGATATTCCACAACGCTTCGTTCCGGTACGCAAGGCCGCGGTGTATTCTCGATGGAAATTTCTCACTATGAAGAAGTTCCGCGGAATATCTCGGAAGAGATCATTTCGAAGAGCAAAGGCGTGTAATTCGCCGACCTGATGTTTGCAACGGCTGGCGCACATGACAAGTCATGTGCCCGCCGCAACATACTTATTCCACTTATTAAGGAGGAACTGGTTCAAATGGCAAAGGCTAAGTTTGAACGTACGAAACCGCACGTTAACATCGGTACGATCGGTCACGTTGACCATGGTAAAACGACTTTGACAGCTGCAATCACGACAGTATTGACGAAAAAGTATGGCGGTGGCAGCGCAATCGCCTACGACCAAATCGACAAAGCTCCAGAAGAGCGCGAGCGCGGTATCACAATCTCGACGTCCCACGTTGAGTATGAGTCCGCTACTCGTCACTACGCACACGTAGACTGCCCAGGTCACGCCGACTACGTTAAGAACATGATCACGGGTGCTGCTCAAATGGACGGCGCAATTCTCGTCGTATCCGCAGCTGACGGCCCAATGCCGCAAACTCGTGAGCACATCTTGCTCTCCCGCCAAGTAGGCGTACCTTACATCGTCGTATTCATGAACAAATGCGACATGGTTGAAGACGAAGAGTTGCTCGAACTGGTAGAAATGGAAATTCGCGACCTTCTGAGCGAATACGAATTCCCAGGCGACGACACTCCAATCGTTCGCGGTTCTGCGCGTGAAGCGTTGCAAAACCCAGACGGCCCTTGGGCTGACAAAATCACCGAGCTGTTCGATCAAATCGACACTTACATCCCAACTCCAGAGCGCGACACTGACAAGCCTTTCCTGATGCCTGTCGAGGACGTATTCTCCATCACAGGCCGCGGTACGGTTGCTACTGGCCGTGTTGAGCGTGGTACGGTTAAAGTTGGCGACGAGATCGAAATCGTTGGTATCCAAGAAGAAACGAAAAAATCCGTTGTTACGGGCGTTGAAATGTTCCGTAAGCTTCTGGATTCCGCTCAAGCGGGCGACAACATCGGCGCATTGCTCCGTGGTGTTGACCGTAAAGAAATCGAGCGCGGTCAAGTATTGGCTAAGCCAGGCTCCGTTAAGCCGCACACTGAGTTCACTGCTCAAGTGTACGTATTGACCAAAGAAGAAGGTGGCCGTCATAAGCCTTTCTTCACTGGCTACCGTCCACAATTCTACTTCCGTACAACGGACGTAACAGGTATCATTGACCTGCCAGAAGGCACGGAAATGGTTATGCCTGGCGACAACATCACCGTTACTGTAAATCTGATCGCTCCTATCGCGATCGAAGAAGGTACTCGCTTCGCTATCCGCGAAGGTGGCCGTACAGTAGGTGCAGGTGCGGTTGCATCCATCATTAAATAATGAACTGCCGGCGCGAGCCGGCGGTCCCCGGCCCTTCATTCTTCGGAATGAGGGGCTTTTTCATACGATCGGCCGTCCTTTCCCGGGCTGTTCACGGAATTGACGATGTGCGGCATGTCTGCGAATGACATCGATTATATACTCTGTATAGATCGGCAATGTACAATATTATTGGAAAAATCGAGCATTCTGCAGAGGCCATGCGCGTATCGAAGAGAAAGGGAAAGGATGAGAAGCACCAAAGATGTGGAGAAGACTCAGAACTCATTTACATTCAAGACGTTCGGCCGCGGCCGGGCAGGCTGCCGCACCGCAGCGCGACAGGTGGAATATGCAGGATGACGGACAACCGGTCCATGGAGAGATTCGCCTGCCTTCGGGCCATCCGCTGTACGGTCAAATCAGGTTGAGCGGCCTGACCGAAGCCGATTTGACACTGCTCCGACGCATTCAGCCTCATATTCTTCCTTATATGAAGGATGTCACCCGCACTTTTTACTCCCAAATTACCGATATTAACGAACTTCGGGATATGATCATGGCCCACAGCACCCTGGAACGATTGCAGTCGACGCTGGAACGGCATGTAAGCGAGATGTTCAACGGGCTTATCGATCACGCCTATATAATGAAGAGAATCAAAATCGCCGAGATGCACC
Source organism: Paenibacillus dendritiformis (assembly GCF_945605565.1). Lineage (NCBI taxonomy): Bacteria > Bacillati > Bacillota > Bacilli > Caryophanales > Paenibacillaceae > Paenibacillus > Paenibacillus dendritiformis. Next base: position 6,642,301 of record NZ_OX216966.1, on the reverse strand, counting down.
GGCAGATCGGATTGGAGACAAAATGGTATATCGGGGCGTTCCAAACCCTTCAGAACGAATTGACGGCTATTCTCTACATTCATATCGGCGAGGAGGCGAGGAGAATCGAAGCCATCCTGGCCGTTAATCGCATTCTGAGCCTGGAGCTGCAGCTCGTCGTGCAAGCATATGAAGAGCGGAGCCGGATGGAACGGGAGCAGAGCTACCAGGAGGTGAAGGAGGAGCTGAAAGGAAGCGTCTCGCAGTTAAGCGGGGAGCTGGCCCGCTTGACAACGGACACGAATGAGACGATATTGCAGTTCACGCGGAAAGGACTGGAAATGAAGGACAAGATCGCTCTGACCACACAATCCGCCACCAAGACGCAGGACAAGGCGCACAGGGGAATGGAACGAATGGTTCAATTTTCGGACGGGATCCGGGATATCGATCTTAATGCGCAGGAGATGCAGTCTCAGATCACGGAATTGAAGAATACAGCGCTCCGGATCCGCTCGATTGTAGGCGCCGTGAAGGAGATAGCCGACCAGACAGGGCTGCTGGCGCTGAATGCATCCATCGAGGCCGCAAGGGCGGGAGAGCAGGGCGCCGGATTTGCGATCGTGGCGAAGGAAGTAAGCAAGCTGGCCGCTCATACGAAGGATACGGTGGCCGACATCGAAGAGCTTATGGGCAACTCCACGCTGGCAACGAACGCGGTTGTTCACCGGATCCGGCTGGTGAAGGACAACGTTGCGGCCGTGCATGAGCAGGCGGATGGAACGAAGGAGGCCTTCGGCGACATTGTGCGGCAGGCCGTTCAGAGCGTGCAGGAGTTGGAACGCTTCATGGCGCAAATGCAATCGCTGCAGGCGATGACGGATAACATCGTACAAGCTACGAACGAGGTGGCCGCTTCGGCAGAGAGGCTGAATGAGACCGCGCTTCATTTGTAATCAAATCTATCGTCATAGGTCCTCCTATTATATAGAGAGAATCAATATATTGAACGAGCAAATTGGCGTACCGGACGTCTGAAAATACCCGATGCGGACGCTGTTCCGGCATGGTAAGGACTGTTACGAAAACAGTTATGAAAAAAGCTTGCAAAAGCCGGGACATTTATTTATAATAGTGAATGTTGTTCGTCGACGTTGCGATGAAGTGAGAGGTTACCGACACACCCGGCCCCTTTGCCATGGCGGTGCGGTCGGAAAATTTTCACGGAGTATGTCCGATGCAAAATTGGGCGATAAAAGGAGGGACTAAAATGGCAAAGCAAAAAATTCGTATCCGCTTGAAAGCATACGATCACAGAATTCTTGATCAATCCGCTGAGAAAATCGTTGAGACGGCAAAACGTTCCGGTGCAGGAGTATCCGGGCCAATCCCGTTGCCAACGGAGAAGCAAGTTATCACGATTCTTCGTGCGGTGCACAAGTACAAGGATTCCCGCGAGCAGTTCGAAATGCGCACGCATAAGCGCCTGATCGACATCGTGAATCCAACGCCGCAAACGGTGGATGCGCTGATGCGTCTGGACTTGCCGTCCGGTGTAGATATCGAAATTAAGCTGTAAGCTTTGCATTACATTGATTCGGATTAAGGAACGAAAAGAGGTGTCAACATGAAAGGTATCTTAGGTAAAAAGCTCGGCATGACTCAAGTGTTTACCCCAGAAGGTAACGTAGTGCCGGTAACTGTTATCGAAGCAGGTCCTTGCGTCGTTCTTCAAAAGAAAGACGTTGAGAACGACGGTTATGAAGCTATCCAAATCGGCTATGCTGATAAAAAAGCAAAAAGATCGACGAAGCCGGAAGTCGGCCACGCGAAGAAAGCTAACACAACGCCTAAGCGCTACGTAAAAGAACTTCGTGGTGTGGATCTTTCTCAATTCGAAGTTGGCCAGGAGCTGAAGGCCGACATCTTTGCAGAAGGTGAATTCGTTGACGTTACAGGTATCTCCAAAGGTAAAGGATTCGCAGGCGTAATCAAGCGCTGGGGACAAAGCCGCGGACCAATGTCTCACGGCTCCCGTTATCACCGCGGTCCTGGTTCCATGGGTTCCATCCAAGCGAACCGCGTGCCTAAAGGCAAACGCCTGCCAGGCCACATGGGAAGCGAAACCGTAACGATTCAAAACCTCGAAGTTGTGAAAGTGGATGCAGAACGCAATGTCATCCTCGTTAAAGGTTCCATTCCGGGTCCGAGAAACAGCTTCGTTAACGTTAAGCAAGCTATCAAAAAGTAATCCGTAAGGAAAGGAGGAGCTCAGAATGCCAAAAGTAGCAGTATACAACATCAGCGGTGCGCAAGTCGGCGAGATCGAACTGGCTGACACGGTATTCGGTATCGAACCGAACAAGCACGTGCTTCATGATGCGGTTGTTATGCAGCTTGCATCGATGCGTCAAGGTACGCACAAAGTGAAAACCCGTTCTGAAGTTAGCGGTGGTGGCCGCAAACCTTGGAAACAAAAAGGAACTGGACGCGCGCGTCAAGGATCCATTCGTTCGCCACAATGGAAAGGCGGCGGTACGGTATTCGGTCCGACACCACGCAGCTATGCGTATAAGCTTCCTAAGAAAGTACGCCGTCTGGCAATCAAATCCGCACTGTCTTCCAAAGTTCTGGCAGAGCAAATCATCGTATTGGATCAATTGACGATGAATGCGCCGAAGACGAAGGAATTCGCTGCAATCTTGAACAATCTGAAAGTGGACCGCAAAGCGTTGGTCGTTGTCCCTGAGTACAATGACAACGTGGCACTCTCCGCTCGCAACATTCCTTCTGTGAAGCTCGTTGCAGCTGACGGTGTGAACGTATATGACGTGCTTCGCCATGAGAAGCTCATCATTACGAAGGATGCGGTTCAGAAGGTAGAGGAGGTGTTCGCGTAATGAAAGACCCTCGCGATATCATTAAGCGTCCTATCATCACTGAACGCACAGCCGACATGATGAACGACCTGAAATATGTATTTGAAGTCGATATCCGTGCGAATAAGACGGAAATCAAGCAAGCCGTTGAGTCGATTTTCAAAGTTAAGGTAGCGAACGTGAACACGCTTCGCGTGCCAGCCAAGCCGAAGCGCTATGGCCGCTACTCCGGATATACAACCGAATGGAAGAAAGCATTTGTCACGCTGGCGAAAGACAGCAAGCCTCTTGAATTCTTCGAAACGGTATAATGACACACTCGTAAAGTAAGGAGGGAAAACCAGTGCCTATCAAAAAGTACAAACCGACATCTCCGGCTCGTCGTGGTATGAGCGTATCTACGTTCGAAGAGATCACAACAAATGTGCCAGAGAAGTCCCTGCTTGCTCCTTTGAGCAAAAAAGCAGGACGTAACAGCCAAGGAAAAATTACGGTTCGTCACCGTGGCGGCGGACATAAGCGTAAATACCGGATCATCGACTTCAAACGCAACAAGGATGGCATTCCAGGCCGCGTTGCTACGATTGAATACGATCCGAACCGTACGTCCAACATCGCGTTGATTCATTATGCAGATGGTGAGAAGCGTTACATCCTCGCGCCAAAAGGTCTGAAAGTGAACGACGTGATCGTATCGGGTCCTGGAGCGGACATCAAGACAGGCAATGCAATGCCGCTTGAGAACATTCCAGTAGGTACAGTTATCCACAACATCGAGTTGAAGCCAGGCAAGGGCGGCCAGCTGGTTCGCGCAGCGGGAACGGAAGCTCAATTGCTCGGTAAAGAAGATAAATATGTAACGGTTCGCCTGTCCTCTGGCGAAGTTCGCAAGGTCCTCAAAGTGTGCCGCGCGACAATCGGTTCCGTCGGCAACGGCGACCATGAGCTTATCAAAATCGGTAAAGCCGGCCGCAGCCGCTGGTTGGGCAAGCGTCCTACCGTTCGCGGTGTCGTCATGAACCCGGTTGATCACCCTCACGGTGGTGGTGAAGGTAAAGCTCCTATCGGCCGCAAAACGCCTATGTCTCCATGGGGCAAACCGACGCTCGGTTACAAAACGCGTAAAAAAGGTAAGCATTCCGATAAATATATCGTACGTCATCGCACGAAATAATATTTACCCGACTGCATACTCTGCGGCGTAACGCACGCAAGCATAAGGTTTTGTGAAGGGAGGATTCACACATGGGTCGCAGTTTGAAAAAAGGACCATTCGTCGATGGTCATTTGATGAAGAAAGTCGAGCAAATGAACGAGTCCAACAAGAAGGCTGTTGTTAAGACTTGGTCGCGCCGCTCCACGATTTTCCCTCAATTCATCGGTCATACGTTCGGTGTATATGATGGACGCAAGCACGTGCCAGTGTACGTGACGGAAGATATGGTCGGACACAAGCTCGGCGAATTTGCGCCGACACGCACGTACAAAGGCCACACGAACGACGACAAAAAAACAAGACGCTAATTTTGACTATATAGCATTTGAGGGGAGGTACTTCCATGCAAGCGAAGGCACATGCGAATAATGTTCGCATTTCTCCGCGCAAGGTCAAGCTGGTGATTGACTTGATCCGCGGCAAGCAAGTGGGCGAAGCGATTGCGATTCTGCGCCACACGCCTAAATCGGCATCTCCGGTAGTGGAGAAGCTGCTCAACTCGGCGATTGCCAATGCAGAACATAACTATCAAATGGACGTGAACAAGCTCGTAGTTGAGCAAGTGTACGTGAACCAAGGTCCTACTTTGAAACGATTCCGTCCGCGCGCTATGGGACGTGCAAGCCGTATCAATAAGAGAACCAGCCACATTTCCATCGTGGTATCTGAAAAATAAGGAGGGATAACGAGTGGGTCAAAAGGTAAATCCAGTCGGACTTCGAGTTGGTATCATCCGTGATTGGGAATCCAAGTGGTACGCGGAAAAAGACTTCGGTACCTTGCTTATCGAAGACGTAAAGATTCGTGAGTATTTGAAAAACAAATTGAAGGATGCAGCCGTATCCCGCATCGAAATCGAACGCGCGGCTAACCGCGTGAACGTGACGATTCACACAGCTAAGCCGGGCATGGTCATCGGTAAAGGCGGTTCCGAAGTTGAAGCCCTTCGTCGCGAAGTAACAACTATCGCTGGCGGCAAAAAAGTGCACATCAACATTTCGGAAATCAAAACTCCAGATTTGGATGCAATCCTCGTCGCTGAGAGCATTGCACAACAACTGGAGCGCCGCGTATCGTTCCGTCGCGCTCTGAAACAAGCGCTTCAACGCTCGATGCGTGCTGGTGCAAAAGGAATCAAAACTGCAGTTAGCGGTCGTCTGGGCGGTGCTGAAATCGCTCGTTCGGAAGGTTACAGCGAAGGGACTGTGCCACTTCATACGCTTCGCGCTGACATTGACTACGGCACAGCGGAAGCACATACTACTTACGGCCGTCTGGGCGTAAAAGTATGGATCTATCGTGGAGAGGTACTTCCTACGGCTAAGAAAAAGGCTGCTCAGGAAGGAGGCAACTAATCATGTTGGTACCTAAACGTGTAAAACACCGCAAGCAATTCAAAGGACGCTTGAAAGGTCAAGCGAAAGGCGGCACAACGCTTAACTTTGGCGATTTCGGTCTCCAAGCATTGGAACCGACGTGGATCACGAACCGTCAAATCGAGGCTGCCCGTATCGCGATGACTCGTTACATCAAGCGTGGCGGTAAAGTATGGATTAAAATTTTCCCTGACAAACCAATCACGGCGAAGCCGCTTGAGGTTCGGATGGGTAGCGGTAAAGGTAACGTTGAGAAATGGGTAGCTGTGGTTAAACCAGGCAAGATCATGTTCGAACTTTCTGGTGTCTCCGAGGAAGTAGCTCGCGAAGCAATGCGTCTTGCCGCTCACAAGCTGCCAGTCAAGACGAAGTTCGTGAAACGTGAAGAAATGGGTGGTGAAGCATAATGAAAGCTAGTGAATTCCGCAACTTGACCACTGCTGAAATTGAACAAAAGATTGCCGGATTCAAGGAAGAACTTTTCAACCTCCGTTTCCAATTGGCTACCGGACAGCTTGACAACCCGACTCGTATCCGTGATGTACGCAAAGCGATTGCTCGCGCACATACGGTTCTTCGTGAAAGAGAACTTGGGATTACTAGTTAATCGACCTTGATGTCGAATCGGAATATAGAGATCCTGTATGCAGGAAGGAGGCCCAACACTCATGAGTGAACAACGTAACGCTCGTAAAGTGCAAGTCGGCAAAGTCGTCAGCGATAAAATGGACAAAACCGTCGTCGTCGCGGTCGAAACATACAAGAAGCATGACCTGTATCACAAGCGCATCCGTTATACGAAGAAGTTCAAAGCGCATGATGAGAACAACGAAGCAAAAATCGGCGATACTGTGAAAATCATGGAGACTCGCCCGTTGTCGAAAGACAAGCGCTGGAGACTCGTTGAAATCGTAGAAAAAGCAGTCATCGTTTAAGCAGCGAATAGCTTCAACGAAAGGAGGACAATCGAATGATTCAACCATTCACACGTTTGAAGGTCGCAGATAACTCTGGTGCGAAAGAATTGATGTGTATTCGCGTGTTGGGCGGAACCGGACGCAAAGCGGCCCACATTGGTGATTTGATCGTATGTTCTGTAAAACAAGCAACACCAGGCGGCGTTGTCAAAAAGGGCGACGTTGTAAGAGCTGTAATCGTTCGTACGAAGCGCTCCGTTCGTCGGAAAGATGGTTCTTACATCTCGTTTGACGAAAACGCGGCAGTTATCGTAAAAGAAGACAAGGGCCCACGCGGAACTCGTATTTTCGGACCGGTTGCTCGTGAACTTCGCGAGAAAGACTTCATGAAAATCGTTTCCCTGGCTCCGGAAGTGATCTAATCAACTTGCCGGCCAGGCAAGATGCAGGAGGTGTGACACATGCCACGACTGAAGAAAATTCTCGAGTCGCATAACAATAAGCTGCACGTGAAGAAGGACGATACAGTCATCGTCATCACGGGTAAGGACAAAGGTAAAAAAGGCCGCGTTATTGCTGCGTATCCGCGCGAGAACCGTGTTCTCGTTGAAGGAGTCAACATGGTGAAGAAGCACCAGAAGCCGAACGCTGCGAATCCGCAAGGCGGTATCATCGAGCAAGAAGCGCCTATCCACGCATCCAACGTCATGCACGTGGATCCGAAGTCCGGTAAAGTAACGCGCATCGGTTACAAAGTGGAGAACGGCAAAAAAGTGCGCGTCGCTAAGCGCTCTGGCGCAATCATCGACTAATCGCTAAGAAAGGAGGTCAGTGCCTTATGGCAGCTCGTCTGAAAGAACGTTACTTGAACGAAGTTACTCCTGCGCTGATGCAGAAGTTCAACTATACATCCGTTATGCAGGTACCAAAAGTGGAGAAAGTCGTCATCAACATGGGTATGGGTGAGGCTGTTCAAAACTCCAAAGTTTTGGATTCGGCTGTTGCTGAACTGCAATTGATCGCGGGTCAAAAACCAGTAATTACACGTGCGAAGAAGTCTATCGCAGGCTTTAAGCTTCGTGAAGGAATGCCGATTGGTGTGAAAGTGACTTTGCGCGGTGAGCGCATGTATCACTTCCTGGACAAATTGTTCAACGTCACGCTTCCTCGTGTCCGTGACTTCCACGGTATCTCGAACAAAGCATTTGACGGCCGCGGCAACTACACGCTTGGTCTGAAGGAGCAAATCATCTTCCCTGAGATCGAGTACGATCAAGTAGACAAAGTGCGCGGTATGGACATCGTTGTCGTAACGACGGCGAAAACGGACGAAGAGTCCCGCGAATTGTTGACGCAACTCGGCATGCCTTTCGCGAAGTAATTCGCGTCGAAGGCGAACAAGGTAATACGAACGGAACGATTCCATGAATCGATATCTTGGACACGATTTAGGAGGTGTCAACTCACGTGGCAAAAACTTCGATGAAAATCAAGCAACAACGCAAACCGAAGTTTCAAGTACGGGCATACACACGCTGTGAACGCTGCGGCCGTCCACACTCTGTATTACGTAAGTTTAAAATTTGCAGAATTTGTTTCCGCGAATTGGCATACAAAGGCCAGATTCCTGGCGTTAAAAAAGCTAGCTGGTAATCAACCCTGTTGCGGGAAGGAGGTTTACACTAATGGTTATGTCCGATCCGATTGCTGATATGCTTACACGCATTCGCAATGCTAACACAGTACGTCATGAGACCGTGGAGATGCCTGCTTCGACGATGAAGAAGCAAATTGCTGAAATCTTGAAGCGCGAAGGATTTATCCGCGATGCAGAATATATCGAAGACAACAAACAAGGGCTTATCCGCATTTTCCTGAAATATGGTGCCGACAACGAGCGTGTCATCACAGGCTTGAAGCGCATCAGTAAGCCAGGACTGCGCGTGTACACGAAGTCCACTGAGGTGCCACGCGTTCTGGGTGGCCTCGGGATTGCTATCATCTCGACGTCCAAGGGCGTTATGACTGACAAAGAAGCTCGCCAAGCAAAAACTGGCGGCGAGGTTGTCTGCTACGTTTGGTAAACCATTCGCATAAGATTGGAGGTGCAACAACATATGTCTCGTATTGGTCGTAAGCCAATTACAGTTCCAGGCGGCGTCACTGTCACTCTGGACAATAGCGTGATTACTATCAAAGGACCAAAAGGAAGCTTATCCCGTGAAATTCATAAGGACATGAAAGTGTCCGTTGAAGAGAACGTGATTCATGTTGAGCGTCCTTCTGACAATAAACTTCACCGTTCTTTGCACGGCACGACTCGCAGCATCATCAGCAACATGGTTAACGGAGTAACGGAAGGTTTCTCCAAAACATTGGAGCTCGTTGGTGTTGGTTATCGTGCGAACAAGACCGGCAACAAACTCGTGTTGAACGTCGGATACTCCCATCCGGTTGAGATTACACCAGAAGAGGGCATCGAGTTCGAATTGCCTGCTCAGACGAAAATTATCGTCAAAGGCATCGACAAAGAGCGCGTTGGTGAATATGCGGCAAAAATCCGCTCCGTACGTGAACCAGAACCTTACAAAGGCAAAGGGATCAAGTACGAAGGCGAGCGCATTCTCCGCAAAGAAGGTAAAGCAGGCAAGAAGAAATAAACTCTTGCCTAGCTCGCTTGTCTTAGCAGCTTAACGGTTATTCCGAAGGGAGTGAATCAATCAGATGATTACTAAGGCGAATAAAAATAAAGCGCGTTTGAAAAGACATCTTCGTGTTCGCAAGAAAATCGAAGGTACGACAGCACGTCCGCGTTTGAACGTATTCCGTTCCTCCAAGCACATCTACGCTCAGGTTATCGATGATGTAAAAGGCGTAACAATCGCAGCTGCATCGACGATGGATAAAGAGCTTCGCGAAGAGATCAAGAACGGCGGCAGTGTAGAAGCTGCAAGCAAAGTAGGCGAATTGATCGCAAAACGCGCCAAGGCGCAAGGGTACGACAATGTCGTATTCGACCGCGGCGGTTACTTGTATCATGGCCGAATTCAAGCATTGGCTGAAGCAGCACGCGAAGCCGGCCTTGAATTCTAAGAATTCAATCGAAGGAGGTAAACGACTTGCGAGTTGATCCTAACACGTTAGAACTTTCTGAAAAAGTTGTGCAAATTAACCGTGTTGCTAAAGTCGTTAAAGGCGGACGCCGCTTTAGCTTTAGCGCACTCGTAGTCGTCGGCGATGGCAAAGGCTGGGTTGGTGCAGGCATCGGTAAAGCATCCGAAGTACCTGACGCAATCCGCAAAGGCATCGAAGACGCGAAAAAGAATCTCATCCATGTTCCGTTCGTGAACACGACGATTCCTCACCAAGTCATCGGACATTTCGGCGCAGGCAGAGTTCTCTTGAAGCCAGCATCCGAAGGTACGGGGGTTATCGCTGGTGGTCCAGTACGTGCCGTGTTGGAATTGGCGGGAGTAGGCGATATCTTGACGAAATCGCTTGGTTCCTCGAACTCCATCAACATGGTCAACGCGACGCTCGAAGGTCTGTCCCGTCTGAAGACGGCAGAGCAAGTAGCGAAACTGCGCGGCAAATCCGTTGAGGAACTGTTAGGATAAGGAGGGGACGACAATGGCGAAGTTGCAAATTACCCTCGTTCGCAGTCTGATCGGCCGCCCAGAAACGCATCGTACAACGGTGAACACATTGGGTCTACGCAAAATCAATCAGACGGTTGTTCATGACGACAACGCAGCGATCCGCGGAATGGTGAACCAAGTGAAGCACTTGGTTGACGTCAAAGAAGTCGAAGCGTAAGCTTCCTTCATGCATGCTTCATACGCAACGCACGCAATAGCGACAACAAATAGCAGAGTCATAAATAACTAAGGAGGTGCGACGAACGATGAAGTTGAATGAACTTACTCCGGCTCCTGGCTCCCGTAAAGAGAGCAAGCGCCGCCTTGGACGCGGTATCGGTACTGGTAACGGGAAGACGGCAGGCCGCGGTCACAAAGGTCAAAACGCTCGTTCCGGTGGTGGTGTTCGTCCAGGCTTCGAAGGCGGACAAAACCCACTGTACCGTCGTTTGCCAAAACGCGGATTCATCAACCCAACTCGTAAAGAGTATGCGGTAGTGAATGTTACGGAATTGAACCGCTTCGAGGCTGGTACTGAAGTTACTCCGGAACTGTTGATGGAACAAGGCATCGTGAAAAACCCAATGAGCGGAATCAAAGTATTGGGCAACGGTGATTTGACTGTCAAGCTGACAGTGAAAGCGAACAAGTTCTCTCAATCTGCGGTGGAGAAGATCGAGGCTGCCGGCGGCAAATCCGAGGTGATTTAATGTTTAAGACCGTATCGAATATATGGCGAGTCGAAGATCTGAGACGTAGAATCCTTTTTACGCTCTTGGTCTTGATCGTTTATCGCATCGGATCCTTTGTCCCGGTACCCGGTGTGGATACATCGGTTTTTGCTAATGCCAATCAGGGCACGGAGCTGTTCGGCTTCCTGAACACGTTCTCCGGCGGCGCGTTGTTTAAATTCTCCATCTTTGCGCTTGGTATATTTCCGTATATCACGGCGTCCATCATCATGCAGTTGCTGACGATGGATGTTGTGCCGAAATTCGCCGAATGGGCCAAAGAAGGAGAAGTGGGCAAGAAGAAAATTGCCCAAATGACGCGTTATGGCACCGTGGTTCTGGGTCTGATCCAAGCATTCGGTACAGCGATTGGTTTTAACCGGCTATATGGCTTGGAGCTCGTTCCGAACGCCACGTACGCGGATTACATCCTAATCGCCATCGTATTGACGGCGGGTACAGCGTTCCTGATGTGGCTTGGCGAGCAGATTACGGAGAAGGGAATCGGCAACGGGATTTCCATTATCATCTTCTCCGGTATCGTGTCAGGTATTCCGACGCATATCCAGGAGATCGCGCAGAGCCAGTTCATTGACGGCAATCAGCTGTTCTTAAACATCATTAAGATGATCATCATTGCGCTGTTCATCGTTCTCATCATCGTCGGGGTTATCTACATTCAGCAAGGTAACCGCAAAATTCCGGTCCAGTACGCGAAGCGTGTGGTCGGGAACAAAATGTACGGCGGACAAAATACGCATATTCCGTTGAAAGTCAACGGGGCAGGGGTTATTCCGGTCATCTTTGCGTCATCGCTGCTGATGTTCCCTGCTACGATTGCCCAGTTCTGGGCGGATAAAGCGTGGGCTAAATGGATAATCACCCATATGATGATCGATAAACCGCTGGGCATGGTGTTATACGTGCTCATGATTATCGGCTTCACGTTCTTCTACACGTTCGTGCAGTTGAACCCGCAACAAATGGCGGATCAAATGAAAAAGAACGGTGGTTATATCCCGGGCATCCGTCCAGGGAAAGCGACAGCCACATATTTGACGCGGGTCATGACTCGCATCACGCTGGCCGGCGCCATCTTCCTGGCGGTGGTATCCATTATACCGGTGTTCTTCGGATCACTCGCCGGATTGCCTCGTTCCGTTCAAATCGGCGGAACTTCGCTTCTCATCGTCGTCGGCGTCGCGCTTGACACGATGAAGCAAATTGAAAGCCAATTGATTAAACGCCATTACAAAGGTTTCATCAATAAATAGGCAATAGGTTCTGATGAAGCCTTGTGCTCATCGGCACCTATTGTGCTGTTTCTTGTATAGCAGAGGCTTAACGAATGGCATCGAAGCACCCCACTTCCGGCGAAGTTAAGCCTGTGCTTGCATAAAGGGGAGTGACATTCGATGAACATTCTATTCATGGGGCCTCCTGGGGCAGGGAAAGGGACGCAGGCCGAACGCATTGTTGCCGAGTTCGGCATCCCCCATATTTCGACGGGTGATGCGTTCCGCAAAGCGATGAACGAAGGCACCCCTATCGGGTTGAAAGCCAAGCAGTACATCGATCAAGGTCTGCTCGTTCCCGATGACGTGACCGTGGGCATCGTTCGCGAACGGCTCGCGCAGCCGGATTGCGAAGCAGGCTTCCTGCTGGACGGCTTCCCGCGCACATTGGCGCAAGCCGATGCGCTGGACGGCATCCTGACGGAGCTCGGCCGCAAGCTGGACCACGTCATTAATCTGAGCGTTGACCGCGATTTATTGCTGGCTCGTCTTACGGGACGACGTATCTGCAAGTCTTGCGGCGCGACGTACCATGTCATATTTAACCCGCCTACACAAGCAGGCGTTTGCGATAAGTGCCAAGGTGAGCTGTACCAGCGCTCGGATGATACCGAGGAGAAGGTCGGCACGCGCCTTGACGAATATATCAACAAAACGGCTCCTTTACTCGAATACTATGGGAACAAGGGCTTGTTGCGTCAGGTTGACGGGGAGAAGGAAATCGATACGGTGGCGTCTGAAATCGTATCTTTACTGCGAGGTTAAAAAGATGATCATCTGTAAGTCCGAAGTAGAATTAGGCTTCATGAGAGAAGCTGGGCGAATTGTAGCGGAAACGCATCGTCTTCTGGCCCAATCCATTAAGCCAGGGATCACGACTCGTGAACTCGATTCTATTGCAGAGACGTTCATTCGCAGCCAAGGGGCGACACCTTCGTTCAAAGGTTATAACGGATTTCCCGGCAGCATCTGCGTATCAGTCAACGAAGAACTGGTGCACGGCATTCCCGGCACACGCAAGTTAAACGAAGGCGACATCATCAGCATCGATATCGGTGCGGAATACCGTGGATACCATGGAGACTCGGCCTGGACCTATGGCGTCGGCACAATCTCGGAGACAGCCCGGCGGCTGCTCGAGGTTACGGAGCAATCGCTCTATGCAGGGCTCGCGCTGGTCAAGCCGGATACTCGTCTTTTCACGATATCCCATGCGATCCAGCGGGTAATCGAGGATGCAGGTTTTTCCGTCGTGCGAGAATACGTTGGGCACGGGATTGGAACGGATCTTCACGAAGAACCGCAAATCCCGAATTACGGGATTCCGGACCGCGGCCCGCGTCTCAAACCGGGCATGACGCTTGCGATAGAGCCGATGGTCATTGTCGGTGAGCGGTATGTCAAGACGCTCGCAGACAACTGGACGGTTGTGACGGCGGACGGAACGCTGTGCGCTCACTTCGAGCATACGGTAGCCGTAACGCCGGAAGGTTGCGAAATTTTGACGAAGCTGGTTGAGTAGGTGATGGACGATGAGTGAACAATCAACCCCTCGTCTCGGCCAATTCGTCAAGGTGCTTCGAGGTCGTGATGCGGGCAAGCTCGCAGTCATCATCGGCATTGAAGAATCGCGCTACGTCAATATAGCGGATGGGGACAAACGGAAGTTTGACCAGCCTAAGCGAAAAAACTTGCTTCATCTCGAGGTGCTACCCGAGATTAGCCATGAAGTTGTCCGAAGTTTACAGGAGAGCGGCCGGGTTACGAACAGTAAGCTCCGGTACGTCCTGACGAAATTTGCGGAAGAGTCAGCCGCTGCAGATGTTGAACAGAAAGGAGAATGACGTTGGCCAAGGAAGATGTAATTGAGGTGGAGGGCACGGTCATTGAGCCGTTGCCGAATGCAACGTTTCGAGTTGAGTTGGAGAACGGTCATCAAATTTTAGCCCATGTTTCCGGCAAGCTGCGGATGCACTTCATCCGTATTCTGACAGGGGACAAAGTGGTCGTGCAACTTTCGCCATACGATTTGAGCAAAGGTCGCATCACATATCGGAAGTAGCTTCCGGCCATCGCCGAGGAGCACTTGCATGCACTTGCAGACCGTCAGACGCGGGCTGGAGATACGGGTGCAACTTGATAACTAGGAGGTATTCAGCATGAAGGTAAGACCTTCTGTTAAGCCGATTTGCGAGAAATGCAAAGTCATTCGACGCAAAGGCAACGTTATGGTAATCTGTGAAAATCCGAAGCATAAACAAAAACAAGGATAAAAGAAGGGGGTGTAGCGTTAATGGCTCGTATAGCTGGTGTGGACTTGCCACGTGATAAACGCGTTGAGATCGCCTTAACATACATTTTCGGTATCGGAAAATCGACTTCTGAGAAAGTCATTGCGCAAGCAGGTGTGAACCCGGATACTCGCGTTCGCGATTTGACGGAAGACGAAGTGAACAAAATCCGTGAGGCGATTGACAAAAATGTTAAAGTAGAAGGTGACCTCCGCCGTGAGATCTCTTTGAACATCAAACGTTTGGTCGAAATCGGATGCTATCGCGGAATCCGCCATCGCCGCGGATTGCCTGTTCGTGGGCAACGTACGAAGACAAATGCTCGTACGCGTAAAGGCCCTCGTCGTACTGTAGCGAACAAGAAGAAGTAATAAGGGGGGATAACTAGCAATGGCTAAAGCGAAAAAAGTCGTACGCACAAAACGTCGTGACCGTAAAAATATTGAGAGTGGTGTGGCTCACATTCGTTCCACGTTCAACAACACGATCGTGACGATTACTGACCCGCACGGCAACGCAATCTCTTGGGCAAGCTCCGGGAACTTGGGCTACAAAGGTTCCCGTAAATCGACTCCGTTCGCTGCGCAAATGGCTGCGGAATCCGCTGCCAAAACGGCAATGGAACACGGCATGAAGTCGGTTGAGGTAATGGTTAAGGGCCCTGGCGCAGGTCGTGAAGCTGCCATCCGCTCCCTGCAAGCTGCAGGTTTGGAAGTCAGCATGATCAAAGACGTTACGCCAATCCCGCACAACGGCTGCCGCCCGCCAAAACGTCGTCGCGTATAATGATGGCACACCGATGCGTGTAGTATTAAGCTAGCGCCTGTTGGGAATAATGGTTGTTTAGGCATACTGCATGAATCGACCGACCGTAGGTGTTTGACGTTGATAAACGCCAGCGACGTTTGAAGGAGGGTTATACAGTGATTGAGATCGAAAAGCCGAAAATTGAGACCGTGGACGTCAATGAGGAAGGCACATACGGCAAATTTGTCGTAGAACCGCTGGAGCGAGGATACGGAACGACGCTAGGCAACTCCCTGCGCCGTATTCTGCTCTCCTCCTTGCCCGGTGCTGCGGTGACGTCCGTCCAAATCGACGGTGTCCTGCACGAGTTCTCGACGATTCCGGGAGTCTATGAAGACGTCACGGAAATTATCTTGAACTTGAAGGCCCTGTCGCTCAAAATCCACTCCGATGAAGAGAAAGTTCTCGAGATCGATGCGGATGGCGAAGGGATTGTAACGGCTGGCGATATTCGAGCGGACAGCGATGTGGAAATTTTGAACCCGGATCTCCGCATTGCAACTTTAGCGCAAGGTTCCAGACTCCATATGCGAATCTTCGCAAATCGTGGTCGTGGCTATGTGCAGGCTGACGGGAACAAACGGGAAGACCAACCGATTGGTGTGATCCCGGTTGACTCGATTTACACGCCGATCTCCCGCGTGAACTACAACGTGGAGAATACGCGTGTCGGCCAAGTGACGAACTACGACAAGTTAACCCTTGAAGTGTGGACGGATGGAAGCATTCGACCGGAAGAAGCGGTGAGCCTCGGTGCGAAGATTTTGACGGAGCACTTGATGCTGTTCGTCGGATTGACGGATGAAGCGAAAGACGCGGAAATTATGGTTGAAAAAGAGGAAGACAAAAAAGAGAAAGTGCTTGAGATGACAATCGAAGAGCTCGATCTCTCCGTTCGTTCCTACAACTGCTTGAAGCGTGCAGGCATCAATACGGTTCAAGAGCTGATTACGAAGACCGAAGAAGATATGATGAAGGTCCGGAACCTGGGCCGCAAATCTTTGGAGGAAGTTCAAGAGAAGCTCGAAGAACTCGGATTGGGCCTTCGCATGGAAGACTAACAGGAACTTGGCTTAGAAGGAGGGGAAATAGCAATGGCATACCAAAAGTTGGGTCGTGATTCCAGTGCCCGTAAAGCATTGTTCCGCGACTTGGTAACTGATTTGTTCTTGTATGAGCGCATTCAGACGACGGAAGCGAAAGCGAAAGAAGTTCGCTCCATCGCGGAGAAGCTCATTACGCTGGCGAAACGTGGGGATCTGCATGCTCGCCGTCAGGTGGCTGCATTCGTTCGCCGCGAGACTCTGAACGGAGAACAGGATGCAATCCAGAAGTTGTTCTCGGATATTGCTCCACGCTACACAGAACGTCCAGGCGGATACACCCGCATCATGAAATTGGGACCGCGCCGCGGCGATTCTGCGCCTATGGTGTACTTGGAACTGGTTGACCGCGCGTAAGTTCGCGGTCCTGTTTAGCGATACGATAACGACGCAGCAGCGGCGTGAAAGAAGGCTCCCATGAGGAGCTTTTCTTTTTAATCGCCTCGGGACGCGGTCGTCAGCGGACCAGGCACCCCGCTGCCATGCATGCGGTTCACCACGGAGGTGCTATATGCGTAACATTGGAATGCTGTTAAGCTATGACGGCACGGCATACAGCGGTTACCAGACGCAGCCGGGTCGGGATACGATACAAGGACGCATCGAAGAAGCGATTCACATGTTGACGAAGGAGCATGCGGCCGTTACGGCTTCCGGGCGTACGGATGCCGGCGTGCATGCGCTCGGGCAGGTGGTTAACTTCGCGACCGAGTCATCGATACCCATCGAACGTTGGTGTCCCGCGATGAACTCGCGTCTGCCCGATGACATTGTCATCCGGGATGCATGGGAAGCTCCCGAATCGTTCCATGCCCGATTCTCTGCGAAGCGCAAGACGTATCGTTATTCAATCCTGGCGGAGCGGACGCGTGATGTTTTCCGGCGCAATGTGGAATTCCATCATCCCGCACCGCTTGATATTGAGGCGATGCGGCAGGCGCTTCAGCACTTCGTCGGAGAGCATGACTTTACGTCAGTCGCATCGCCCAAATCACCGAAACTGACCAATGTGCGCACGATTTACGAGGCGCGGTTGGAGCATGAACCGAACGCGAACCATGAGCCCGGCCGGGGCCGGATTCATGTGTTCGTGACGGGGAACGGCTTCTTGTACAACATGGTACGCATCATTGCGGGCACCTTGATCTGGGTGGGCGAGGGCAAGTTCTCTCCTGATGATATTGTGCCCATTCTTGCAGCGAAAAACCGGGAGTCCGCAGGACCGACGGCAGTGCCCCACGGCCTGACGCTGTGGAGTGTGGAATATGACGGAGAAGACCGGATGGATCAGGCCGTCCCGGTTCTTGCCGAAGGGAAAAAAGACCTTGCATAATAGAACCGAATACGGTAAAATAACATCTGTGTTTCTTTAGGCTTTCCCACGGCCCCGCAAAGAAATCACGCTGCCCAAGGGCAGTTTTTGACAGATTTTTTTTTGACAGATCAAGAGAACGAACGTACTGAACGAATATACACACGAACTATCGTAACGATGGTAATCAATAATGATTGTGATATGCGACGCAGTGTGCCGTTCACACTGTATCGAAGGTCATCAGAGGAGGATGTTTCATGCGTACCACATATATGGCGAAGCCAGCTGAAGTTGAGCGCAAATGGTTCGTTATCGACGCAACTGGCAAGACACTTGGTCGCCTTGCTTCTGAAGCAGCGGCTCTTATCCGCGGCAAGCACAAGCCGACATTTACACCACATGTTGACGGCGGCGACTTCGTCGTTGTTATCAACGCGGAGAAAATCGTCTTGTCCGGCAATAAGCTGCAAGACAAGAAATACTATCGTCACTCCCTCTATCCAGGCGGTCTGAAAGTGACAAGCGCACAGGAAATGCTGAACAAGAAGCCTGAGCGTATGATTGAACTTGCGGTTCAAGGCATGCTGCCTAAGACGCGCATGGGCAACAAAATGAAGCTTCGCATCAAAGCATATGCCGGCGCAGAACACCCGCATCAAGCACAACAACCTGAAGTTTACGAACTTCGCGGATAATAGAAAGGGGAGGACAGTTTCATGGCACAAGTACAATACTATGGGACAGGTCGTCGCAAGCACTCGGTAGCACGTGTTCGTCTCGTACCGGGCGAAGGCCGCATCGTGATTAATAAACGTGACATTAATGAATACTTCGGTTTGGAAACGCTGAAGCTGATTGTGAAGCAGCCGCTGAACCTTACGGAGACTCTTGGCAAATATGATGTAATCGTATTGGCTCACGGAGGCGGAATCTCCGGACAAGCAGGAGCTATCCGTCACGGCATTTCCCGTGCGCTGCTGAAAGCCGATCCGGAACTGCGTTCTTCGCTGAAGAAAGCCGGATTCCTGACTCGTGATCCGCGCATGAAAGAACGTAAGAAATACGGCCTCAAAGCGGCTCGCCGCGCGCCTCAGTTCTCGAAGCGTTAAGAAGCCTGTTATATCAACGATTATCGCCCTTGGCCCTTGTTGGTCAGGGGCTTTTCATTTTTTCAGGAGGGCTACATGCTGCAAGCAGCGGATGTGGCGTTGGCCGCCGATTCCAATCAGGTCCTCCTTCCCGAAAGGCTGGTTTCATTGGATTGTTGCCGAATGGGCATGCAGAATGCCAGCAGTCCCTATTATTGAACCTCTGTGTCGCCTGAGACTCTAGTCGGAATCAACCCCTCTTTCCGTGCAGCGAAACAGTGGTTTTGTTATATATGCCGACCGGTGCATCCGTTATAATGAGAAGATGCAGTACTGCTCAATTCGGGTCTGGAAAACGTGCAAACAGGAGGAATGGCGATGGCATCACAAGAGACGACGGAGCGGCACTTGCTCTCGGCAAGCTCGAATTGTTCGCGGAGCGAAGAGACGTGCGCCAAAAGCGGTCTTGACTTCGATCCGGGCGTTCGGAATCGGGCCTATTGGCTGCATGTGCTGGAGCGATTGGCGACGCCAGTCTTGAAGGCGCTTGCAGAGCGGCGCTTGCAGCGGGATATGCCGCTGGAGAGCAGCGGGGACGGGCGCGGCCCGTACGCCGGGCTGGAGGCCTTCGGCCGCTTGATGGCCGGCATCGCGCCTTGGCTGGCTCTGACGGGCGGTCCCCCGGAGGAGGCGGATCTGCGAGAGCGAATGATGGGGTGGTATATGGAGGCGATCGATGCGGCCACCGCGCCGGATTCGCCGGACCGGCTGAACTTCAGCGAAGGGTATCAACCGCTGGTGGATGCGGCTTTTCTGGCTCAGGCGCTACTCAGGGCGCCAGAGGCATTGTGGCTGCCGCTCGGCGACAGGGTCCGCCGGCAGGTAGTTAACGCGCTGCGGGAGACGCGGCGCATCCGGCCGCATTATAACAATTGGCTGCTGTTCTCTGCGGCTATCGAAGCATTCCTGTACCAAGCGGGCGAAGCCGATTGGGATGCGATGCGGATCGATTACGCCTTGAAGCAGCACGAATCATGGTATGCGGGCGATGGCACATATGGGGACGGCCCGGCCTACCATGCCGACTATTACAACAGCTTCGTCATCCAGCCGATGATGGTGGATATGTTGACGGCGGTCGGCCATCTCTACCCGGACTGGGAACGCCTGAAGGCGGCGGTAGGGAAGAGGGCCAAGCGGCATGCCGGGCAATTGGAGCGGATGATCTCGCCGGAAGGGACCTTCCCGCCGCTCGGACGATCGCTCGCCTATCGATGCGGCGTATTCCACTTGTTGGCGCAGCTGGCCTGGCTGGATCAATTGCCTTCCTCCTTGTCCCCGGCGCAGGTGCGCTGCGGCTTGACGGCGGTCATGCAGCGCATGCTGGAGGCGGAAGGAACCTTCACCGCAGATGGGTGGCTGACCATCGGCTTCTGCGGCCATCAGCCAGGTATCGGTGAAGCCTACATATCTACGGGCAGCCTTTATTTATGCTCAACGGTATTGCTGCCGCTTGGCCTCACTCCCGATCATTCTTTCTGGCAAGGGGAGGAAGCCTGGACTTCGCGCAAGGCATGGTCCGGAGAACCGTTCCCCATTGATGAGGCAATAGCGGATTAGCGAGTAGGAGAATTTGTTTTAGAGAACCGAATGAACCTAGGAGATCGGGCTTGACGGCAAGCCCGATTTTTGTTGTCCGTGAACATTCACCTGGGGCAATGTCCCGGTATATGCTGTAACATCGAGACGTTGCAATATGCAGAAAAATAAATTGACAAAGATAGGAAAGGACTTATAATTAAATAAACAAAACATATTGAAAAACTCGGAATAATTCATGAGTGGAGGAGCGACACATGAATCTGTTGGAAAAGGAAGCGCTGGCACAAGAGAAGGCAGAGCAATTCGAGCATACGGCTCCGGAAGAACTGATTGCCTGGGCGGTCGAGACGTTTCCGAAATTGACCTTCGCATGCAGCTTCGGCGCGGAAGATGTTGTCCTGGTTGATATGCTGCAGCGCATCAGCCCGTCAACCGATATATTCTATTTGGATACCGATTTTCACTTCCGGGAGACCTATGAGACACGCGATCGGCTGAGCGAGCGCTACAATCTGGAGTTCGTCCGCGTCGCTCCGGCGCTCTCGCCCGAAGAGCAGGCCGAGCTGCACGGGGAAGCGCTGTGGGAACGAGAGCCGAATCTATGCTGCAATATACGGAAGGTCGAGCCGCTGACCGGCATTCTCGGGCAATATGATGCCTGGATTACCGGAATTCGCCGCGATCAGGCGCCAACCCGGGCTCATACCAAGAAGGTGGAGTATGATACGAAGTTCGGCCTGATGAAGTTCAATCCGCTTGCCGCGTGGACTTCCGAAGACGTATGGAACTACATTCGTTCGCATGACGTCGTGTACAATCCGCTGCATGATCTGAACTATCCCAGCATCGGCTGCAGCTACTGCACGCGTCAGGTGCGGCCTGGAGAAGATCCGCGCGCTGGGCGCTGGTCCGGAACCGGGAAGGTGGAATGCGGGCTTCATCAGTAACTAGCGAAGGGAGAACGAATTATGAGCACAATCTTACCGCATGGAGGCCACCTCATCTCCAGGCTCGTCCCGGAAGCGGAGGCCGGGCGAATCGAGCAGGAAGCTGCCGGCCTTCCCGCCATCCGAATCAACCGACGAACGCTGTCCGATGCCGATCTCATTGCCATAGGGGCATTTTCTCCCTTACAGGGCTTCATGAACGAAGAAGATTACCGTCACGTGGTGGAACGGATGAGACTCGCGAACGGCACGGTATGGAGCCTTCCGATTACGCTCCCGGTCGATGCGGAGACCGCAAGCGGGCTGCGCAACGGCGAGGAAGCGGCCCTCATAGGCGAAGAGGATGGCGTATTGTACGGGACGATCGAGGTGCAGAGCATCTTCGAGATCGATCCGTATCATGAGGCGGAGCAGGTGTTCCGCACAACGGATGCCGCTCACCCGGGCGTCCAGAAGCTGCTGGAGCGCCCGACGTTCTGTGTCGGCGGGAGCATTCGCTTGCTGCGCAGGCTGAAGCCGGAACGCTTCGGCGAGTATTACTTCGATCCGGCCGAGACGAGACAGATCTTCCGGGAACGCGGCTGGCGGACCGTCGTCGGCTTCCAGACCCGCAATCCGGTTCATCGGGCTCACGAGTACATCCAGAAGAGCGCGATGGAGATTGTAGACGCGCTGTTCCTCAATCCGCTCGTCGGCGAGACGAAGTCCGACGATGTGCCTGCGGATGTGCGCATGCGCAGTTATGTCAGTCTGCTGGAGCATTATTATCCGAGAGACCGGGTCTTTCTCGGCGTCTTCCCGGCCGCGATGCGGTACGCGGGTCCGAGAGAGGCGATTTTTCACGCCATTGTCCGCAAAAATTACGGCTGCACCCACTTCATCGTCGGCCGCGATCATGCCGGCGTAGGCGATTATTACGGCACTTATGACGCTCAGCATATTTTCCGTGAATTCGATCCGGAAGAGCTCGGCATCATGCCGCTCTTCTTCGAGCACAGCTTCTATTGCACCGCTTGCGGCAATATGGCATCCAGCAAGACATGCCCGCATCCGAAGGAGCGGCATGTCGCCTTGTCCGGGACGAAGGTGCGCGAGATGCTGCGGAACGGCATTTGTCCGCCGCCTGAATTTTCGCGTCCGGAAGTGGCCCGGATCTTGATCGAAGGCATGTCGGAGCCGGCGAATCAGAAGGCGTAGATCCGATCGCTCCAGCTTGCTATGGTTAGCTTAAATCGATGTATATTTGTCCACCTTGTCCCATATAGATGATTAGTGTCTGTATGGGAACGGAGGTGGACTTTTTGTATGATCAAATGGCCTGAGAAGCGTAGCAAAAAAACGTCAATTTTGTGGATATCCCTGCACAGCGTGCGTAAATGGCTCGTCAGCCTCTGCCTTGTGCTGGCCGTCATCGCCATCATGACCGCCGAGATGCCGGCTACGAAGACATGGACCTATTGGACAATACCGTTATCCGGGAAGGTCGTCGTCATTGATGCGGGCCATGGGGGGCCGGATGGCGGCGCGGTCAGCAAGCAAGGAGTGATTGAGAAAGATATCAATCTCTCTATCGCCTTATATTTGCGGGATTATTTGCAGCAGGCGGGAGCGATCGTCTTCATGACCCGGGAAGGGGACTACGATCTGGCGGCCCCGGACACCAAAGGGTATGCAAAGCGCAAAACAGAGGATTTGAAGCGGCGCGTTAGCTTCGTTCAGGAAAAGAAAGCGGACATTCTGATTAGTCTGCATATGAACAGCATTCCGTCGGGCAGGTGGAGCGGCGCCCAATCGTTCTATACGAAGCAGCACCCGGAGAGCGAGCGCCTGGCCAAATGGATTCAGTCCGAGATCCGGCGCAATCTCGAAAATACGGATCGGGTGGCCAAGCCGGTGGATCGGCGCTTGTATCTGATGGATCACGTCGAGATTCCGTCAGCGCTCGTCGAGGTGGGATTCCTCTCGAATCTGGAAGAATCCCGCAAGCTGGCGGATGAACAGTATCAGCGCAAGGTGGCCGCCTCGGTCTACAAAGGAATACTCCGCTTTATGGCAGGGGAAAACATTGGTAAATAGAGTTCCTATGATATAATAGACTACGTAACGAAGCGGCATGTCCGCCTGCTGACCTTGATAGAGACGAGGTGCCATCATGATCACGAAAGAAGATATTTTGCAAGCGCTGCATGGATTAACGGAGCCCGTGACAGGCCAGGATTTGACTCATATTCAATGGATTCGCGATCTGATGATCAAGCCGGGAGAAGTGAAGCTGACCGCTCTGATCGCTCCCCAGGCCGCGGATGCTGAAGCGCGCGAGCGGCTTACCCGCGAGATTCAGACCCGCTTGTCGCCGCTCGGTCTGGACGACGTCCATGTCCGCATCCGGCTGGCGACGGCGGCGGAGCTGCAAGCCATCGGCCTGCAGCCAGCCGAAGAGGCGTCGGGGCCAGGCGCCGAGCCGGCAGGGCATGGAGCCGGGATGGAGCGGCATCCGCTGCTGAATCCGGCTTCGGGCGTGGAATTCATCGCCGTCGCCAGCGGCAAGGGCGGCGTCGGCAAATCGACTGTCACCGTCAATCTGGCGGCGGCCCTTGCCCGGCTGGGCAAGCGAGTCGGACTCATCGATGCCGACATCTATGGCTTCAGCGTCCCGGATATGATGGGGATTGAAGACCGCCCGATCGTGCAGGACAACATGGTGATTCCGATTGAACGGTTCGGCGTCAAAGTGATGTCGATGGGCTTTTTCGTGGAAGACAATAGTCCGGTCGTATGGCGCGGTCCGATGCTGGGCAAAATGCTCCGCAATTTCTTCCAGGAAGTGGAGTGGGGCGAGCTCGATATCGTGCTGCTTGATCTCCCTCCGGGAACGGGCGATATCGCACTGGACATTCACCAGATGATCCCGAACAGCAAGGAGATTATCGTCACGACGCCTCATTCGACGGCTGCCTTCGTCGCAGCCCGGGCCGGTTCGATGGCGCTCCATACGAAGCATGACATCTTAGGCGTCGTTGAAAATATGGCTTATGTCGAGTGCGGGCAATGCGGAGACAAGCAGTACGTATTCGGCCGCGGAGGCGGGGGCAAGCTGGCGGAAGCGCTTCATGCCGATCTGCTCGCCCAGATTCCGCTCGGTTCGCCTGACAATCACCCGGCAGAGCCGGACTTCTCGCCTTCAGTGTACAAGGCGGATTCGGCTATCGGCAAGCTGTATACCGAGCTGGCCGAAGAAGTCGTTCGGCGTTTGTCCTGAATGGCCGGCATCATCGCTGAACACAAAAGGACTCCCATGCGGAGTCCTTTGCCATATGCCGGGGAGGGGAGGTCTATGAACCGGAGCTGCCGCCGCCGGATTCGCCTCCGCCCTCTTCTTTTCCGCCTCCGCCTCCACCACCGCCTTCTTGACCACCCTTGCCGCCTTCACCTTCCTGCTTTTTCTTCTTTTCTTCCGGCTGAAGCTCTTCCTTGACGACTTTGCTTAATAAATCCATGACTTCAAGCTTGAACAGCGGGCTGCCCATGGCATCTTTGACAAGCGTCATCATCTGCTTGCGATAGTCCGGGGTCTTCATCATCTCAAGGTAAGCCTTCGTCATATCGGGAGATTTCAGCATTTCGCCGAACGACTGCTGGTATGTCGGATCTTTAATTAACGCTTTATGGAGCTCCTTATTTTCTTTATTGACGGCTTTGGCGAATTCTCCGGCGAATTTGGGATCCTTCATAACCTCCTCGATCACCTTCTCATACTCGGGAGATACGAGCGTATCCTTCACTGCCGTACGAATCTGCTCCTGCTGCTGCATCGTCATCGCCTGCATCTGCATGCCGCCGCCAGATCCTCCGGATGACGCCGATTGAACGGCTTTTTGGCCTTCTTCGCTCTTGAGAATATCGATAACCATGCTTTTTAGTTCTTTATAATCCATGGTGCTCTGGGCAGCGGGCTGTTCGGCCCCGCAGCTGGTAAGAAGCAGCATCATAATGGCGCCAACCATCGCGAGACGGATAAATGATGTCTTCATGGCACGGCACTCCTTTCTGTCCCATTCATACCTTCACGCGTAGTATGGCAGGAGGAATTGTGAATTATGTTTGACAGTTATAGTTTTTTGCTGAGAACCTTGGTAAAATAATGAACATTGCGGAGGTGCAGCGCCTTGACGTTGAAAAAATGGTTTTACTTATTTTGGACCACGCTCCTTATCGGAGGCGGAATCACATTAGTGATGGGTCTGTCCCTGCAAATCATTCAGGGAGAGTTCCAAAATTTCAATGGCCCGATGGACGGGGTATTGAATGTAGTGCAGTTGATTTTGAGCGGCTTTACTGTAAGCGTATACTCGCAGATGGGCTTTTTCGCGTATCTTACGCTGAACTTCATTGCCATCGGATTGTTCAAAAAAACCTGGCCGTACATACAAGTGGTGCTCACCGTCATTGCTCTGCTGGATCTGATGTTCCTGCGCATGCTGCTTGCGGATAATACATCGCAGCGGGGCGGAGACGCGATGAACGATATTTTGCTTGGTGTGGCCGTGCTCGCAGTCGCCTTGATCGTCGGTTATTTTAAAGTCAAGGCAACCAACAGGACCGCATTCATTCCTACCTTATTCTTCATGATCGCCATTACGACGGTCGAGACGCTGTCCGCCTTGAATATTAGCGGGATCGCGACCTGGTACGTCTATCTGCCGCTCGCGGCATGCAACGCCTATCAGGTGCTCATGCTGAACCGTATATTGGGAACACCAAAAAGCTGACGGAATTCCGCCAGCTTTTTTTCATGCGGCAAGGCAAAGGTGCATATGCTACATTCCAACAGCCTTGTGCAGGTGCTCGCTCATCGTCGTCTTGTCCTCAATCGGCTTGCTCTTCATGTCGGTCTGCTGAATCAGCTCCGACACCGTGACGAATTCATATCCTTTGGCCCGCAGACTGTCAATGATGGTGGGGAGAGCGAGATGGGTCTGCTTGCATGAATCGCTGGCATGGAGCAAGACGATATCTCCGGGGTGGGCTTTGCCGACGACGCGTTTGACGATCGTATCGACGCCAGGGTTTTTCCAATCCAGTGAATCGGTATCCCATTGAATGACTTTGTAGTTCAGGTTGTCCGCGATTCGGAGCACCCGCTTGTCGAAATCGCCGTTCGGCATCCGGATCAGATTGGCGTCCTGACCGGTAACCTCCTTGAGAAGCTGATGGGCGGTCGTGATTTGCTTGCGAATCTCTTCATCGCTCAGGCTGCTGTAGTTGACGTGCTTATGGCCGTGACTTCCGATTTCATAACCGGCGCTCACCATTTTTTTCACAATATCGGGATGCGTCTTGCTCCAAGGGGATGACAGGAAGAACGTCGCTTTGTTCACTCCCTTTTCCTTCAGTATGTCAAGGATCGGCTCGGCCCGTTTGTCGCCCCAGCTAATATCGAAGGTCAGGGCAATGACTTTTTTGTCGGTCGGCACACTGTAAATCGCGGAAGGGTTGGATTCGGAAAAGACGGTAATGTTGTCGCTTTCCACATATACCACACCGGCGGCCAGCAGTGCGGCAGCAATGAGGAAAAAGACGCGTTTGATTTTTTTGCCGCTGAATACGTAAAAAGAACTCATGCAAGTGCGCTCCTCTCGTTACGATGAATAGGATACGGATCATAAGCTGCAAGCTTGTCACGCTTGTTTAGTACACTGTATGCTTGGGGTATTAAAATATGACAGCTCTTACCGGGCGGCAACCCGAATTCGATCGGCTGCAGTCGTCCGGCGCGGAGCGGGAAAGGGTAGAACTTATGTTGTCATTACGTTCATGGTGGAAGACATTGGCCGAATTGCGCTGGTATTTGCTTGCGTCCGTGCTGCTCTTCGCAGTTGGCTATGTGCTCGGGAACCGGCTTGATGTTCTGCAGAAGTTCGTGACCGATCAGTTGGCCGGTCTCGGACAGGTGAAGGAACAGCTGATGAAGGCGGAGAATCAGGAGCTGTCGTTCTTCGTATTCATCTTTTACAACAATGCGATCAAAGCGGTTATCATCATGTTTGCCGGGTTTCTGTTCGGGTTGCTTCCCGCTTTCTTTCTTGTGGTCAACGGGATGGTCATCGGTTTTCTCCT
>NZ_OX216966.1:1847500-2055000 GCF_945605565.1 Paenibacillus dendritiformis | reverse complement strand
CACTTGCCTCCTTCAGAAGGGCGAATACTAATGTATCATATCCATTCCGGTGAAGTCAATCCCTTTTTTAAAAAAATAACGCCGCATCCGGATTGGATGCGGCAAAGTGGTTCATGTATGGTTAGCCTGCCCATTCATAAGCCGGCGTTCTTCCCAACTCCCCGTAAGGAGATGGATGGTCAACCAGCTTCTCGCGCAAATATCCTCGATAAGCGAGCTTCTTCAACAACATGGGCAAATATTCCGTAAGCGCCCTGAATTCGGCATGCTCCAGCACATCCGTGATAGCAACCGGCGCGCCGTGTTCCTTAATCCATTCCAATAACGGATGACAGCATTCCGCGCTCTTGGTAGAGAGAGAAAACTCGCAAGCGAGCAGCGCCAGCTCGATTCGCTGGGCCACGGTCTCCGTGCTTGTCGTAAATTCCTCATACATTTTATATACGCCGAGATTCAATAGCTTGACCTGCTGCCACAGTGCTGGCGACGGTATTTCCTTCTGTTCCATCACGGCAATGCGTGCCCAATAATAGAACGCTTGATCTACGAAGCGATAAGCATCCAGCATATGTCCTGCACCTGCAAATTGCTTGGCCTGGGAGTAGCAGTCCAGGAACATCGCATACATCTTCATGTATTCCGATTGAAATAATTCCTTGCCGCCCGCACGATGCAGCTGCTGCCATTCCGCCAGCATACCGCTGCGATCGGCGATAATCTCGGTTCGTCCAAAGGAAGACATCATAGGCAGACCCTCCATTGATGTGCTCCATGCTCTCCACTGATCCGGATGGATGAATATCCACTGCGTGATGGAGCTGTCCTGCTCCGTCTGCGTATGATAGGGAGAAGACGGACACTGTTCATCGATAACGATATACAGGTGATCACACCTGTGGTATTCCTGTACTGCCAGCTTCCTCGAGTCAGGGATCAACTGAAGAACGCCTTGAATGTGCGGCGCGTTCATCCATTGCTCCATCTTGACCTTGTCTATTGCTTGCTTCATATGAATCCCACGCTTTTTCGACTTTCTTGCCAACCAGCTTTCTTTTGTCTTGATTCATGTTTATAATTCTACATAGATTCTCTCTTTCCTTCTATGTTGCAAAACATTTTCAAGACATGTAATGGGAGGCTCATGATGAACACTCGGCTATTTAAGACAAGCAAGCTTAGTGAATTCCGGTTGTGGGGGCTCGTCCTTATTTTAGCAGGCATGGGTATGATGATCTTGGGCACCTCCGGCATATTGATGTGGGGCGTGCAGGGCCGTCCGTTCGCTGCGGTATTCATGGTGCTTGGCGGCATTCTTCTATTGGGAAGCATGGGCATTTATTTTTGGGCCGGCATGCTCTCCACGAGTGTCGTCGCGCTGGAATGCCCGGAATGCGGCAAGCCGACGAAAATGATCGGCAAGACAGACCGCTGCATGTTCTGCCGGACCATCCTGACCTTTGATCCGGCCAAAGCCAATGCAGGACTGTCTGATGAAGCTCCTGCCGAATCGGGTCAGCCGGTTGCGTCCGCGCCGAAATCTTGACGGTACATAAGAAAAGCCGCCTCCCTTACCGGGAAAGCGGCTTTTCTTCTTATTTTAAGGAACGGGCGGATAACGCAGCACATCCCATATGTCATCACTCGCGAACGTGCGGGCCCAGACGGCGATTCCTCCGAGGCCCAGCCGATCGGCCAGCTCAATCCGCGCCCGGACGGAACGCTCATCCTCAATCCAAATCCGCTGCAAGTTCCCTTCTTCTTTATACTCAACGTAGTGCTGTCCCGCAGATTCATCAAATTGCGGCTTCAGCTTCTTATCCGTCAATATATCTTGAATCGATTGCATGCCCAAGGCTTTGGAACTCACCTTCGTCTCCCCGTCCTGCACTTCTTCCGTCCAGATACGCGTATAAAGCGGCATGCCCAGCACCAGCTTATGCGCCGGCACGCTGTCTTCATTCATAATTCGCGTCACCGCTTGCTCGGTCCACGGCAGAGATGCGACGGATCCGGCGACAGGGCTTGCCGCCCAATGCTCGTCATACGCCATGACCATCATATAGTCGACAAGCTTGCCGAGGGCTTCCCTGTCGAGGAATTGCGACCATCTGCCGCTATCCGACTTCGCCGTCACATCGATGGATACGACGAGACCTTTGGCATGAAGCCGGGGAACAAGCTCTCTTACGAACTGGGTCAGCTTATTCCGATCCTCGACATTCACATTTTCAAAATCAAGATTGATTCCGTCGGCCTGATAACGATCCGCCAATGCAAGCAATTGACCGATCGTACGATTCCGCCGTTCGAAGGTCGAAAGGGCTTCCGTCGTCCGCTCCGGTTCGAAGCTGTTGCTGTACAGGGCCCACACCTGCTTGCCGTTCCGGTGCGCCCATTCGGTCAGACTCATGTCCGCCTTGCTGAGGACATTCCCTTCCTCATCCTCCAGACTGAACCACGTCGGGCTGATGACATTCGTTCCCGGCATATCCGGCAGCTTGGATGGGTCGGGATTGCGCGAATAGACGGCCTCCCAGGCCAGGCTCACGGGCGTCTTCTCCTCGACGAACTGCGGCACCCGCGCCTCTGCCGTCTTAGGTACGGTATGTGCGTCTCCCGGCAATATATCCTCGGCCGCCACATACCCCAATGTGCCGTCATCCGCCTCTACCCGGAGCCAGTCTCCGCTCTCCTCCCAAATGGTCACTGCCGACTCGCTCTTCAGATCAGCGATAATCGGCGACTTTTTGTCTGAACCCTGCCTCATCGGGACCGTGTCTTCCGGCTCCCGCAGCTTCACGATCGTGCCGGATTGGAGCGTCTGGCCCGGCATTCCGAACTGAACCGCTCCGTTCGCCGGATACTGCTTCACTTCAATCCCGTACAGCTCTTCGAGCACAGATGCGGGAACATGCACCGTCTCTCCGATGCGGACGGCAGCCGCCGGCCATTCCTTCGGACTTCCGTTCAGCATCCCGCCCAGCTGGTCCAATGGCATCGAAGCGACCGAGACCGGGCTTGTCAAAATAACAGTGTCGCTCTCCGCTTCAAATGTGACCGGCAGCAATCCATCCAGCGCCGGCACCGGAATGAGCAGATCATTTCCCTGTCCTGTCGTGCCGTAACCGCTCCATGTCCCGTTATAGGTGAGCGGCTGCTCAACTTGCGTCATCTCGGACTCCGCCCGTTCATGGCCAGGCCACCACTCCGACCATCCTTTCCAAATGCACACGGACAATACAATAACTCCTATTATGATGACGAGACATCCGCCGCAGCCGCCCTTTTTGCGCTGGCCACGGCTTCCCGGCATGTTCACATGCCTTCCATTGGCCGTCCTTCCACCCCGGCGCTCTCCCCGGTAACTCATGTTGTCGTTCCTCCTACTCCCAAGTCTTGCTCTCCCTGTCAAAAAGAAAACGCGCAAGCAAAATCTGCTGCGCGCATGTATGATTCAACGATTGTCCTCCGGAACGATCCGGTTACTTCTTGGCAGCCTCAGCTGCACACGATTCGCACACGCCATACACTTCCATGCGGTGTCCCCGTATGAAGAAGCCCGTCCGTTCGGCGGCGGTCTCCTCTACCGATTGCAGAGCCGGCAGCGTGAAATCGACAATCTTGCCGCATTGCTCGCATATCGCATGATAGTGATCGGAGACGTTCGCATCAAATCGGCTTGAGCTGTCTCCGTAAGTCAATTCACGCACCAGGCCGGCTTCAATAAACAACTTCAAGTTGTTGTAGACCGTGGCTACGCTCATGCTAGGAAACTTGGGCTCAAGCGCCCGATATATTTCATCCGCCGTCGGATGGTTCATCGCATCCATCAAATAGGTTAAGATCGCATGGCGTTGTGGCGTAATGCGTACTCCGGACATTTTCAATTGTTCCAATGCATGTTGAACCCGTGTCTTCATCCTGTCCACCGCCTTCTACGCTCATGATTCCTTCGGGTTGTCTGATCTGTACATTGTAACGATTATCAAGAAATAATATCTATATGTCCATTGTACGGTTACCTTTTTCGATTTGTCAATGTTATTCTGTCTCGGACGCCCGCAACTCCGCGATCATCTCCTCAGAACATGAAGGTCTCCATTCGTCTGCAAAGCGATATCATGCCTCCCGCTTCCCAGCGTTCCTTCGATACGATTGTCGGCAATGTCCAGCGGATAATCCGAAGTAATGTCGCCGAATGTATTCCTGCCGGACACAGTGGCATCTGCGTCATCCGGAAGGTGAATCGTCATGTCCCCCGCCAGACTCAGTAGCTTCCAGTGTCCTCCGACAACCTCCGATTCGACCAGCACGTCCCCGCTCAGCGTCTCCGCCTGAACGGCTCGTACCGCGCGGCTAATATCGATATCGCCGCTCTTCGTGTTCGCTGTCACATCCCCCTCGATGTCATGAATGATGATATCTCCCCGGGCCGTGTCCGCATTCAGATCCTGTCCAATGCCCTTCACGACAATATCTCCGTCCCAAGTGCGCGCTTGAACGGAGTTATCGATATTGGCAATCTGGATCGATCCGCTCTTCGTCTCGGCGGCGATGGCGCCGCGGAGCTCACGGATATCAATCAGCCCGTCGTCCAGTTGGACATCGAGATTCCATGCAACCTTATCCGGAACCGTAATGCTAAGGTCGATGCGGATGAGTTGTTCATTCGCTGCATAACGTGCCGGCGCCCCTTCGATGCGAACCTGGTGTTCTGCGGCGGACTCCGCGATGTCTACGCGGGATCGGTCTGCCAGCCGCTCGGCCTCTTCCTTGGACAAGCTGCTGACGATGACCGTCGGTTCCACCTCCACATCCGTCACATTCCCGCTCCGTATCGACACATTGCCATAGCGATTGCGAACGGCAAGCTCACGAATCGAACGGCCTTCGATGGAATAATTCAGGGCAGACTGCTTGAATTTCATTCCTTCGGCAAGCTTCATTTCCTTCATCATGGAAAAATCGAACTGAATGCTCCGCACCCAGTCCCTGAATAGATAAGGCTGGGCAATCATGAACACCGAGACGGATAAAAAGATGGCAGCGAACATGCCGAGCCAATCGATCTTCCAGCTTCTCTTCCCGTCCGGGCTTCGCCCGCGCTTGGCGCTCACCACCATCTCCAATCCCCATAGCACGAAGATGCAAGGCCACCACACGAGCAGAAGCCGGATGCTGCGCAGGCCGAATAATTGATCGACGAGCACCATCACGCCGACGGCGATAATCAACAAGGCTGCAGTAATCCGGCCTACCTTTATCAAGTATGCCCCAACTCCTTACGATCGGCTAGCGTCTTTTGCGCGATTCCTTGATTAGCAGAAAAATCCCTCCGCCGATAAGCACCGCTGCTCCAGCGTAAGATCCTGCATTGCTGAAAAACCAGCGCAGCCAAGCCGGATCGACCGTGAACAGCAGCAGAACGACCCCGCCGAACAGGAGCAGCAGGCCAAGCCAAGGGCCTTGCTTGACATTGCCGGCTCCCAGTCCATAGACAGCCTGCTGGTTGACGCGCTCCGTACTCTGCAAAGCGTCGAACAAATTGAAGAAATAAATAACAGGCAGCATAAGGGCAAGCAGCACGATAAGCGGCACGTTAATCCGGGCATCGGTAGCGCTGAAATAGACAATCGCTACAATATCCAGAGCGAGCAGCATCATAATGAGCAGTCCCCGCTGCATCAATCCCAAATAAAAATGGCCGCTTCCCGGGAAAATAAAGGACAGCAGGAGCGATAAAAATTTGCTCTTCCGCTGGGGCGGTGTTCCATATACGGGAGGTACAGGAGGCATTCCGTCATACGGCGGATAATTGCCAGGATGCTGGTGCTGACGCTGCTGATGCTCCAGATTCGCCATTCTTCGCCGGAGAAATTGCTCTTCTTCTCTGTCCCATTCCGGCGTGCGGACCTGGTCCATCCGCTGGCGTTCCGGTTGCTCCACCGGTGATTCCTTGTCTCTGCGGCCTCCATCGTTCATTGTATTCATTCCTCCCTTGCAATCATACGGCTCCGACCGATTCGTTCCATACATTTTTGAACAGCGCTTTGGCGCGGTACAATCGGGTCTCAACCGTCCGCACCGGCATTTGCAGCTGTTCGGCAATCTCGGCGTAGGTTCGCTGGCGCATATGGTAGAGCACCATCACGGTCCGGTACTTGTCCGGGAGGCTGCCCAACGTCCGGCGCACCTGCTCGCATCGCTCGCGCTTGATGACCCATTCCTCCGGCATCGCTTCCTCATCCTGATGCGGAAGGGCCACTATCGTAGCAGGCTCCAGCCGATCGGCGGCTCCCCGTCTCTGTCTCCGCAGCGAATCGATGAGCTGGTTCCGGGTGAGACGGTACAACCATGTCGTCCATTTCGAATCCCCGCGGAATGTATGGAGCCGGCGGTATACTTTGACGAAGACCTCTTGTGCGATATCCTCTGCCAGATGCCGGTCCTGAACCGTTTGACAAATACAAGTTAACACAAATGGGCGGTGTCTTTCCACCAAAATGCGCATCCCCTCTTCATTGCCGCCCAAAATAAGCTGAACGAGCTGTTCATCTGATTGATTCCGCAATTCACGTTCCACGATAGCCGACTTCCTTTCCGTTTCTCCACGATGGCAGCCTGTCGGGCCGCCTCTCCAATCTTCTGCTTTTATTGTAAGGCGGACGGGGAAACGAAAGAAACCTTCCCGGGTCCAGGAAGGTTTCACCGACTTTAGTCTAGTCTGCATTGCGCCAATCGCCGGGGAAGCGGCTATTCAACGGTAACGGAACGCACGCCGGACATCTGCTCGACTTGGGTCGTAAATGCAAAAATTTCGAACTGCCGGGGTACAATAAGGACAACTTGAACTTCGGTATGTTTGATATCCGGACCCTCGTAGGGGCGATTGAGCAAGCGCTGCGTCGTAACTTTTTTCGTCTGAATCTCCTGTTCGTTCAAAAATTCGTGGAGCTGATGAAGAAAATGGGAAGCTCCGTCCGTCTCCAGCGTAAGGACATAGGTTTTCTTGCTTGTAAAATACCGCTGCTCAATCTTGTTGAAGACAAACAGATTGACGATGACGAGCACCGTTGCCGCGACGGCCGCGAAATAAAATCCGGCTCCGACGGCGAGACCGATCGAAGCAACGACCCATAAAGAGGCGGCCGTCGTCAGACCGGCGATCGATTTGCCCGTAAAGATAATCGTTCCCGCTCCGAGGAAGCCGATGCCCGTAATGACCGCCGTCGCGAGACGGGCCGGGTCAACCCTGACATTGCCTTCATAGACGAATTGAGCGAAGCCATAAATGGACAACAGCATAATCAAGGCTGAGCCGAGACATACGAGAATATGCGTGCGCAAGCCCGCAGGATGATTCGCCTGCTCCCGTTCCAATCCGACCAGGCCGCCCAACAGCATCGCCAGGAACAAGCGCATCATCAGCGAGACATTGTCAATGACCCACGGATTTGAGGCGTCGATTATTTCTCCCATCCTGAACCGCCCTCCTCCGACACCCGTTCCAGATGGCGAAGATATACCCCGGGTGCGATTTCTTCTTCATGCCGGAATCGGAAGCCCGCACGCTCATACAACCGCAAGGCGGGAGTGTTGCGGGCCCCCGTCGCAATGCGGTGAATGGGGAATCCCGGAATCTGCAGGACATGCTCCAGCAGACGGGAACCGATGCCTTGGCGGAACGAGCGCGGATGAACCATCAGCCGGCAAATATCGATCACATCCGGTTCCGGCACCTCATACGAGATGGCTCCCATCAGCTCGGCTTCATCCCACCAGCCATAGAAGATTTCCTTGCAATGCCTCAGATCGTCGATCGTATCCATCAACGGAGGAATCCGGTCGAAGCCGAGAAGATCCGCTTCGATGCGGTAGGCGCTCTGCTGCAAATACCATAATTGTTCGAGGGTCTCAGTATCATTCATATCCAGTTGACGAAGCACAATCATTCCCCCACAGACCGTAAATTTTTATTGCTCTATTTATCTGTAAGCAAAAAAAGACGAAGTATGCGCCAAGCTCCTCCATGTGAATCGATGAAAAAACTGCGGCGCATGCTCCGTCTTGCGGACTGCTATATCGTAGCCGGTATCATTGGCTGTTCAGGCACTGGACCAGCAATTGATTGACGAGTCCCGGATTCGCCTTGCCCTTCGTCTCCTTCATCACCTGGCCGACGAGGAAGCCAATCGCTTTTTGCTTGCCTGCCTTATAGTCCTCGACCGATTGCGGATTGGACGCGATGATCTGCTGCACGACAGCCAGGATGGCGCCTTCGTCGCTAATTTGCACCAGTCCCTGCTCCTCGACAATCGTTTGCGGCGGCTTGCCGGATTCGAGCATTTCCTTGAATACGGTTTTGGCGATTTTCGTGCTGATGGTGCCCTTTTCGATCAGCCCGATCATTTCCCCGAGCCCTTGTCCGTCCAACTTGGCGGCTTCGATCTCAAGACCGCCCGCATTCAAGTAGGCGAGCAGATCTCCCATGATCCAATTCGCCACTGCTTTGGCATCCTTCGTATATTGAAGGCTGTCTTCGAACAGATCGGCCAGCTTTTTGGAGGAGGTGATGACCTCGGCATCGTATCCGGACAAGCCGTAATCGGCGGCATACCGGGCCTTGCGGGCATCCGGCAGCTCCGGAATCGTAGCGCGGATGCGCTCCTTCCATTCGTCGTCGATGACGACGGTTACGAGGTCCGGATCCGGGAAATAGCGGTAGTCATGCGCCTCTTCCTTGCTGCGCATCGACAGCGTCCGTCCTTGCGCTTCATCCCAGCGGCGCGTCTCCTGCACCACCTGGCCGCCCTCGTCCAGAATATCGGCCTGGCGCTCCTCTTCATACTCGAGGCCGCGCTGCACGCCGCGGAAGGAGTTCATGTTCTTCAGCTCAGCCTTCGTGCCGAATTCCTCCTGCCCGTACGGGCGCAGGCTGATATTCGCGTCACAGCGGAGCGAGCCTTCCTCCATCTTGACATCGGATACTTCGCAATATTGCATAATAGCCTTTAATTTTTCCAAATAAGCCTTGGCTTCTTCCGGCGAACGCAGATCCGCCTCCGACACGATCTCGACCAGCGGCGTGCCTACCCGGTTGAAGTCGACGAGCGAAGCATAGCCGCCATCGACGTGCGTCAGCTTGCCCGCATCCTCTTCGAGATGCAGACGATTGATGCGGATGCGCTTCGTCTCGCCGCCGATTTCGATATCAATCCAGCCGTTCTGCCCGATCGGCTGATCATACTGCGATATCTGATAGGCCTTCGGCGAATCGGGGTAGAAATAGTTTTTGCGGTCGAATTTGCTCACGGACGCGATCTCGCAGTTGAGCGCCATGGCGGCCTTCATCGCATATTCGACCGCCTGGCGGTTCAGCACCGGCAAAACGCCCGGATGCCCGAGACAGATCGGGCAAGTATGCGTGTTCGGCGGCGCGCCGAAGGCAGTGGAGCAGCCGCAAAATATTTTGGATTCGGTGCGAAGCTCAACGTGAACTTCCAGTCCGATTACCGTCTCATATCTAGCACTTGGCATGTCGTAAGCCTCCTCTATGACAACTGCGGACGCAGCTTGTGATGATCGGTATTCTGCTCGAACGCATGCGCCGCGCGCAGCACGGTCGCCTCATCGAACGCACGTCCGATCAGCTGCAGCCCTACCGGCATGCCGTCCGCCAACCCGCATGGAATGCTGATCGCCGGCACGCCCGCCAAGCTGACTGGAATCGTCAAAATATCATTCAAGTACATTTGAAGCGGATCGTCAATCTGTTCGCCCAGACGGAAGGCCGTCGTCGGCGCCGTCGGCCCGAGCAGAACGTCATACTTCTGGAATGCCTGTTCGAAGTCGCGCTGAATCAAGGTCCGAACCTTCTGCGCCTTCAGATAATAGGCGTCGTAGTAGCCGGAACTGAGCGCGTATGTTCCGAGCATGATGCGCCGCTTCACTTCCGGGCCGAAGCCCTGGCTGCGCGACTGAAGATACAGCTCGAGCAGATTGCCCGGCTGCTCCGCGCGAACGCCATAGCGTACCCCGTCGAAGCGCGCCAGGTTGGACGACGCTTCGGACGAAGCGAGCAGGTAATAGGTCGCCACGGCATAATCCGTATGCGGCATCAACACCTCTTCCCAGGTCGCGCCCAATTGCTCGTATACCTTCAGGGCAGCGAGCACCGCTTCCTTCACCTTCGGATCGACGCCCTGCCCGATATATTCGGACGGCACGCCGATGCGCAGGCCGCGCACCTCTCCGCTCAAGGCCGCCGCATAATCGGGAATGTCGACCCGGGCCGAGGTGGAATCCATCGGGTCGTAGCCGGCGATGGCCTGCAGCACATGCGCGGCATCCTCCACATTGTTCGTCAGCGGCCCGATCTGATCGAGGGAAGATGCGAACGCGACAAGGCCGAAGCGCGATACGAGGCCGTAGGTAGGCTTCAGGCCGACGATGCCGCAATAGGACGCCGGCTGGCGGATCGATCCGCCCGTATCGGATCCGAGAGCGAAGCTGACTTGGCCGGCGGCCACCGCTGCAGCCGAGCCGCCGCTCGAACCGCCAGGTACGCGCTCCAGATCCCACGGATTGCGGGTCAGCTGGTAAGCCGAATTCTCATTGGAGCCGCCCATGGCGAACTCATCCATATTGAGCTTGCCAACCGTAACGACGTCCGCTTCCTTCAGCTTGCGGGCAACGGTTCCGTCATAGACCGGCTCATAGTTCTCGAGGAAGCGGCTGGCGCATGTCGTGCGCATCCCTTCGCTCACGATATTGTCTTTCAAGCCAGCCGGAATGCCGGCCAGCGGATGGAGCGCCTCGCCTGCGGCCCGGCGCTCATCGATGCGCTTCGCCTGCGCCTTGGCTCCTTCTTCATTCAGCGTCAGGAACGCCTGCACCCGCCCGTCAGTCTGCGCGATGCGCGCAAAAGACGCCTCCGTCAGCTCGGCGGCGGATACTTTGCGGTCTGCCAAGGCTTGTCTAGCTTGTGATATCGTCATATCCAACAATGTCAATGCGGTTACCCCCTCTCTCTTTACTCCAGAACCGCCGGAACCTGGAATTGGCCGTCCTCTTCCTGCGGCGCGTTCAGCATGACTTTCTCTATCGGCAGCGATGGACGAACGGTATCGTCACGCATCACATTGCGAATCGGCAGAACATGCGTTGTCGGCGGCACGTCATCCGTATCCAGCTCGTTCAACTTCTCTGCGTACTTCAGAATCGCGTTCAGCTGCTCGGTATAGCGCGCTTTTTCTTCATCGGTTAAATTGAGCCGTGCCAGCTTGGCCACATGCTCGACGTCTTGTACCTGAATGCTCATCGGCAACCTGTTCCTCCTTGTCCCAATTGGGCCAAATTCATCCCTCTATTATAGCCTAGAAGCGTGGCCAACTCAACGCTGGCTTCCATTAATGCGGCGCAGCGCCGCGCTTTTGAGCCGCCCCGCAGCGGTATTAGCTTGCGGGCAGCCCCTTGCCGCCTTCTCGATACAAGAAAGTCCAAGGGATTTTTCGGCACTCTATTCGGATTCGTCTCTTCATAGAAAAATGGATTTAAAACGCTCTGCACGGAGTGCCAAGTTTGATTAGGTAAATGGACAATCTCCACCCCTTCGAAAAAATGGGGGTTCCAACGGCCTGAAAACTGCACAATATCCCTAAACACGTCTATCCGGTAGGCCAATTCTGCATAACTGCATAATTTCTCCAGACACGCCGATTCGATAAGGAAATCCGCATAACTGCATGATTTCTCAAGGCACACTTATTCGGTAAAGCCTGTTCGGCAAGCAAAATCCTGCGCAAATACAGCAATTCGATAGGGACGACTTCACCAGAAAGGGAATCCTGCAAAAGGGCAGCAATTTCACCCGCTTCGCTTCGACTTGGAGCAAAAAGGCCTAAAATGATGTAGCTGTGCAGCATTTCCTCGGGATGTAGACGCATTGAGCCGAAATTCCTGTAAAATAGCAGCAATTCCCTCCACAATTTCAAGCCCGAGGAGGAAACGATGATTCCAGAAGGCTACGATGCCTCCTAGAGCCAACAAGGCCTGCAGAAAGCGATAATACCGGCGCAGTCTCTTGGAGCCCGAAATCAGACCGTTGAGAAAGTCCATAGTGTTTTTTGGGGAGTTTTGGGCGATTCATTTTTTATGTGGTGGACCCGTGTCTCTCAATAGAAAAAATCGATGTAAAGCGCTCTGAGCGGCAAATTTTTATCCAAAAAAGTTTCGTTTCAAGATGTTCCTCTCCATATCCTAACCTGACCAAAAACAGAAACAAGCGGAAGACCAGCTTGCACCCAAACAAATTTAGTCTATCATATCAAAAAAGCACCGGTCACACGTTACCCCGTAACGCAAACCGGTGCTCTTCCTTATATCCATGCGCGCAGGTTGACTTGCCGGATGAACTCTTCCTGAGACATCGCTTCTTCCTGCTCGTTCTCTTCCTCCTGGTCTTCTGCCGCATCACCATTCATGATCCGGCGGAACAGAGACTCATTGTGAGTAGCCAGTGCATAGTCGATAAGCGCTTCCCGTTCGATGCGGTCCGCTTCCTGCTGCAGGAGCAGGCCTTCCTGCTCGACGTCAGACGCCGGCACGAAGAAGTTGCGGTTTGCTCTCGGCACCCGGATGACGTAATCGAATGCGTTATCCGCATTGCGGTCATAGGCAATGATATAGCCATATTCCCCGATAGGCAAATGTTGTTCGAAGCGGTCGGCAACAATGACTACTTTCTCTCCCAAATGCAGCATTGTCCATGCCTCCCATCCATATGCTGTTTCCTCTATCGTACTAAAATTTATGATTGCTGTAAATGTATGCTTGTTCTCGCAAAAAAGACGCTGCCTTTTCAAAATAAAATATGTGACTTCCGCGCAAATGTCAACCCGCATTCGCAGGAAATCGATGGGAAGCACGGCATTGCGAGTCCCATCCTAACCCTTTTACGGCGCCGCGATGCGCCATACGCCTTCCGGCGGGGTGGTCAGCTTCTCGAACCCGTCATCTGTTATCAGGTACGTGTTCTCGATGCCGACGACGCCCCGGCCAGGGAACGTGAATTTCGGCTCGATCGCGATGACCATGCCGGGTTCAAGCGGCATCGTGAAGCCGCGGGCCAGCACGGGCCATTCATCCATCTCCATGCCGATGCCATGGCCGAGGAAGCTGACCTGATCGCTCCCGAAGCCCATGAAATGGTCCGACAAGCCGTATTGTTCGGCCAGCTTCAACGCGTCGGCGTACAGCGTCTCGCATACCGTCCCCGGCTTCAGACTCGCCTCGGCGGCCCGCAGTATCGCCTCGGACGACTCGTAGGCCCGTTCGAGCTCCTCATCCAGCTTGCCAATGACCAGCGTCCGGGTCTGGTCGATAACATAGCCGTCAATACAGCATCCGATATCGACAAGAATCGGTTCATTCTCTGCGATGACCTTCCGGCTGGAGCCTTGCGGGCTAGCCGGGGTCAAGCCGCGTCCGCCGGCCGGACCGTCGAAGTAAGTCGGCTCCGCCCCCGCTTCGCCCGAGGCGACCATCCCTGTAATAATCTCTTGGTTGTACCCGCGCATCCGGATGAACCCGACATGGCCCTGCATGCGGAACACATGCTCGATGTGGGCGATGAGCTGGAGCTCCATCATGCCGGGCCGGACGTAAGCGGCCGCTTGCTCAAGCGCATGATGCGCCGCACGCGCGGCCGTGCGGATGCGGTCGATTTCCCACGGCGATTTGACCATCCGCAGCCCGCGCAGCATCGCGGATCCGTCGGTCCATGCCGCATCCGGCAGCACGGAGCGGAGCCGTTCGAACACCTGCACCGGAAGCACGTCGTATTCCGTGGCAATGACCGGGCGTTCGGCTGCGAACACCGCCGGGAAGCGCTCCTGCAGCAGCGTCCCGAAGGAGCGGAAGGATCCGAGCGGCTCGACCGCCACCGCGGCTTCATGCCGCGCGCGCTCCAGACTGCGCTTGACGAAGTAGACAGGCTCGCCCTGCTTCGGCACGAACAAATACCCTGTCTGCATCGATCCGGTAAAATAATAAATCCCCACATTTTGCGTAATCAGACAGCCGTCCATGGTTCGTTCCTGCATCGCTGCCTGCAGCCGGGCAATTCGCCCTTCGATTTCTTGCTTCAATACGCCTTCCATTGATCTTGCTCCCTTCCTGCTTACTGAAGCCTCCAGTCAGACGGAGGCTCCCGCCTTGCGCGAATGCTCCCGCGGGGGACACAAAAAGCGCAAACCTCACCTGGTTTACGCGCCCGCCTTCTCCTCTATCCATCCTCGTTCCTGTGCGTGCAGCCCCGCAAACACGAATTCAATCCGTGCTTCCGCCCAAGGGACAGCCTCATTCCCCCGCAGAATGCGCATCCGATCCTCAATTAAGCTCATCATACCACGAACCCAAAATCAGCGCCAATGGCCCGATGGCGTTAATAAGGAAGACGGCCTGCCCGAACATTGCGTCCGGCAAGCCGCCTCGTCAAGCATTACCTCATTATACAAAAGGATTATGCTCCTTCTCGTACCCGATCTGGGTCTTGGGACCATGCCCTGGGTAGACCGTAACGTCATCCCCCAGCGGGAACAGCTTGCCATGAATCGATTGGAGCAGCACGTTCATATCCCCGTCCCGGAGATCCGTTCTCCCTACCGACGTACGGAAGAGGACATCGCCCGAGAACAAGTGCTTCTCGTGGAGGAAGCTGACGCTGCCGGGAGAGTGGCCCGGCGTATGCATGACCTGGAACGTATGGCCGATCAGCTCCAGCGTCTGTCCGTCCTGCAGCAGATGCTCTGCAGGCTTCATCGTCATCGGCGGGCAGACTTGGGGCCACATCGTCGAACCATTCAGCTCGGGCGTCGTAAGCCAGTCCGCTTCCCGCTCATGAATATAGACCGGGCATCCGTGCGCTTCAC
Source organism: Paenibacillus dendritiformis (assembly GCF_945605565.1). Lineage (NCBI taxonomy): Bacteria > Bacillati > Bacillota > Bacilli > Caryophanales > Paenibacillaceae > Paenibacillus > Paenibacillus dendritiformis. Next base: position 2,040,070 of record NZ_OX216966.1, on the reverse strand, counting down.
GCACGGCGTCAACCCCGCCGATATGATCGAAATGCGCATGCGTCAGCAGGACGGCCGATACCTTCAACCCCTGAAGGCCCTGCAGCAGCGGCTCCGGATTCATGCCGGGATCAATGACGACCGCTTCCTTCGTCTCTTCATTGATCAGCACATAGGCATTGGTCTGAACCGGACCGAGTGTATAGCTTTGAATGCGGAACATAGAAGAACACCGCCTTTGTTAAAGTTGTTCGCGAAGTCGACCGCAAACATAGGTTTACCCTTTTGGAAAGGTTGACTTGTTGAACTTAGCTTGATGTCAAAAGGAAGACAGCAGCTCTTTGAGCTCGCGCACGATGCGTGTCTGGTATCCCGTGCCTTCGCCGTACGTTTCCATCATTTGCTGTCTTACCACTTTCAATTTGTCTTGATAGTCCGGCGCTTCCCGGTCCGGATTCTCCTGCTTGAAGCGGATCATATGCGCCTGCACATCGCTCGGGCGCGGGCCCCACTGGCCGAGAACATGCCCGCCGGTATCGGCGAAGATGACAACCGGCACCGAACGGCCGCCCATCGTCAGGAACTGATCCATCGTCTGCGGGAATTGCTCCATAATCAGCACTTCCGTCTCGATTTGCGCCGCTTCCATCGCACGGAAGACGACCGGCACGTTGCGGACGACATCGCCGCACCAATCCGCCGCCAGGATAAGACAGCGCAGGTCGTCGCGGTATTGAAGCGACTCGAAGAAAGCTTTATCTTCTTCATCCGCCCATGCAAATTGGTCATACCAGGAGACGAAGGTCTCCTTGTTCTTTTGCATCCCGTCCACAAAGGCTTGGGGGCGAATTCCTTTTCCCATTACGTCGGCTACGCTCTTGGCCATCTTCATTTCCCCGCTTTCTTTTTGGAATACGTATATTTAATGACAACATACACGATTAACAGCGCCAGGGCAACGAGAATAAACGGCTTGACCCATTTGCCGGCCACGTCGTCAATCTGCTCCCATTTGTCGCCCAGCACAAAGCCCAGATAGACAAACAGTATCGTCCACGGGATGACCGCCAGCGTCGTCAGGAGCGTGAATCGCCATACATTCATTTTGGAAATGCCCGCCGGTATGGAGATGGCATGCCGTACAACCGGAACGAACCGGGCCGTAAAAATAACGCCTGTCCCATATTTCTGGAACCATTCTTCCGATTTCGCAATATGATGCGGCTGAATCAGAATGTATTTGCCGTACCGTTCGAGCACAGGTCTTCCCCCGTATCGGCCGATCCAATAGACGAACAGTTGGGCGATAACCCCGCCGATGACGCCGAAGATGACCGCTTCCACAAAGGTAATCTCTTGAATCGAGACGAGAAAACCTCCGTAGGCAAGGACAATCTCGCTCGGAATTATCTCTATCATCAAGCCAAGCATGATTCCCCATTCTCCCAATTGCTGCACCCAATGCAAGAGCGTAGTCACAATTTGATGCACAAATTCCATGTCCCATCTCCTCTTTTTGCTACCAGTCTATTCTATTTTACGATGGGACATGACTCTAACGCAATCGACCGGCAGGGCTCATGTTACCGCCCTCTCCGGCATACATATGGACTAGCTGGACTGCATGGCCATTTTCGCTCCCTTACAAAAAGCTCCTGAACTCCAAGCTTTCCGAATACATGTCGAGGAGGTTCACATCTATGGCTAATTTCTGGGTCATTACCCCCAAGCAATGGCGCATCGGCTTGATCGCTATCGCCGCTATCATGGTCGGCGCCGCCTTCTGGCGGTACGAATCGATGCGGATAGAGCAGGCCGCGCAAGCCGCCCCCCAAGAGACCCGCATCCTGCATATGGTGACGGGCGAATTCAAGTCCACCCTTGAAGACGGAACCGAGATCGAAGCGTATCAATTCGCCCCCGGCACGGTGAACGCGAACGAAGGCGAGCGCGTCGAGCTGCGCATCCGGGGCGTGAACGGGCACCGCCATGATTTCGTGATTGAAGGGCTCGATATCTCCGGCACCATCGAAAAAAACAAGGAAACGATCATCCGCTTCACCGCGAAGGAAGGGATTTACCGCATCGTCTGCACGACGCATGCCGATGCGGCCAGCAATGGTCCGATGATCGGGTACATCGTCGTCGATTAGCCGCGCGAGGTCTTTCTGGCATCGGGCCACCATCCTGCATATGGTATAACACAACCTGCAGGAAAGGGGCCAACGGCCATGAAGACACCGAGACAGCGCCACACCGCTGCCCTGCCTACCGCCCGGGGCATCCGCCGGGCTTGCAGCAATGAGCTGTACCGCACGATCAAGCGCATGAATGTCTGGATTCCCGACGACAAACGGAAGGAAGGCGAAGAGCTCTATTATCGCAAAGTGATTGGCAATCTGATATGGATTCACGAGAATCACGCCAACCGCAAGAAGCTGTCAGACTGGTGGGACGAAGCCGTATGCGAGGAGCTCGCCGCCCTATGGGAGGTCGATGCGAAGAAGCTCTCCGCCTGCTTCCGCCAAGCCTTCGGCGGATAGGCAGCTCGAACAGCCGGCCGCCCGATGCGAACCGGCTTGTTCCCTATGCGCGTCAGAACATCTCCCCAATCAGCTCGTACGATCGGAGCCGCGCCGCGAAGTCATACGTCACCGTCATCGCGATCACCTCGTCAATGCCGTACCGCTCCGCAAATGCCTCCAAGTCCCGCTTCACCTTACCCGGTCCGCCGACAATCATCCGGCCGCGATTGTACCGGATGCGCTCGCGATCCCACTCCGTGTAGGGAAAGTCTGCCGCTTCCTCCGGAGAAACGAACGTCGCCCTCGAATCCCCCCGGTCGAGCAGCAGCAGCCGCAAATCGACGGAGGATGCCAGCCGCTCCGCCTCCTCATCCGTATCGGCGCAGATGACGATGATGCAGGCGTTCGCTCGCGGCTTGTCGCCAAGCGGCCCGGGACGGAACGCATCATAATAAGCGCGGACGACCTCTTCTCCGCCTTCCCCGTTAATGAAGTGGGCGAACGAGAATGAAGCCCCCGTCTCCGCCGCCTTCCTTCCGCTGTAACCGCTCGATCCGAGCAGCCATACTTCCGGCGGCTGCTCGGGGATCGGCGTCGCCTTCAGACCGTGGAGCGGATGCTCTGCAGGAAGGTCATGCTTCAGGAAGCCGCCAAGATCCGAGAGCGCCCTGTCGAAGGTGGTCTCATAATCGGCAGGCCGGCCATAGCGGAGGGCCCGCGTCGCGAGCGGCATTCCCCCCGGAGCGCGCCCGATGCCGAGATCAATCCGCCCGGGATAGAGCGATGCCAGCACGTGGAAATTCTCCGCCACCTTGTACGGACTGTAATGCGGAAGCAGGACGCCGCCGGAGCCGACCCGAATCCGCTTCGTATGGGCCGCAATCGAGGCAATCAGCACTTCCGGCGAGGAACCGGCCAGCCCGGTTGCATCGTGATGCTCCGACACCCAATATCGGCTGAAGCCAAGCCGTTCGGCATGCGCTGCCAGCTCCAGCGTGTGCCGGAATGCGTCTGTCGCATTCTCGCCTGGCAGTATGGGGGATTGATCAAGAATTCCGATGTTCATATCGCGGGCCTCCTTGCTCGTATGGAGTATAACCTATGTAAATGCTATGGTTTCCATAGCCGTTATACGATATATAGTAGCTTATTTCCGGTAAAAGAGGAAATCCGCCTCGAAGCGGGGAATCTTTTGTAGAAAAGACATGCGATAAAGGAGGACAAGCTGTGCGTAAAATGATATGTCTGCACGGACTGGCGCCTGAGCAGGAAGCCAGTATCCGGGAAGCGGCGCCGGATTGGCATATAATCTTCGGCCGTCCGAAGGATCTGGATCCGGCCGAATTCGGCGATGCCGAAGTGATACTCGGCTGGTGCGATGCCGCCCAAGAGACAGGATTGGCGCCCGGAAGCAAGCTTCGTTGGATCCAATTATGGTCATCCGGAGCCGATTATATGCCGTTCGAGAAGCTGAAGCAGCGGGAGGTTATGCTGACCACCGCGAGCGGGGTCCATCCCGTCCCGATGGCCGAGACAGTGTTCGCCATGCTGCTCGCCTTCACGCGCGAGCTCCCGCGCGCGATTCGCAATCAAACGCGCCGCCATTGGGATAAGGCAGGCCGCTTCACCGAGCTGAACGGCCGCACGATGGCCGTTATCGGACTCGGCAGCATCGGCACCGAGATCGCCCGCCTGGCCCAAGCCTTCGGCATGCGCGTCATCGGCGTGCGCCGAACTGCTCGCCCGGCGGACCATGTCGATGCCGTCCATACGCTGGACAAGCTGGACGAGGCGCTTGCCGCCAGCGACGTCATCGTCAACGTGCTCCCGAAAACCACGGAGACGGACGGCTTGTTCGACGAAGTCCGCTTTGCCGCCATGAAGCGAGGCGCCTTCTTCGTGAATGTCGGACGCGGCGCGTCGGTTCGCACCGATGCGCTCGTCCAGGCCCTGACGAAGGGCCATCTGGCCGGCGCAGGCCTGGACGTGTTCGAGACCGAACCGCTTCCGGAAGATCATCCCCTCTGGGCGATGGACAACGTGATCATCACGCCCCATACCGGAGGGAATACCGACCGTCTGAAGGAAAAAGTCACGGCGTTATTCCTCGAGAATCTGGCGGCCTACCTCGACACGGGCTCCCCCGCCCGCAATCTCGTCGATTACGACCGCCAATACTGACACGAAAAAACCGGAGGCGCCGCCCCCGGTTTTTTGGTGGGTATTTATATATTGGAAGCCGCCAATTGTCTTTTAAGGGTCAATTCCATGCATGCATAGATATCAAACGCCGTCTCCCCCGTGAGCCGCATTGTCCCCGGATTTAAGATACACCACGTTTTTGTCGGCATCCAATGCCGCTCTCACCACGGTGCCTTTATTTTCGATGAAGAAGCAGTAATCTTTATATAAGCTGTCCCATTTCACTTCAGATTTGGAAATGTCGATATTGAATAATTTCTTGGCAATCGGAGCGACCTTTTCTTTGGCCTCTTTTTCCGTAATCACTTTATTTGTCGTGACTTGTTTGCGGGCATGATGAAAAAAGTTGGTTGCCTTTCCGGTCTTTGCTTCTACATAAACCATAGCATTGTCGTCCTCAAGGACCCATGAATTCCCTCTAGCCCCGGTATATACGAGAGCTGCCTCCGTCACGTCGAATTCATGCTCTAAAGCCGTCTTCACCGCTTCAGCCGCCGTTTTCAATAATTTCGAATCAAGTTCCTTCTTTTCAAATTTGATATTGATATCGAAACGCTCTTTTTGCAGCCCCCCAGAATCGCTACCCAGACTTACAGTAAAGTCTTTCCCTCTCAACTGATATGTGATATGCTCTGTAAGCTTTTCTTTTTTATCATCATAGCCCGCGAACATGACCACTTCTTTGTCAAATGCGTATGTCTTCTTTGAATGCATCCCTTTCAATGTTTTCAGGATTTCATCTTGATCCTTTTTGCCGATTTTATCGATTGTCGTATTTCCGCTTACACTCCATATTCTTCCTGATTTATGTTCGAAGTAAGCTCGATAGTTTCCGTCTTCAGATTTGACTTCTACCACCGTTCTTGCTTCATTATCAAACTCTCCAACATCCTGCAGCTTTATCTCTTTTCCCGCGAATTGTTTTACCGCTTTTTGCAGCTTGGGAAGCAGCTTCTTGTCGATGGGAACCTTCTTACTGTCCGATTGCTGCTCTTGCTGTGTCTCCTGCGCTGCCTCCGCGCCCGCAGGTATCGGGCCTGTCAATGCGGCCAGCATGCCGGATGCGATCAAGGTTGCGACGATAGTTTTTTTCAAGTTCATGATAAAATCCTCCTCTTCGAAATATCTCATTCATCACTTCAAACTGTAAACAGACTTAAATACTTAAGATTCGCGCCGTAGTCGCCGCTGACTTCTTAGGCCCCGCGAGCCGCAGCGCTCCCCGCTTTCAGGTAGACCGCTTTTTTCTTGGCATCCAATGCCGCCCTCACACTCGTGCCATTCTTTTTGGTGAAGTAATAGTCCTTTTCCAGGTTATCCCATTTTACGTTATATCCATTAAGATCGATGTTGAACAATTTCTTTGCTAACGGAGCAACCGCTTCTTTTGCCTCTTTTTCTGAAATTCCTTTATTATCCCGTACTTTTATTCCGAGCTCATTGATTACGCTATTTATTTTTCCTGACTTGGGATCCGCGTAAATCGTAACCTTGTCGTCCCGAAGCACCCACTTTAATTCTGGTTTTTGACCTTTTTTCGACTGATGTGGACTAAAATAAGCCGTAAGGTGACCCCTCTCCATTTCAAAATTATGGGCAAAAGCCGTTTTAGCGGCATCTGTCGCCGCTTTCAACAATTTCGGATCAAGCTCTTGCTTATCGAAATAAATCTCTATAGAGATGAGGTGATCTCCCCCAATAACCCAATCTTTGTTTAGATCAGCAGAGAAATCTTTTCCTCGCAAGCGATACGTTCTCTCATCTCTCACCTCTGCCTTCTCATCCGTATACTGGTGAGTCACCTCAACTTCATTATCAAATACGTAGTCCTTCTTCGCATATATTCCTTTCAACGCCTTCAGAACCTCTTCTTGATCCTGCTTGCTGATCTGGTCAAGCGTGGCGGTTTGGCCGCCTACGGTCCAGATAGTCCCTGTATCGATGTCATATTGCGCAAAATATTTCCCATCTACAGATCGCACTTCTGCGACATAAGCCGAATAAATGACAAGCTTGCCTGCCTTCTGCAATTCAACGTCTTTCCCGGCAAATAACTTTACCGCTTTATTCAACTTTTCAGTAAATTTCGGATCCACTTGAACCGTCCAGCGATCCGCTTGCTGCTGCTCTTGCCGCTTCTCCTGCGCTGCCTTCGCGCCTGCAGGAATCGGGCCTGTCAATGCGGCCAGTATGCCGGATCCAATCAAAGTTGCGACGATAGCTTTTTTCAAGCTCATGATAAAACCTCCCATGTCATTTCTGTCATATATGCTCACCCTATAACCCTAACGAATAGATTGGAAAAAACCAACAAAACATTCTATTAAAAATAGTTAAGAAAACGTATATATCAATAAGGAAATATTAAGTAATCAGGATAGCGCGTTCGTCATTCAACATTTTCAAGTTCTGGGTACACGGGAGAGTGGATCAAAGGGCTTTACCGGACATATTTCGTCCCATGCCAAAAAAAACGACCGGCCGATAATCCCCTCCTGCGCTTGCAGGCGGGATTATCGCCGGTCGCTGTTGAAGCCGAGCAGAGGCACGATGGCCATGTACGCGCGCCTGGCCTCCTCGGTCATCGCAAAATGCTTGTCATTGGCGGCATTCGGCATCGATGCAACGCGCTGTACCTCGGCTTCATAGCGATGGTACATGTCTTCGGCAGCCGCCGCCAATATTTTGGCCTTGTCGCGGGCGCCGGCAATTGCGGCGTGGCGGGCCTGCTCGGCCAGCCGCTCAATCGCTTCCGTTCGCAGGTCGCGGTCGAACGGGGCGCAGGCGATGGCCTCCCGCCAATAGCCGGCCTCCTCCGCCGCCCGGCCGAGGCCGCTGCTGGCCAAGGCAAGCTCGCGGTAGAGCGCGAAGCCGCTCCGTTCATAGCGGCCGCCTTCCGCGAGCAGGGCGACGGCCTCTTCCGGCGGCAAGGCCCGCGACACCGCGATGCGAAGCCCGGTGTCGGCTGGCGTCAGCTTCAGCGCCAGCATGCCGTCGGCGTCCGCGAGCGGCTGGGCTGCGGCGTGCACAGCCGCCAGCAAGCCTGCGGCGCCCAGCGGCAGCGCCAGCAGAAGCGACGCCGTGCGGCCGATGCGCAGGAGCGGCCTTCCATGGCCCGGCTCGCCGGCGCCTGCTGCAAGCGCCAGCAAGGCAAGGAGCAGCAGCGCGAAGAAGCCGAAGGCCATGTCGAAGTCGACTGCGCTATGCAGCAGGAGCACGGCCGCGGCCATGGCCAGCCCTTGGTGACGGCGCCAAGCAGTATAAAGCGCCGCCGCGGCCAGCATGAGCGCGGGCGCCGTTCCGATGACGCCGACGTCGAGGAGCAGATCGAAGAAGCTGCTGTGGACTTCTTTGCCGACATAGGGCTCGCTCTGAATGCGCGCGAACTGCTGCCGCCAAGCATCTCCGCCAGCGCCGAACCACGGATGCTCCCGCCACAAGATCAGCGCATCGCGGTAGAACTGCGTCCGCGCGCCTGCGGTCGCATAATGATCCGTTAGGCGCTCGGATGCCCCCTGCGGCATCAGCAGCAGACCAAGCACAGCAGGTGCCGCCGCAATCAAGAACGAGCATACGATTCCGAGCCGGCGGGAATGCCGCAGACGGTGAAGCAGCGCTTCTCCCCCTATTGATCCGGCCCAGGCCGCCGCCACGGCTAACGGAATCATATCGCGATGCTCCGGCCACAAGGAAGCGGCGCTCGCGGCCCCGACGAATCCCCAGGCTGCCGAGCGGGCGGTTAACAAGATATAAGCGCGCCGTTTTTTATGCAAAAACAACAGCCCGACAGTCCATACAAACGCGACGACCAGCCACGAGCCCCGGGACTCCGTCAGCATCAGGACGGCCATGTGAGGAAGGACGGGCAGCATCGCTGCCATACGCGCCCGGAAGCCGGAAGCGGTCTGGACAAGATAAAGCTGAAGGAGCAGAAAAGCGCCCGTTACCGCTCCGAGGGTGTTCGGATATTGCAGGAAGCCGCCCAGGCGGAATCCCCAGGCGGAGATTTCGACGTTCTCGCTTGTCATGACACCGGCTTCATAAGGAAGCCATCCGCCCAGCATCAGGAGCGCGCTCAGGCTGTTGATGGCGCCAACGACGAGGAGCGCTTGCAGTCCTTTTTTCCACGCCGAGTCAGAGCTGCGCCCGCAAAAAAACGCGGATATCGCCACCGTCCACCCGGTGTACATCGCATAGCGGATTATCTGCATGTGGGTGCCGTGCACGCTCGCCGGATCGAGGAAGCGGACGATGCCATAGGCGGCCAGGAGAACGAGCGGCAGCAGAATGGCAGGGGATAGAACTGCGCGCCTGATCAGAAGGAGCGCGATAGCCGCCGCACACATCAGAACGGAGAGCACAACCGTATCTCCGTTGTAGAACAGGCCGTTCAACCACAGCGTGAGCAGCAGGATGCCTGCCGCCACCCCGGCAGCCGCCGCGGTCCATCCTCCGTTTCGTTCGCTTTTCTCATTCATGCCTTCTTCTCCACCTATCACTCTATATATCTTTAATATTGTTCTCTTAATAGCAAAAGGCCAACCCTAAGGTTAGCCTGTATGATTCTGACGTGCTTGTCTGCCGTTAAGATGGAAGCAGCGACAGGACGACTTTCGCATTAAAATACGTGTTATTGTACATCATTAACCATCGATGCGCATCCATAATATCCAGCCCGTTATTTTCATGGTCACGGTCGATTTCCTCCAACTGGCTCCGCACCACATCGATGCCGATAAGATGCACGACTCTGTCGAGCGTAATATTGGAAGAGTCATATAAATAATAAAGTCCGTAAGTGCCTGCTTGCAAGGCTGGAAGCTTTTGGTTCGGCTCATTGACTTCATCGATAGCAAATTCAAGATCCCCGTCTGAATCCGCAGCCCGCGCTTCACCTTCATCTACCCACCCCAGCAGCTCCGTCTCTCCAGGCATCGTAGTTTTTTTGAGAGGAGCGAGCACATACTTCCCTTGGGCGACCTGGGTAAAGCGGATCGTGTTGTGCGTCTCCGGATAGGTCCCTGCAATGCCAACCTCCTCGGAGCGCCAAGCCTTGAAATGTAACACGCCGGCAGCCTTCCCGTTCCGGCCGTCATCGGCCCGGATCGTCAGCGCGAACTCTTGCTCGATATTTGACGTAACCGTCAACGTATCCTCATTAATGGATGCCGTCACTCCAGTAACCGGATCTATAGTGTAGTTCAGTTTGTCATCATCCGCATCCGTAAAGACCTTCATTTCGTTCAGATTGAAGGTGTACTCCTTGCCCTGAACTAGGGTCCGGTCCGGCTGCGGCTGAAAGACGGGATCCCAGTTGGTTGAGACGTCGAAGAAGTAGGAAGCATAATAACCATTCAGATCCTTCACTTTGAGCTCTATTCTCGTGTCACCTGTACGGTCATCGTATATTAACGTATAAGAACAATTGTTGGGATCATTAAAGTTGTAGCCACGACGAAACAGATTATTTGTATCCGTATACTCAAATGAATTTAAAACCCAGTTAATATTCCCTGAGAAAATACTATTTAATTTTATATCATGTGTAGTGCTCCTGGATAAGGGAAAATAAATATCGTCTTGAGCGTTAATGTTCACACGCGGCGCTATCCCGCCGGAATCGACCGTAACCGTGAACTTATGTACGAGCTCGACATTTTGGGCGGTGGTCCATTTGTATTCGACGGTGGTCGTGCCGTAGGTTTTGCCTGTAATCGCATATTGGCCCAGAACCGGATCCACCGTGACTTCCGCCACCGCCGGGTCGAGGTTGACGGTCTGGGTGTAGGTTGCTTCCGTGACGCTCAGCGGAGTCGGAACATATGTCGGATCCTCCTTCAATTCTACATCGTAGGAATCGATCTGCTTCTGCGGAAATACCGTTCCGGCTTCTGCAGTTCCTGGAAGAAGAAATAACATGACGCCGAATACAGCTAGTCCGCAGCAAGTTAGGAAATACCGTAAGGATGATATTTTCAAAATTGCTTCTCCTTTCTTCGAAAAGGGATATAGTGCCGACATGTTATCTATATATTCTGCTTCTTATCCACATAAGCCGTGATCTGTTCGCGCAGGATGAAGGCGCGCAGGGAACGGATGGAGGCTTCGTCGAGGCCTTCCAGGCTGGCTCCGTACAGCATCCCTTCGGAATGGCGGGAGCGGTGCATAATCTTGAGGCGGCAGGGCAAGGTGAAGCCCAATTGAAGCTCCGCTTCGACCCGCATGCCCTCGCGCAGCGGCTCTCCTTCGCTCATCGTGAAGCCCACGCCGGTCAGGCTGATATCGACCAGGTGTATCGGGGTTCCGCTCTGAACGGCGCTCCGGTTCTCCTGTGATGCGGCTTCGGAATGGATGAAGCCATGCTTGCGGATAATGACCCGCGGGGACTCGCGCTTATCCGTAAACCGCTGCTGCTGCTGAGGCGGATGGATGAGCAGCAGGGAGCCCTCGTTCCGGGCGATGATTTTGGTGAAAAAATTGACGATGCCCATTCCGGAATAGATCGTAACTTTGACTTGCTCCCCTAATTCGAAGTGTTCGAATTGAGGCAATTCAACCTCGATCAAATCGCCTTCCATATAAGATAACATACCCGTTGCCACGCAGCCACTGCCTTCGATCACAGTTCTGCAGTTCAACAAAGCTCCCGATAATAAACCCGGGCTGTCCATCGTGTATGCCTGATTCCCCATGTAAAAAAACCTCCTCATGTCTCTCGCGCCAGGGTGTTATATCGGTCCGCTTGCCGTGTCGCAGGCAGCCCCGTTGGCCGCCTCGCCGGCATCCGGCAATTCCTGTATCCAGAGATTCAAAAATATGCATAGTCCGAATTACCTACTATACTTTATCGACGGATCAGCCGTAAATGTGAAGAGCTTCTTATATCAGAGGACCTAGGAACTATGATTGTGAGCATGGGAACCGATCGCGCGGATCGAAAAAGAACCCTGCGGGCCGGCAAGGTTCTCGTCATATTTAGGTCTTATATTGGGTCTTGAAGACGGGCTTGAATGGGTCAACCATCGGCTGAAGCACAGGCCGGCCAAGGCCGGGTTCATGGAATCGCCTCCAGATCAGCGCGGCCGTCGGCCAGCTCTTCGCGAGGCAGGCCGCCCTGCTCCAGCGCTTCATCCGGGCATTCCGCGAGGCGTTCATAGAATCGTTCGCCCTGGCGCTTGCGCCGCTCCGCTTCCTCCGGGTGGCCGGCGGCCTGCCGCACCCAGCGGAACAGCGCATCCTCGGCCTCGGCGTAGCGGCCTTCCCGTTCGAGCCAACCACACAGGCGCTCAAGCAGCTCGTCCGGCATCCGGTAGCCCTTCAGCTCCCGCAGCAGGCGATCCGTCGTCTCCACGACGGGAAGCAGCCGCCGGTCGCTGCCATGCAGCATGGCCTCGAGCAGCAGATGCAAGCTTTTGATGGAACGCCGGATATACAGGTCCTCGAAGGTGACATCATCCGGTCCAGATCGGGAAGCGTCATTGACGGGCATCTCATGGCGTTCGGCCAGCTCTTTCTCCCGATCAAGCTTCGCCCGCTCATTGAGCAGGATCGCGAAAGCCTGAAGCTCGTCGGCATGCAGCCGCCCATTGGTCCGGAACAGGTGAATCAAGTCCTCTCCGGTCAGCCGATCGGCCAGATCGCCATTGATGCGGAACCGTTCCCGCATTAGCTCGTCCCATTCGAACAGCAGCTCGGTTCGTTTTTTCTGCTGCCGCAGGTTCATCGCTTTGCCGATCAGGTCGGTCATCTCCTGCACCAGCCGCAGCAAATAATCCTTTCTATACATGAATCCACCTCCCTGCCGAAGACGATAAGGTGCAGCTCCTAACCTATAGAAATACGGTGATAATCATGATCGGGTAGCAGAAGAATTCGTTTTAACAACTGTCTAATTTACTCAAAATTACATCCAGTATAACGCACAAAGAGTGCTGTCCACAAGGGTGCAGCACTCCCGTTCTCACAAGGGCCCGTCTATCATTCGGCCGCCTGTCATGCGTATACTTTGCCCGCGAAGGAACGAATCTCGGCCGCCAGCTTCTCCGGCGCCTCCATCATGCCCATATGTCCGACCCCTTCGAGGGTAACGCGCTCGATATGGTCTCCAGCCGCAGTGAATACATTGTCCGGCGGGACAATCCGATCTTTCTCCCCGGCCACGAGCAGCACCGGGAGCGCGGTCGCCTGCAGGACCGCCGTGCGGTCGGGCCGTTCGCGCATCGCGAGCACCGCGCCGATCGCCCCTTGAGGCGGCGTAGAATAGCCAATCTCCTTCGCCTTGTCGATAGCCTCCCCAGGGCCGCTATCCTCGGCGAACAGCTTCGGCACGAGATCGTCCACGACCGGAACGATGCCGTGCCGCTGGAGCGCTTCTACGGTAGCAAGCCGCTTCTGCTTGCCCTCCTCCGTGTCCGGCTTCCCGGTCGAGTGGATCAGCCCGAATCCCTTCAAGCGGTGCGCATGCCGCTGCGCGAATGACAGCGTAATATATCCTCCCAACGAATGGCCCAGCAGCACGAATTGGTCCAGGCCGAGCGTATCGGCCAAGTGGAGCACATCGTCCGCCATCTGTTCGATCGTGTAGGGACCGACAGGCGCATCCGATTTGCCATGGCCTCTCAGATCCGGCGTAATGACGCGGCAGCTTCCTGCCAGCAGCGGCGCCAGATCCGCCCAGTACCGCGAGCTGCCGCAGAACCCGTGCAGCAGTACGACGGCCGGCCCCTGGCCTTGCTCCTCCATATGTATGCTGAATTGTGGATGAACCGCGATCGTTGGCATAGCTATCTCCTCTTTTCTGTAAGCGCCGCGCATCGTATGCGCGCGGGTTGTATATTATGAATGCTTGTCACAAAGTGCAAAAAAAATTCAAAATTTCCTACAGATGGATTCTATGAAACGACTTTTCTACATAGATATAGAATAATATTACACAAAATGAATACCGCTGAATCAGCACCTTCTATGGCGCAGTATCTGCTCCAGTATTTGTTGTCCGGCCGCGAAAGGAGGTGATCATCATGGAAGGGTTCGAAATGTTCTTCGCCACGAGTGCGTTTGTGCTCGGCCTCGTTCAGCTCATCATTAAGCTGACGGACCGGCAGGATAAAAAATGATCCGTTCATGCCAGGAACGGATCAACATAGGGGTTGACGCGATCAGTGCCAAAGAGTCGGATGTCGGGTCCGGCTCTTTATTCTGTATCCGAACCTGTCGAACGGGATGCCTCCCCAGGCCCACGACATCATTCATATGGGGAAAATACCTTTTTTATTCCTTACGATTACCTGGAAAAGATTGCATAATGGCATCCGCCACTTCATGCGCCATCTTCATCACGAAGCGGAGAGAAGTTGTCTGCAGGGTCCAGTACGGCTTCGGCCCGATCGTATTGACGACCGCGGCGATGCTGTAACGGCCTACGGGAGGGAGCGCCATGCCAACCGATTCCGCGGGAAGCAGCGGCTGATTGCCGACCAGATAATAGCCTACCGTCGAAGGATGGCCAAGGCAGGCGTCGATCGCAATGGTGAGGAGATTATCCGGCAATCCGGCGAGCCTCGCCTCCAGATTGGACGAATCGCAAGGCTCGTCCAGGCAGCCGATCACATTCGTCCATCCGCTCTCACGCAGCCTGGTTCCCACCAGCGGGCCAAGCGCGTCCCCCGTGGAACGGTCGGTTCCGATACAGATGAACGTGACCGGCTCGGACGGATGCGACGCGGCCACCGATTGCAAAAAACCGGACAGCTGCGCTCCCGCCATCTTCTGCCGCCTCTCCGCGGACCGGGGATCCAGGGGCGGAAATAAATTGAGCTGCATCGGTTGCGTACTCCTTTTCATCTTCATGATGCCTTATTGTACTTCACATTTCCTGCCATGCCAAGCCTGTCCCGCAGGCCAGCTGGCGGGAGCGCATCCCGGGAGTTCGTTCAGTTTCCACCGCATTCGTGATACAATACGAGCAGGTTGTTCACAACCGTTCGAGGAGGAATAGCATGATTACCAATGAAAAAACGCAGCAGAACGTGGAATTGATGATTGAGGCGATCAAGGGGCGCCTGAAGATGGCGACGGCAGCCGCGATGCAGCCCTCCGCCTTCTCCGTGGAGCAATATGACGATATTAAGGATGTATACGACATCGTCATGAGCAAATCATCGTACAGCATTAGCGAAATGGAAGCGCTCGTCTCCGAGCTCGGCCGCCTGCGCCAGGGCTGAGTTCCTGCTCTTGACCGGGCCGGCAGAGCCGGCAGCCGGTCAAGGGCGGGATTGGACGTCTATACTGTGCGAAGCAGCGCGGCCAGACCTGACAACCGCTCGGGATCGATCGGCGACAGTGACCGCGTTCCCTGCCTTACGTTCGATCCGAAATGGACATGGCGGACGCCCGTCTCCTGAATGAATCCGCCGACCGACTCCACCGTAAGCCCGCTGCCGGCCAGAATCGACAGCAAGGAGCCTTCCGCGCGCCGGACCATCTCGGCGATTACATCGGTCGCCTGCAAGGCGCTCGGCTGTCCTCCCGAGGTCAGTACGCTCGTAATCTGAGGATACCCGAGCAGCACATCGAGCGCTTCATAGATGTCCCTCGTCTCGTCCACGGCCCGATGGAAGGTCATCGGCAGGCCGTCGGCGGCCTCAAGCACCTGCTCGAGAGCTGCCTTGTCTATCGTTCCTTCCGGCGTCAAGGCGCCGAATACGATCGCGTTCGCTCCGGTAGAACGGATGAGCCGCACATCGGCCACAATCGTTCGCATATCATCCGCATCATACATAAAAGATCGGCTGTGCGGCCGGATCATGACGTTGACCGGAATGTCCACCGCCTCCACCGCCTCATACACAAGTCCGAGGCTCGGCGTCAGCCCGCCTTCGGTAATGGCGGTAATCAGCTCGATTCGATCCGCCCCGTTCCGGGCCGCTGTCACCACCTCTTCCCGTGTCGTCCCTATCACTTCCAGCAGCACTTGCTTCATCTCCATCACCCTGCCTCTCTCCATGTTGCGTTCCCGCCTTCGGTTGCAGCCGCTTACGTTCCCGGCTTCAGCACGAAGACGGTCCGTCGTTCCCCGACCTGCCGGCCGTTGTCATTGAGAATCACCGCCGGTATCCGGCTGCGAAGACGCTCTACCGTCTCCCGGCGCTCGTACCCGATCTGCTCCAGAATGGAGGCAGTCACCAACGCCCACTCTTCATCTGATCCGTCGGCTATCTTGAAGGCGAAGCCGAGCCGCTCCTTGGTCAGCGCGAAGGCGAAGATCCCTTTGAACCCGCCCTTGGCGATGATGTTGTCATCCTCCATCAGCAGCGAGTCGACCCGGTCCGTGCCCCCGACCAGGAACGGATAGCGCTGCATCGCGCGGCGAACGCGCGCCGCGGCTTCCCTCGTGGACGCGTCTCCGATCAGATCAGGACAGGCCAGCTTAAGGTAGGCGGTCGCCAGACCGGTCAGCGGAATGCCGTATACCGGGAATCCGCATCCGTCCGTCCCTTGAATCATCGCCTCCTGCGGCACTTCCGACATGTAGCTGATCATGTCTCTCATCTGGCGCTGGGCCGGATGCGCGGGATCGGCATACGATGCCATGTCCATGCCGGCCATCTTGCTCCAGGCCAACACGCCGAAATGCTTGCCCGCGCAATTGTGGTACATGCGCCGCCGGTCTCCGCCCTGGCGAAGCAGCGCTTCTCTTGATTCCTCATGGAGCGGCAGAGAAGGACTGCAGATCAGCTCCTCGTCGCGAAGCTCGCAATGCTCCATCACATGCTCCAA
Organism: Paenibacillus dendritiformis; assembly: GCF_945605565.1. NCBI lineage: Bacteria > Bacillati > Bacillota > Bacilli > Caryophanales > Paenibacillaceae > Paenibacillus > Paenibacillus dendritiformis. Next base: position 2,023,586 of record NZ_OX216966.1, on the reverse strand, counting down.
CGTATCGACATGGGCCGCTTCTCCCCGGTGCGAGGCAGTCATTAGCGCCAAGTCCCGATCCTCAAGCTGGAAATGATCCAGCATTCCGCTTCGCACGACCGGAATCGCCTGCAGCGGCTTGGCTGCCGAACGGAGAAACATCGGCCGGGCCGTGTCCCCTACAGCATAACGGATGCGGCCATGTTCGTCCATGCCGCATATCGCGCCCCGATGCTCGCATTCCAGCCAGCCGTTGCGCGTTTCTTCTATCAGTCGTTCATTCATCATCGGTCTTCCTTTCCTCGTAGCCACTTCCTAAATTATATCCCTTTCCGAAGCCGCTGCCTATCGGTCTATTTGCATTCGATAGAAGCTTTGTGATATTCATATAATGGGGCTCTTTCCTGTATTCGGTCTATTTATATTCACACAGCCTCAGGCGAGAGCATGTGTTCACCCGCCTGTGTGCCGCTTAAGGAGAAATCATGACAGCGATGAATCATCAATCCAGCAACAAACCGGCCGCCCCCTCCCCGAAAGAAACGGCGATGTTCACATTAAGCCTATTATGGGGCGGCCTTGCCGTTCTGATTCTGATCGTACTGCTTTTTGTGTTGATTCGGGGAGTCCTCGCGGACAACTTTCAACAATTTGACGCCGCCGTCACGGACACGGTGCGGCTCGCCGCATCGCCGGGGCTGACCAAGGCCGTAGCCTTGTTCACCGATCTCGCTTCCAGCCACGGCATTATCCCCATCTCGCTGCTGTGCGCAGGCATTTGCGCCTGGGGATTCAAGCGGCGCTGGGATGCGCTCGGCTTGCTGGCCGCGCTTGGCGGCAGCTACACGCTGAACCTGATCATCAAAAACCTGATTCAGCGCGCCAGACCGTCATGGGAGCACTGGGTGGTCGAATCCGGATACAGCTTCCCGAGCGGCCATTCCATGGCTTCGATCGCGTTCTATGGCATGCTTGGCTATCTCCTCTGGCTGCATCGCAAGGAACGGGGGCGGCCTGCCGCCTATATTCTCGTCCTGACCGGGCTGCTCATCCTGGCCATCGGCTTGAGCCGGATTTATCTGGGCGTGCATTATGCTACGGATGTGATCGCCGGCTTCTGCGCAGGAGGCGTCTGGCTTACCACCTGCATTTACGCGCTGCAATGGATCCGCCGCAAGCGCCGTGCGTAATTGGGGGATCAAATTTCGGCACAGCCTGTTTCAAAAGCGGTAAATCGGTGTAATCGTATGGTAGATAGCAACGAATGACGTACAAGGAGATGATGATAGTGAGTGAAAATAATAACAATTCCAACGGATTTTTGAAAGGCGCCATCGTCGGCGGCATTATCGGCGCGGCGGCTGCCCTGCTGCTGGCACCGAAGTCGGGCCGCGAATTGCGTTCCGATCTGTGCGACACGGCGCAGAAGGTGGGCGAGAAGACGAAGGATATCGCCTGTGATCTCGGCACGAAGACCGCCGATGCCGTCAAGTCGGTCGGCAGCAAGGCCGAAGCGGTCGTGCACAGCATGAAGGATGCGTCCCAGCAGGTGGCGGCTACCGTGAAGGACGCCGCATCCGAAGCGACGGCGCAGTTGAAGGAAGCTTCTTCCGATGTGGCGGATGAAGTGGCGAGTCAGCTGAACTCGAACTGACGGGAGGAATGGGAATGACGCCGATACCTCCCGTCTCTGCTCAGGCCGAAGCCGTGCGCAAATTATTTTTGCGGCACGGCTTCACCGGCATTCAGTGCAGCGAGCAGGAAGTCTTCGTGCTGGGGCTGGTGAACGAGGCGCTTGATACAGCAAGGGCAAGCCATATGTTCACCGTTCCGGCTGTCAAGCTGGCGAACGGAGCGTTGCAGGTCGAAGCCGGCTTGGCGGGCTTCTCGAGCAACGCGCCTGTGCCGGAAGCGATACAGGCAAGAGCGTGGACGATCCTGTCGAAGCTGTGCGCCCAGCTCGAGCGCAAGCTCAGCGTTCCCGGCGTGGAGCCCCCCGCTTCCGATGCGGATCTGCTCCATGCCATCGCTCCGTGCGAAGCGGAGCTGAGACAGGTTCAAGCCATGACGGACTGAGTGTTATGGGGATGACCCGAATGATCGAGAAGAGCAACCATCGAAGCACGCCCTGGAGGCGTGCTTCGTTCTGTCCGCGGCATAAGGCGCAGGACAGCTATCCGTCATAGCGGGAGGATAGAATATGCCGGAGCTTGTCCGTTGCTCTGCGTTGAATCCGCGAGACGCTCATCTGGGATACCCCGAGCCGTTCGGCGGCCGCGCGCTGGGACAGCCCTTCCTCGAATACGAGGGCAAGCACCTGCCGCTCTTCCGCTTTGAGCGCTGCCATCGCATCGCTCAGATCCATCCGGCGCTCGACGGCTTCGTAATCGTCGCTGTCCGAGCTGATCAGCTCCCCCAGCGTCGCCGCGCTCTCTTCCTGCGACAATGGCGTGTCCAGCGACACATAATGATAGCATTCCCGGCCGGCCAATACTTCGACAGTCTCCTCAACGGATAATTCGAGCCGCTCCGCAATCTCCTCCACGTTCGGCGAACGTTCCAGCTGAACGGTCAATTCGTCGATCGTCTGCTGAATGAGGGCTCCCTTCTCCTTGATTCGGCGCGGCACTTGAATATACCACGACTTGTCCCGAAGGAAATTTTTCATATGACCGATCATGCTCTTCATCGCATAAGCTTCGAAGGGTACGCCCAAGGAGCTGTCGAATTGCTGCAGCAGACGAATCAATGCCATATTGCCGACCTGCATCAGGTCTTCGTACAAATCGGGACGGTTGCGCGAAATTTTGCCAGCGGCCATCTTGACCATGGGCTCATACTTGTGGATGAGGAGCGTGGCGATATCGTTGTCCTGCGTCTTCTGATAATCACTGATGAGCTGAATCGCATCTTCGGCTGTTCCATGCCGGGAGGCTGCGCTCATATCAGTTCTCCGCTTTTCAAAAGTCGCTTGCGCATTTTGACAACAGTGCCTCGCCCCTCCGTGCTCATCACTTCCACATCATCCATCAGCGCCTGCATCAGGTAGAACCCGAGCCCCCCGGCTTCTACCTCGTCCAGGCTCTTCTCATGCCACCCGCATAAGCCGCTCGTCTTGCTGTCCGCATCGAAGCTGCCGCCCTCGTCCTTGACCATGATGCCGATCTCGTCAGGTCCCTCCTCGAAAATAATTTCGACCATCCCCTGCGTCGTTCGGTAAGCGTATAATACCGCGTTGTTACAGGCCTCGGAGATGGCGACCTTCATATCCTCGATATCCTCGTAAGAGAACCCGATGCGGCTTGCAATGCCGTACAGCGTCAGACGGGCCAGATCGACATATGCCGCTTGCGCAGGCAGAATTAATTTGATTTGCTTCCGCTCTCTGTCATTTGCCATAAGTCATTCCCTTTCATCATCCCTTAAATTTATGCGTTCGGTGTCAAAAACTTCGAAATCCCCGTCATATCGAACAGCTTCTGAATCTGCTGCGGAACATGAACGATGCGGAACTGCGCTTGCTGCTCCTTCCGAAGCTTCAGCACGGAGATGAGAATCCCGATCCCGGTGCTGTCGATATAGGTAAGCTCCTGCAGATCCAAGGTCAAATCCAGTGCCGGGTCATTGACAATCGGCTCCAGCAGGCTGCGGAACTCCCCTGCGGCCGCCAAGTCCAGATCCCCTTGCAAATGCACTGTCACTTGATGTTCATCTTGCTGCGTCGTTACTTTGAATTTATTGCCGTTCATAGCTTCCTCTCCTAACTCACGACTTCTAGGTTCTGACCTAATCCCTCACTGTAACGTAAATAACCGAAATGCGAGGGCCCGAAACATCGAATCGAATCCTACGGCTCCTCGCATGTCCCCAGCCATACATGGAAGACGAACAATGCGCCTTCCTCTACGGGAACGGTACGGATATCTCCCTGCATCATGTGGACGAGCGATTTGCAGATCGCCAGTCCGAGCCCGCTTCCGCCGTACTTGCGGTTCATCGAGGAATCCAGTTGGGAGAACGGCTGGAACAGCCCGTCCATTTTATTTTCGGGAATGCCGACGCCCGAATCCTTCACTTCAAATTGGACCTTCATCCGTTCCTGGTCCTCTTCTCGCTGCCGTTCCGGCAGAAGGGAGATGCGGATCTCGACCTCACCGCTGTCCGTGAACTTGACGGCGTTCCCGACCAGGTTGACGAGAATCTGCCGCAGCCGGAACATGTCGCCGTAGAGACAATTCGGCACATCGGGCGCAATGGTGTATGTCAGCTTCAGATCGCGCTTGCTCGCTTCGGGCGTGAACAGCTCATACACTTCCGAGACGAGCGCGTTGCAGTTGAACGGGAATTCGTCCAGCTCCAGCTTGCCCGACTCCATCTTCGTGAAGTCGAGAATGTTGTTGATCGTCCGAATAAGCGCATCCGCGCTCTTCCGGATCATCTCGGCATAATTCCCCTGCTCGGGAGTGAGTTCGGTATCCATCAGCAGATCGACCATGCCGAGCACTCCGTTCATCGGGGTGCGGATCTCATGGCTCATCATCGCCAGGAACTGCGTCCGGGCGAGAGCGGCGCGTTCGGCGGCTTCCTTCGCCGCAGCCAGCTCGCGGTTCATCCGCTCCAGCTCCTGCGTCTTCTGGTGAAGGAGCATCTTCTGCGCTTGCAACCGCTTCTGCGCCAGGAACATGCCGACGAAGCTGTGAATTTTGGATTTGAGAATATGGGGGACGAACGGCTTGATCATGTAATCTATCCCGCCTGCCGAATAGCCGGCGAAGAGATGCTCGGTCTCTTTGTAGTTGGCGGATACGAAGATGATCGGGATGTTTTTCGTCTTTTCCCGCGCTTTAATCCACTTGGCGGTCTCGATGCCGTCCATGCCGGGCATTTGAACGTCGAGGACGATGACCGCGAATTCGCTCTTCATCAGATGGCGCAAGGCCTCCTCGCCCGACGTCGCCTTGACGAGCCGGTAGCTTTCTTCGGACAGGACCGCCTCCAGCGCCAGCAGATTTTCAGGTCTGTCATCGACCATCAGTATATTTATCGGTTCCAAGGTAGTCATCCGTAGTACCTCCTACCGTATTTTGCGATAAATCTTCTCGTTCCGGTCCATCTCCTCATAGCGTGATTCATGCACCGTGAAATGCAGCGATTCCTTGGCGCCGACAATGAGCACGCCCAGCGGGGCGAGACTCTCGTAGAACAGCTCATGCACCCGGTTGCGCAGCGGGTCGTTGAAATAGATCATGACATTGCGGCAGAGAATGACATTGAACTCGTTGAAGGAACGGTCCGTCGCCAGATTATGCTCGGCAAAAATAATGTTTTTGCGCAAGTAGGGATGAATGACGACCCCTTCTCCGGAAGCCGTGTAATATTCGGAGAAGGAACGGGTGCCGCCCGCTTCCATATAGTTTTTGGTGTACAATTTCATTTTGTCCAAGGGGCAGATGCCTTCCTTGGCAATGCCCAGCGAACGCGAATTCATGTCGGTCGCATACAGTCTCGTCTTCTCGTACAGCCCTTCCTCGTGAAGAAGGATGGCCATCGAGTAGACCTCCTCCCCCGTCGAGCAGCCGGCATGCCAGATGCGGATGTACGGATAGGTTCGGAGCAAAGGGACCACGGTGCGGCGGAAGGCGCCGAACATCTGGGGATCGCGGAACATTTCCGTCACCGGAATGGACAGGCTGTGCACGAGCCGCTGCAGGCTGTCCCGGTTATGGAGCACGCGGCTTTGCAATTCGGAGATCGTCTCCACCTGCTCGGCATATACTTGATGCCAGATTCGCCGTTGAAGAGAAGGAAAGGCATAGTCCCGAAAATCGTAACCATAGACCCGATAAATTCCTTCCAGGAGCAGCTCGATTTCTACTCTCTCCCGATCCGAATCCTGCGGACGCTGTTCCTCGCGGTTCCGTTCGGTTGGTCTGCCTGTCATCTCCATCCCATACTCCTTCATGTCTGTGTCATCTTGAGAAGGTAATCCCGTCTACTTGTACAGCCAGACCCGCATTAGCGAGAGCAGCTGTTCGGTCTGGAACGGCTTGCTCACATAGTCGGAAGCCCCGGCTTCAATGCATTTGTTGCGGTCTTCCTTCATCGCCTTGGCGGTCAGGGCAATGATCGGGAGCTTCTCGAACGCAGGCATCTCCCGAATGAGGCGCATCGCCTCGTAGCCGTCCATTTCCGGCATCATCATATCCATCAGGACCAGGTCAAAATGCTCCGGATCCCCAGTCAACGCCTCGATGGCTTCTCTGCCATTCTCCGCATAGACGATGTCCATATCGTACTGCTCCAGCACGCTGGACAGAGCGAACACGTTGCGCACATCGTCATCGACGAGCAGGATGCGCTTGCCTGCAAGGAGCTGATCATTCGAGGCATGCCCGCTCGCGCGCGCCCCCGCTTCCTCTTCTCCGGACCGGTTCAGCAGCAGCATCGTCTCCTGAAGCAGCCGCTCCGGCGACTTCACATCCTTGATGATGATGCTCCGCGCGCGCTTCTTCAGCTCCAGCTCTTCCTTCTTATCCAGCAGCTTGCCCGTATATACAATGACTGGAACCTTGCTCAACTCCGCATGAGCGCCCATGCTGTCCAGCAGCTCGAATCCGTTCATGTCAGGCAGCAGCAGATCCAGCACCATGCCGTCGTACTTCGTGTCTGCCAGCGACTTCAGCGCCTCCGTGCCGGTCGAGACGGCATGCACTTCCACATCGGCGCCCTCGATGAGCGCGATCAGCGACTGCATCTGCGGGCCGTCGTCTTCCACAATGAGCAGCTTCTTCCGTTCCAGCGGGCATACCCGTTCCCGCTTCTGCTCCGCGGCTGCGGCGACCTCATGCATCACCGCGTTGTCCCACTCCAGATGGGACTTCTTCCACGTGCGATCGGGCGAAGCCGCCGGCTCATCGTCACGCGGCTCCTCTCCCGGCTCCGCTGCGGATGGCTCCGCCGCCGCAGACGCCATCGCCTTCTCATTCCATTGTTCGATGAGGCGGGCGCTGCCCTCCATTGCTTCCGGCTGCCTGGTCGCTTGAACCGGCAAATAGAAGGTGAAGGTGCTGCCCTCGTCCTCCTTGCTCTCCACCGAAAGCGTTCCGCCCAGCAGACGGGCCAGTTCCCGGCTGATGGACAACCCCAGCCCGGCACCGCCGTACTTCCGGCTTGTCGTGCCGTCCAGCTGCTGGAACGCTTCGAAGATCAGATCCTGCTTCTCCTCCGGAATTCCGATTCCGGTATCCTTCACCCGCATCGCGAAGTAAGGCATTCCCTCCTTGCGGATATGGGCCGGTATCTCTTCCTCCGCCGCCATTCCGATATGGAAGGCGACGCTTCCGCGGTTCGTGAATTTGACCGCATTGGACATCAGGTTGCGGATGATCTGCATCACCCGGTGCCCGTCGGTCACCAGGCTGTCCGGCACATTCTCATCCATATGGACTTCAAGCCGGAGGCCTTTTTGCGAAGCGATCTCGGAGAAGCTGTCGCGGATATAGGCTGTCAGCTCCGACAAATGCACCTTTTCATAGTTCAGGTGCATTTTGCCCGCATCGACTTTGGACAAGTCCAAAATCTCGTCAATCATTTTCAACAGATCCGATCCGGACATATGAATCGTGCGCGCATACTCGATCTGCTTCTGCTGCAGATTGCCCTCCTTGTTCTCGGAGAGCAGCTGGGACAGGACGAGCAGACTGTTCAGCGGCGTCCGCAATTCATGCGACATGTTCGCCAGGAATTCCGATTTGTACTTGGAAGCGAGCGCTAGCTGCAGCGCCTGACGCTCCATCTCCTTGCGGGCCGCCTCCAGTTCCTCGTTCTTTTCCTGCGTGGCCAGCATCTGCTCTTCCAGCGCGCGCGTCTTCGCGATCAGTTCCGTATTGTAGTGTTCCAGCTCCTCCTGCTGGCGCTGCAGCATCTCCTCCGACCGCTTCAACGCCTCGGTCTGGGCTTCCAGATGCTCGTTCGAGCGCCGCATCTCTTCTTGCTGCGTCAGCAGCTCCTCGGATTGGCACTGCAGCTCCTCCGTCAGCGTCTGTGACTCGCGCAGCAATTCCTCGACCCGCAGCCGTCCGGATATCGAGTGGATAATGACGCCCAGTTGGTCCGCCAGCTGCTCGAGCAGTTGCTGCTCCTTCTTCGCCAGCGGCGACACAGATGCCAGCTCCAGCACGGCGATAACCGTAGATTCGAAAATGATCGGATAGACAACGAGCTCTACCGGCGCCGTGTCGCATATCCCGCTCTGGATGCGCAGCGAGCTGTTTTTCACATCATGAATATAGATCGGCTTCTCGTCATGCGCGCACTGCCCGACCAAGCCTTCGCCGACGCGGAAGCCCGTCTCGGCCTGAAGACTGCCGTTGGCCGCATAGGCGCCGCACAGATGAAGCCAGTCCGGGTTCTTCAGGTCATCCCGGATATACAGCGCCCCGTATTGCGCGCCAAGCGTCGGCACGAATTCGCTCACGAACGTCTCCCCGACCTGATTCAAGGTCGCCGCGCCGTTCAACAGCTCCGTCACGCGAGCGATATTGGCGTCCATCCAGGCTTGTTCCTCCTGTACCAAGCGGAACTGCTCCTCGCTCCGCTTCCGTCTCTCGATGTCCTCGGCCATCTGCTTGAAGACGTGGATGACTTCCCCGATCTCATCATTCGTATGCGGCTCCAGCTTCTGAATGACGCGCATCCGTCCGCGGGCCAGGCTCCGCATCATGACCGACATCGTGTTCAGATTGCGCGTGACGCTCGGAATGACCCACAGCGTGACCGCAGCGGTGACGAGAATGCCGAGCAGCATAATGGCCGCCGTCCAAGTGAGGGCAGCTTCATACGTATCGGTTGCGGCCGTCACCTGATCATCCATCATCGCTTCATGGTAGCGGGCGAGATCGCCCAGGCTGTTCAGCAAATAGTTCTGATAATCAAGCCCGTATTCATTGCGCATCTGGTTCGCCTGCTCATACTCGTTCTCCATGCTCAACCGAATCGCATCGGTCACGAATTGGTCATAGCGGCCCCAATCGTGAAGCGCCGCCTCCACCATCTGCTTCTCCTCGGCCTTGGCCGCTTTCCGGGTCAGCTCTTCCAGGGAGCGGTTAATCCGCTCCTTGTAGCCGTCGACCTTATCCAGCACTTCTCTGCCGCTCTGATCCGCTTTGTCCGGATTGAGCAGTTCGGTCACCAGGTCACGGGCAATCGCATTGGCATCATCCCGCGTCGACAGCGCCAGTTCAACCTTCTGGAAGCTGTCCCGGTAGAAATGATCCAGGTCTTGCTTCAGGCCGCCCATCCGGGCAAACGAATACCAGCCCAATGCGAGTATGATGATCATGAACATGACATAGCCGATGATGAGCTTCGTTCGCAGCTTCAACGCCTGCTCCCCCTCTGTCTAATGAATATCGACCCATACGAGGCATTTGTCGTCCTCGCTCTCTTCTCCCGGCGGGTGGAGCAGTTCGTCCCAGGCTCGGCTCTTCAAGGACTGCTCCTGCGTCAGCAGCGTTCCTATCCGCTCCATCGCGCTCTCCACGGTTGCCCCTGCCGATTCCAGCAGCCCATCGGTATACAGCGCGATTCTCGCCCGCGAGTCGAATCTCAGCGCATGGGTATCCACTTCCAGATCGGGGAACATGCCGACAGGATAGCCTGTCGACTCCAGCGTCACCATCCGGCCGTCCTCCATCATGACGATTCCCGGCGGGTGGCCCGCATTGGCATATTGGATCGTGCGTTCATTCGTATCCACGACGACATAGAGCGCCGTCATATAATACAGCATCAGATTCCCGTTCATATGAAGCTGGTGGAACTTCGTGTTCAACCGCTTCAGCACCATGTCCGGCTGCTCGGTCTGCACCACCGCGTCCCTCAGGACCGAGGCGATGAACATGCACAGCAGCGCGGAGGAGACGCCATGCCCCATCATGTCGATAATCATGATGCCGTACCGGCCTTCTCCCAGCTTGAACCAGGCGTACAGGTCTCCAGCCAGCTCCTCGGACGGCTGATAGAGGGCATCTATCGTAATCCGCTCATCGGAGAGCGGCTCCGTCAGCACCGAGGTCTGCACCCGGGCGGCGAGCCGCAGCTCCTCCCGGATATGGCGGTCGCGTTCCTTATGCCAGTCCTTCTCCTGCTTCAAGCGGAGGGCCAGCCGGATACGGGCGAGCAGCTCGATGCGGTTAATCGGCTTCGTCACGTAGTCGGCCGCTCCCGCGTCCAGCGCCTCGGCCAGCATATGCGAATCTCCGATCGCCGTCACGATAATGATCGGAATATCCCGCAGCTCGGAATACTGCTGAATGGTCCGGCACGCTTCCAGCCCGTCAATCTCGGGCATCATCATATCCAGCAAAATGAGATCAATGTCCGGCACATAGAGCGGACCTACCGGTCCTTCCAGGCCTAGCACCTCGTACATTTCCCGCGCGGAAGCGGCAGACTGCACCCCCGTATAGCCCGCCTTGCGAAGGATCTCCCGAATCAGCATGACATTGGTCGGATTATCGTCGACAACAAGTACGTTCAACATCCTTCTCCTCCCCTCAATCGACAGCATTCCACTGCCCGAACACTTACAAATCTCTACCTTCCAATATAACGGAAACGATGCTGCTTTCGCACCCCTTTTTATGGTACAGGATCCAGTCGCGTTCCCGTTCAGATCGGAAAAGCCGGCTAACGTAACCGTTAGTCCGGCTGGATAACTAGCTTCGTTGTCTCCACAGCTGCCATGCGCGAATCCCGAGATCGACCCAGGCCTTCCAATCGTCCCCGCCCTGCTTCGCCGGCGCTCCCGGTTGCGGGTGCTCTGCGGCTGCGGGCGCGAGCGGCAGCGCGGAAGCGGCGCTTGCTCCGGTCGCTCCGTCCTGCACCGGAGAAGCGGCTTGTCCGCCTGGAGCCGGGCTGTCCGCATAAGAGCCGACCGTGTTCGCCGGCTGGCTTCCCGGTGCCGGCCCGTCCTGGCGCTTCTTCTCGAAGCGGCTCGCCGCTTTGCGGACGCCGCTGACGAAGCCGACCGAGATTTGCTTCGCGGCCAGCGTCAATTCATTCAAGGCTTCTCCGGCATTCTGGACCGAATCGGCCACAGGCTCAATCTTCTTCAATTGTCCCTGCAATTCCTCGGTCATGTGATTGGCATTCCGCGCGATCGCCTGCAGATCCCCGCTCAGCATATGTACGGTCTGCTGCACATCCTCCAGCGTTCTTGACGCCTTGTCGAGCGACTGCTTGGCCGACCGCAGCGTCTGAATCAGGAAGACGACCAATACGGCAAAGGCCAGCGCCGCGATCAGCGCGCTGATTTCAACGAGCATAACATCTCCGCCTTTCTCTCTCTGTATAAATGTGAACCCAATCATCTATTTGCAAAACGGATGTGCATGTTGCCATGAAATCATCCATTTAGTACCCGTCTGCCCCGCTTCTGAAACAGTTATCTTTAGTTGTTTCATTCCAAGTGGAGACCGGTTATTCATCCTTAACTTCACACTGGATCCACCGGCCGGTGAGCATCCATGCATTCATCAGACCCATTAACCAGCCAAAGGAGTGGAAACCGATGTTAAGATGGTCCGTCATCTTTTTAATTATCGCGATCATAGCCGGGATATTCGGGTTTTTCGGCATTGTGGAGGCCGCGGCATCCATTGCCAAAATCCTGTTCTTCCTGTTCCTGATTCTGTTCATCATCTCCCTGTTCACGGGACGAAGAACGCCATAGCCCTTGCAGCATGCAGTCCGCATCTGCCCTGCAATGCAACAAAGGACGCCTTCCGACGAAGAAGGCGTCCTTTGTATTGTATCGCATTTGCGGGCAAAAAGGTGTGAAAGCTTGTTCATATTTTCCATGGGGATCATCCGCTATATGTCCTCGCGATGCGGCTGGCGCTCCTCATTGAACCGCTTCCGGTTCCATTGGCCGAGCCAGCGGGAGGACAGGACGCCCGCGGTCATCGAGCCGTTCACGTTCAAGGCCGTCCGCCCCATGTCAATCAGCGGCTCGACGCTAATCAGGAGTCCCGCCAGCGCGACCGGCAAGTTCATCGAGGACAGCACGATCAGCGCGGCGAAGGTCGCTCCTCCCCCGACCCCGGCGACGCCGAATGAGCTGATGGCCACGACCGCAACCAATTGCAGCAGAAATCCAAGGTTGTACGGATCGATGCCGGCGCTCGGGGCGATCATGACGGCCAGCATCGCCGGATAGATGCCGGCGCAGCCGTTCTGCCCCATCGAGGCGCCGAACGAGGCGCTGAAGTTGGCGAAGCTCTCCGGCACACCGAGCCGATTGACCTGCATCTCGACGTTGATCGGAATCGAGCCTGCGCTGGTGCGGGAGGTGAACGCGAAGACGAGCGCCGGCAGCGCCCCGGTCACATACCGGATCGGCGAGATGCCGGACAGCGCCATGAGCAGCAGATGCAGACAGAACATGATGACGATCGCCACATATGAAGCGATGACGAATTTCCCCAGCTTCCATATTTCCGAGGGCGCCGTCGTGGCGACCACGACGGCCATCAGCGTCAGCACGCCATAAGGGGTCAGCCTCAGCACTAACGTTACCATCCGCATGACGACGGCATGCAGCGCGTCGATGATGGTCATGAAAGCGGCCCCTGTGTCCGGCTTCTTGCGCATCACGCCAAGCGCGGCGACGCCGACGAAGGCCGCGAAGATGACGACGGCGATCGTCGAGGTCCGCCGCTCTCCCGTCATATCAAGGAACGGATTGGCCGGAATGAATTCAATAATTTGCTGCGGCAGCGTCATCTCGCTGACTTCCCCCAGCTTGCTGTCCAAATAATTGCCGCGCTCAATCTCCTCCTTGCCCGCTTCAATCTCGAACGAGGACAACTGAAAGACGAGGGCCGTGACGATGCCGACAACGGCGGCCACGGCTGTCGTGCCGATCAAGATGCCGATGATGGAGGCGCTCATCTTGCCTACCCCCGCCTTGGCCTTCACATGAATGATGGCGGAGATGATCGATACGATAATGAGCGGCATGATGACCATTTGCAGCAGCCGCACATAGCCGACACCGACGATCTCGAACCAGTCGGCCGCCTGCTCCACAATGGCGCTGTTCGGGCCATGAAGCGACTGCAGCACTGCCCCGTATACAATTCCGAGACCAAGACCCGCGAATACCCGCTTCGTAAAAGAGACATGCTTGCGCTGCATGCGGTACAGCAGCGCCACCAGGCCGAGCATAACGATGGCGTGAAGAGCTACCCACCATCCGACTGTCATCTACATCACTCCTCTGTCCTGGTTCAAATCGCTGGAGCAGCCGTTTGCCGGTCCCCTGCGTTTTTATTACTGCCCAATTCGGGAACAGTTATCCAGTGCAGGCAAGTGATGCATTCGAGGACGCCTTCATTGGATGGCGCGCGGGTATGTCTACCTGGTCAAGGACAGCCCCAGCTTCATTACCCAGCCGTCGGCGTAGAAGTCGAACTTCTTGACCTTCACCCAATCCGGCAGTTCTGTCGCGATCGGGAATTCCATCGGCTTCAGGTTCAGCCACGACTCCGGAATCTCCCAGCCCTTCATGCGCACCGACTGCGGAATCGCACGCACGGTCTGCTGCTCCGGGTTCCATTCCATATCATAGAGAATGTTCGCTTCGGCCCGGATGCCCGGGAACGGCTCCATCTGCACCTGCGCCTCGAGGCCGCCCGGCTGCAGATGAATCCGCATGCCGTCCAGCTTCCACAATTTCATATACGATCGGTACGGCTCTGTCTTCTGCATCCCTTGAACCGCCAGCGCATTGATCTCGTCCTCATTCAGCTCCAAGGACAAGGAACGGTTCTTCACCATCTGCTCCAGCTTGCCGAGGATCGATACCTCGACGTGGCCAGGCCACCCAATCTTGTCTGCCGGCCGAATATAGAATATGACAGCAACGCTTGCGATAATCACGAATAAGATCAGGAAGGCAATCGTTCTCCCCAGCCATTTCCATCTTTTTTTCATGCAATCTCCTCCCTCTCCTACTATTTAACCAGCGGGAAGGCCCTGTTTCAAATCGAATTGCCCACGGTTACATAGTGTACAAGCAAGTGTGAGATAGACGGCGGCCCGTATATCTCATCGCTGTAAACCATACCATTGTATAACCATGAGAGAGGAGAATTCAATGATGAAGAAATTATCGGCAATATTGGCATTGGCCTCAGCCCTAAGTGCCTTCTCGGCGACAGCGGCATGGGCCGCGGATTCTGAGGGACACGCGGTTCAAGGGACGGTCGGGAAGCCGACGAAGCAAGTCGATCTCGATGAGTCCGTCCCGTTCTACACGTTTCCGGGCGGGAAGCGGATGGGGGCACTGGGGCCCCAGATCGTCAATATTGAAGAATCGGTCGTGGATAAAGACAACCGGACCTGGCACAGAGCATTGACCTGGATCGGATACGGCTACTTCAAGGATCCGAACGCTTCCTACAAGACGATCGACCTGCCCGACAAAACGGTTTTCTACGATAAAGTTAACGGCGAGCGGCTTGGAGTGCTCAGCCGCCAGACCGTAAACGTAATCAATGAAGATGTCGACGACTCCGGGTTCGTCTGGTATCAGCTTCACACTTACAAGGGCAAGGCCTGGGTCATCTCCCCAAGCCAGGAGAAGCAGAAGGCGAAGCTGACGGAGAAGACTGCGTTGTATGATCAAGTCAATGGCCGCAAGGCAGGCGCGCTCTCCCCGCAGACGGTGAACGTGTCAGAGGTTCGCTACGACGGGAATAACCAGCGCTGGGGCAAGGTGTTCACCTGGAAAGGCGACTTGTGGATCAAGTGGTAACATACATAGGAGGCGATGCCATCCGGGCATCGCCTCTTGTACTTGAAAATGCGGGCACGCTATGGGAGCAGCGGCCCGCAGCATTGCTTGAACTTGCGTCCGCTGCCGCATACGCAAGGTTGATTGCGGCCGGGCAGCGGGCGGCCGCTCCCCCGGAGCCGCAGCAGCTCCTGCAGGCGGATCTTCCGGCCGAGCGTGGCAATGCGCTCCCCTGCATGCGCGTACAGCATCCGGTAGCTCTCGCAGAAATAGTCGGTATGGCCTTCCCATAAGCCGTCCCGGCCGATCCGGTTGCGGGGGCAGCCGCCATGGCAGTAGCGCCAATATTCGCATGCGCGGCAAGCGTCCGGCACATCCTTCTTCATCTGATGGAATTGCCGCCAGCTCGGATGGCGGGACAAGGAGGCCAGCCGGTCGGTGCCGACGTTGCCGAGCCGGTAGCGGTCGTGCAGGAAGAAATCGCACGGATAGGCATCCCCGTTCGGCTCCAGCACGAGCGCCGAGGGGCAGGATTCGCGATGAGTGCACATTTCCGGCTCCAGGCCCAATTCGGCCTGAAGGACATTGTCGAACATGCGGACGGAGAAAAGCGGCTCCCCACCGTTGTACCATTTATCGAAAGCTTCACATAGAAATTGTCCGTACAGCTCCGGCGTGATCGTATAGATGCCGGGCGCGTCCACGTTCTGAGAGCGGAAATCCATGCACGGTATGAACTGAACATGCGTAAACCGCTCCGCCGCGAAGAAATCCATCAGCGCGGCCGCCTCGCCCACATTGTCCTCGTGGATGACGGTCAATATATTATAGTCCACGCCTGCCTTGCGCAAATGTTCGATTCCGCGCATGACGGCTTGGTAGGAGCCGGCTCCCGATCCGGTGACGCGATGCTTGTCGTGAATCGGCTGCGGACCGTCCAGACTGACGCCGATCAGGAAGGCATATTGCTTGAAAAAGGCCGCCCACTCCGCATCGAGCAGGGTGCCGTTCGTCTGCAGCGCATTGCTGATCACCGTGCGCGGCGGCGCATAGGCCGCCTGCAGCCGGACGACCTGCTCGAAGAAGGGCTTGCCGGCGAGCAGCGGTTCCCCTCCTTGCCAGGCAAATGAGGCCACCCCCTGCGATTGCTCCATCCATTGACGGATGAACGTGTCCAGCATATCGTCGTCAATCCGCTGAATCGTGTGGCCGGGCCGTCCCTGGCATGAGCTGTAGTAGCAGTAGTCGCATGCCAGATTGCAATCCTCGGACACGGTCTTCCACATGACACCAGTGAATGGATGGCGGGCGATGTCTCTCACGTCAAGGTTCATAGGCTATGCCCCCTTCATCTGTAGATGTGGCCGGCGTTACCGGCTGTCCCATCTACAATATCCTTATTTTTGAATGATTCGCTAGGAACAAGGTCATATGCCGGCGGGTGCATACGGCCCTTATCGTCATATCGTCTGCACTTCATCAATGCAATTCGGGGGATCGGTCGAAGATTCTGCGAATCTGGGCTATCACCCAGACGACCGATACGATCATCATCATGTCGAAGCTGACGTTGAACAGGAACAAATGCTTGCCCAAATCCGCCTCGCCGTCCCCCACCAGCGGCACCGCCACCGCGATAATCGCAACGAAGCCGATGATCAACGCCGCGTCGACCACATGCTTCGCGTATCGTCTGCGGGTGTACTCCCTGAGCGCCACACCTATATATAGAAGGAAAAAAACGAGATAAAAAGCGAAGCGCTGCGGGAGCAAGTCCTTCTTCGTCTCGCTCCACACGCTGTATGTATAAGACAAAGCGCCCCGAGGCTTGCCGGCCTCTTGCTCGTAATTGCCCAGGTAGTACGGCCGTATCATTGCGGCCTGAGAGGAGGCGGCCTCCAGCTTATCGATCATCCGCCCGGGGTGGCGCAGATAGTATGCGGCCACATCGACATGTCCGAGCCGGGAATAGACATGCTCCGTCAATTCCGGATCGTCCTGCCGGATCGGCACATCCTTCTGGAAGTAATTCGTTCCGGCGAGCGGGGCGAATTTCTCCGGGATGCCCAACTCTGTCAGATCTTGCTCCACATGAGGCGAGTCTTTCAATATTCCGTAAAATATCGTCTGGTACAGGTTAATCTGCTTCAGCTCCTGCGGCGCATTGGCATACATCAATACGGACACGGCCAGTATCGAGGCCGAGCCGGCAATAACCGTGCTTCTCCAGCTCCACTCCGGACGCTTCTGGTAGATCCGGAAGGCGAAGAGGATGAAGATAAGGCCGATCGGCGCATTCTGCAGCTTGGATGCGGATAGAATCAGGATGGAGACGAAGAACAGAACGAGCCAGCCGATGGAAGGCTTGCGCCGCGACGCTAACACGAAGGACGTTCCGGATGCGAGCAGCAGGAAGATAAGGGAGACCGGCTCGCCGAAAAAAGATTGAAAATACGCCACATAGCCAATATCGAAGAAGACAAACAGCAGGCAGAGCGCGACGGTCAACTGCAGCCAGCGCTGTCCGGAACAGGCATGCCGGACAATAAGGAACAGCACCGCCAGCAGCAGGGCGGCATAGATCGCTCCCATCGCTTCCAGCGGGAACGAAGCGGAACTCCATGCCCGCCCGAGCAGCCCGGCCAGGAAGACGAACAGTGCTTGAGATGACCAATAGTTCAAGGAGAAGGGGCCGTAGTCATGGCGCGAGTGGCTGTATCCGAAATATTTTTGTTCATAGGTGAACTTGTCGCTCAGCGGAGCAATGCCGCCGCTGCCCACAATCCGTTCGAAGTCGCCGTTGTTCGCGACTCCGATGAACGGGGGAATGAACAGAATTACGATGAGAATAAGCGCGCCTATTCCCATGGCTCCCCACGTTACCCAGTCTTTCTGCTTCATGCATGAATCACTCTCCCGTGTGGAAATCGCTATGCTTGCTTGCTATTTGACGCCGGCTTCGATAGGCGGGGTGTCGTCCTCCCCGCCGCTGGTCCGGGCGAATGTGATGCCCCGGTGAAGCCGGAACGAGGCGGCGGTATAGATCGCCGCTTCCCCCAATATGGCCGCATACGGCTCCCAAGGCGAGGCCCAAGCGGGCAGCAGGAGGGCTGCCAGGGCAGACATGGCCGGATGCAGCGCCTGATACGCCAGCGCGTAGCAGAGCAGCGCGATGGCGATGAACCGGAGCAAGCTTGCCAGCCATTGCCCCTGGTAGCGGAACGTATAGCGGCGGTTCAAAATATAGCTCATCCCTACGCCGACCGAATTGCCCGCGAATGTCGCATGAAAATGGCTCCATCCGGCATACAGCAGCACATACGCCGTGCCGAGCCCGACCAGCGTGTTCACGGCTCCGACGGCGGCATAGCGGCCGAACAGGCGGTCGCCGCCCCGTACGGCCAGCTTCGCGCCGCTCACTCCGCCCACCCCGTTCCATATGCCCGGATCGGCTGCTCGATCACGGGCTTGTCCGCCAGCACCTGCTCAATAATGTAAGGCGGACGCCGCTTGACCTCGGAATAGATCTTGCCGATGTATTCCCCGACCACCCCCAGGCCGAGCAATTGAACGCTTCCGACGAACCATACGGACAGCATTAGGGAGGTCCATCCGGATACGGTCTGTCCCAGCAGCTTGGACAGGAGGGCGTAGAGGCCCGCCAGCGCGCTTGCGCCCAGGCTGACGAAGCCAAGGGTGGTGACGAACCGCATCGGCTTCATGCTGAATGACGTAATGCCGTCCCAGGCGAACGACAGCATTTTGCGGAGCGGATACTTGGTCACGCCCGCTGCCCGCTCCAGTCTCCGGTAAGGCACGACGGAAGACGGGAAGCCGATAAGCGGCACGATGCCGCGCAGGAACAGATTGGACTCGGGGAACTGGCTCAGGTAGTCGAGAGCACGGCGGCTCATCAGCCGGTAATCGGCATGATTGTAGACAAGCGGAATGCCCATCCGCCGCATCAGCTTATAGAAAAATTCGGCGCTCCACCGCTTGAAATACGTATCGTTATCCCGGTTGTCCCTTACGCCATACACAATATCGCAGCCGTCGCGGAACTGCTCGACGAATTGCCTCACGACGGCGACATCGTCCTGCAGATCGGCGTCAAGGGAGACGACGCAATCGGCAAAATTTTTGGCATACATCAGCCCGGCGAGCAGCGCCTTCTGATGCCCGGCATTGCGGGACAGCTTCAATCCGGCAATCCAGTGATTCCGTTCCCGCTCCTGTACGATGGTCAGCCAGGTCGCATCTCTGCTGCCGTCATCGACCAGCAATATCCGGCTCTCGGCGGAGACGACGCGGTCCTGAACCAAGCGGGACAGGACGCCGGTCAAGGTCTGCATCGTGAGGGGAAGCACCGCCTCTTCGTTATAGCAAGGAACAACCATATACAAAATCGGTGTTGTCATCATAACAGCTTCCTTCGGAGAAGGAATTCAATTCCTCCTTAATTATACAAACATTTTCCATTATATTCTATAACATGAAATCGTTTTTTCAAAATTTAGGGATTTATGTCGTTAATCTTGGTTTTTTCGGACGCAATTTCGGAAAAAAGCGTAACATTTTTAAGGGTCTGTAAGCGCTTTAAATTTCTCTTTTCTTTTTGCCCGGGCCCGTATTATAATTGAAAAAAATGCCTCCTGATTCATGCACGCTCTTGTTTTCGGCCCCAAAAGGTTAAATCGCTTATATTTTCATACATGACCGCAATTGCCTGCTTCGAAATGATGATCTGATCCGCCTGATTTTCAGACATGCATGATTACCTGATTTGTCTGAGTTGCTTGACTTTCCCCTTTCCTCTCGGGCCCAGATGGATTTCCTCATACCTCATTCTGCAATCATGAACTTACCGCCATCGGCATAGGTTAAAGTGAAACCGATTTAATTTTCTTGTATGAAAATTGAGTCGCTTCAACTTTATAAATTGAAAGGAGTCGTATCGCATTGCGAAAGTCAGTAAAATGGTTTCTCTGCCTTACCCTGCTTATCGGTTCGGTTCAGACCCTGTGGGTCATGTCCGAGAAGACGGTGTCTGCCGCGACCGTCAATCGTCCGTTCCCGCAGCACCAATCGTACGCTTCAGGGGTCATTAAGCCGAATAACGTGAGCCAGAGCCAGATGGACAACGAAGTGAAGCGGCTGTACGACGAATGGAAGGCCCGATACTTAAAGAAAAACCCGTATGTCAGCAATCAATATTTCGTTCATTACAACTTAAACGGCGAATCCGATGACGAGTATCCAAATGCCGTCACAACCAGCGAAGCGAATGGATACGGCATGCTCATTACCGCCTATATGGCAGGGCATGACGCCAATGCAAAAACCTATTTTGACGGATTGTACCGCTTCTACAAGGCGCACCCGAGCGAGATTAACTCGAAGCTGATGGCCTGGCAGCAGATCGATAACGGCTCCGCCATCGTGAATAACACGGAGGCCGGATCGGATGCCGCCACCGACGGCGACATGGATATGGCCTATGCGCTCCTGCTGGCCGACAAGCAATGGGGCAGCTCCAGCGGCATCAATTACCGCGCGGAAGCGGTCAACCTCATCAACGCCATCATGCAAAGCGAGGTCAACCAGAAATCGTGGCATCTGAAGCTCGGAGACTGGGCGTCCGATTCGGACTCGAAGTGGGGCAAAGGAACGCGGCCGTCCGACTTTATGCTCAATCATCTCCGCGCCTTCAAGGCAGCGACCGGAGATTCGCGTTGGGACAATGTGCTGAACCAGACCTACACCATCATTCAGCAGCTGTTCTCCGGATATTCGAGTTCAACCGGACTGATGCCTGATTTCGCAACCAAAGAATCCAGCGGCTATAAACCGGCCGTCGGAACCTACCTGGAGACGCCGAATGACGGCAACTACTATTACAACTCCAGCCGGACGCCTTGGAGAATCGCGACCGACTACATTTTGACGGGAGATACCCGCGCCAAGGCGCAGCTCACGAAGCTGAATAGCTGGATCAAGAGCAGCACCAGCAGCAATCCGGCGAATATCCGCGCGGGATATAAGCTGAACGGCAGCCCGCTCGTGTCCTACTATGATCTTCCGTTCTCCACTCCGTTCGCCGTCAGCGCCATGATCGATTCCAGCAATCAGGCATGGCTCAATTCCTTATGGAGCAACACGACCTCGAAGTCGACCAACGGCGACACTTACTTCGGCAACAGCATCCGCCTGCTCAGCCTGATCGTCGTCTCCGGCAACTGGTGGACGCCATAACTTGAACGCATCTTCTAGGGGCTGTCCCATAAAGTAGTTTGCAGCTGCAGGGCGACAGCCCCCCCTTCTTCTTACAGCTCGATTTGCCGAACTTTCTTATCACAGACTCGACTTGCCGAAAAAACTGCGAGAATGCAGTTTTTCCTTGTGACGTTTACTCCGTTACCGGGGTTCCTGCAAAACTGCAGGAATTTTAGCCATAACAATGGATTTCCATTGAAAATTAGGAAAATTGATGCGCTTATGCAGGAATTTCATCAAATAGCGCTCAAATCACGAAAAATCCTGCGCTTTTGCAGGATTTCACTGCCACCTCTCTCTTCCGCATCTTTGCCCGCCGCGGTCTTTACGTCCCAATGTTCCCTGCTGCCCTTCTTGCCCTTCGAGTTGCCCCATCTTACCCTGTAACATGATTAGGGGAACGTCCCTTGTTGTTCTACGGGGGCAGAGTCAAATGTTCGGGCAGAGCCAAGGGTGCAATTTCATGCTTCAGTCCTTCTCTCCTTAGGCCTTAGGCACACTATCCCATCGACTCAGCACCGGGTACAGGCGCTGTTTTCTTCCTTATATCCACTCTCCCATTCGTTCAGAAGTTGCCGAGGGCTCTCCGATCTCCCAGCGGCGGGAGCTTCAACGCTCCCATTATGGCAGCAGGATAGGGATGCCTTGCAACCTATACTTAGAAGTGTAGTTATCACGCACTGCCCGATCAGTCTGAACCGATGGGATAGTGAAGCTAAGGGCGGGAGAAGGAGGTACATCCTCTCCAAAAATAGCGGCCTCAGAGCAGGTAAAGGCCGGCCAAAACTTAAAAACCGCCCGCTGCTTGCATCCGCAAGCAACAGGCGGTTATCATCTGTTAAATTGCCATCGTTCTAACCTTTACTCACACAATTCTGTTATCAGCTTGAACAGCAAGCTGCTCGACAGCAGCGCGAAGCATCCGCTCGCCTCTCTGGCGATCTGTTGATGTTCTAACGTGTATCCCATGCAATCGAGCACGATAATTCCGGCGCCGGCAGCTCTCAGTTCCTGTGCGGCGGCCGCAAGCCGCTCCCGCGTCGCCGTGTAGGGAGAAGCGGCTGCCGTCGTAATCGACGCGCCGAACGCGCCCCATTTCTGGCGCATCTCCTCCGCTTGCTCCGCGAGCGGAATGATCAGTCCAATCTGCGTCCCGCCGGCCAGCTTCGCAATCGCGGGCGTCAGTATCCGTTCCGGTTCAATCAATAAAGCCCGTTCAGCGGCAAGATGCCGGAAGGCGCCGGTGCAGAGCAGAATGATCACTTGGCAGCCCTGCCGCTCGCACTCGTCAATCAAGCGCTGCATTGCTAATTCCGTTTTGGCCGCGGACAAGACGACGGCTTCGCCGTCGGCCAGCCGTGTCGTCAGGACGAATTCGCCCTGTTGCGGGCCAAGCTCGCGCTCGATCTCCGCCACCGCCATGCCATCGAGCACGCCAAGCTGGATGACATCCGCACAAGGCGCCAGCCAGCGCTCAATCAATGGCTGCACATCCGTTCGCGGCGCTTGTCCTATCGTAATGAGACCTATTGTAACGCGTTGCCGGCTGTCGCTTCGTTCCATCCCGGCTGCCTCCTTTCTCTCTTGCGGCGGGGCCTTAAGCCACACGGCGAATGACCTCGCAGGGTTAAGCTTGCACCGTTTTTCCCAACGTCTGCAGCGCATTCATCGGCCCATACAGGTTAAGCATATGCTCGAACTCCTCCTTATTATAGAAGGAACAGACTCCATTCGTGAATTCCTTGGCGACTTCCACCGCGAAGCGCGCGGCGAGCGCGATATCGACTTCATGACTTGCCCCTGTCCCGCAGCCGGGCACTGTCGATTGCGCGGTAATCGCGACGCCGACGACCGGCGCAGCGGTCGTGACGCAAGGCTGCAGGATGCTGTTAATATGATAGAGTCCGTTGCCGTACGGCGTAATGTCCTGCATCGTCACCGGGAACGTGACCGGAAGCTGTCCGGTCGTCATCTCCATGATGCGAAGCAGATCATCGCTGACGCGCAAGATATAGCCTTCCTTCACCGTCGGGGAAATGGCGATTCCTTTATGATTGATGACGCGGTTGCCTTTGGTCGTATCGATGGACAACACCGCTTCCATCTCGTCCAGCACCTCGTATTCGTTCATCGTTGCAATATCCACGGGCGAATCCATGAAATCGACCGGCTCATGCGGCAAGGTAGGCGCGTCCGGGCAGATGTGGGTCGTAATGTATACATCCCCTTGTAACCGGTCGCCCTTCACGCTCATGTCGGCCAGCTTCAATGCGGCCGACAGCGCCGCAATCGCGCCGTCGCCATCGGAGACGAGCCCGATGCGCTGCGGCCGGGCGCCCAAGCCGCCCAGCCGGCCTACGATGCCGAAGCTCGGCGCTTGTCCGCCTCCGTGCTTGCCTTCCGTCCCCGGGATAAGGATGCGGATGAAATCCGTAAATCCCTTCTCGCCATGAACCCGCTGGACGCTCACGTCAGCCAGCGGATAAGGCTTGAACAGCTCCTTCACCGCCTCGCCGGATGTAAATGCATTGTCTACCGCTTCATAGATTCGCAACGTTTGCAGTAAAGCCATGATTCTCTCTTCCTTTCCGCTCGATGTCATAGTTGTCGATATCATAGTTACATTGCAGCGCAACCTGTTTGCCTCGCCCGACCTGCCTTAGACGGGCCTGCCTTAGATATGATGGCAGGCCACCCAATGCCCTTCATCCGCCTCCCGCCATTCCGGCTGGACGGTGCGGCAGCGCTCCGACGCAATCGGGCAGCGAAGATGGAAGGCGCAGCCTTGCGGCGGATTTTTGGCGCTCGGCACTTCGCCGGACAAGACGATGCGCTCCTTCTTCGCCTTCGGGTTCGGTACAGGCACCGCCGACATGAGCGCCTTCGTATAAGGATGGAGCGGATTCGCATACAGCTTCCGCTTCGGCGCCAGCTCGACCATTTTGCCAAGATACATGACGCCGACCCGCGTGCACAGGAACTTCACGACCGATAAATCATGAGAAATGAACATATAGGTCAGCTTCTCTTGCTCTTGCAAATCCTGCATCAGGTTAAGCACCTGCGACTGAATCGATACGTCCAGCGCCGAGACCGGCTCGTCGCAGACGATGAACTTCGGGTTGAGCGCCAGGGCGCGGGCGATGCCGACGCGCTGCCGCTGGCCGCCCGAAAATTCATGCGGAAATCGGTTCGCTTGAAATGCGGACAGTCCTACCCGCTCCATCAGTTCCTGCACGCGCTGCTTCCGATCCGAGGACCGCATCGTCGATTGATGCGTCTGCAGCGGCTCCTCCAGGATGCGCTGAACGGTCCAGCGCGGATTCAGCGACGCGTACGGATCCTGGAAGATCATGCTCATCTCGGGGCGCAGCAGGCGCAGCTCCTTCGGAGAGAGAGCCATAATATTGCGTCCCTGGAACCAGACTTCGCCTTCCGTCGGTTCAATCAGGCGCAAGACGGAGCGGCCTGTCGTCGACTTGCCGCAGCCGGATTCACCGACGATGCCGAAGGTCTCGCCTTCATAGATATCGAAGTTCAAGCCATCCACCGATTTCACGGAGCCGACCTGCTTATTCAGCAGCCCTTTGCGAATCGGATAATGCTTTTTCAGATTGCGAACTTGCAGCAATGCCGTCATCGCGCCACCCCCTTCTCGACGAGCAGACACCGGCAGCGGTGCCCGCCGCCCAGGTCCGTCAGCGCGGGCTGAGCCTGATCGCATGCTTCCGTCCGGTATTTGCAGCGCGGGGCGAAGCGGCAGCCCGGCGGCATCTGCAGCGGACTCGGCACGGTGCCGGGTATCGACTCCAGCCGCTCCTGCTCCCCGGCAAGCTGCGGCAGCGAGGCCAGCAGCCCCTGCGTATACGGATGCTGCGGCGATTCGAAGAGCGTGTCCACATCCGCCTCTTCCACGACCTGCCCCGCGTACATGACGACGACGCGGTGGCACATCTCGGCGACAACCCCGAGGTCGTGGGTAATGAGCAGGATGGACGTCTTCTCTTCCTCCTGCAGCTGCCGCATCAAATCCAAAATTTGCGCTTGTATGGTCACGTCAAGCGCTGTCGTCGGCTCATCCGCGATCAGCACCTCCGGATTGCAGGACATCGCCATCGCGATCATGACCCGCTGGCGCATCCCGCCCGAGAGCTGGTGCGGATATTCCTGCGCCACCGACTCGGGATGCGGAATGCCGACCTTGCGCAGCATGTCGACGGCATGCCGCATCGCTTCCTTGCGCTTCAGCTTCTTATGAAGCTGGATGGACTCGGCCAGTTGATCGCCGATCCGGAACACCGGATTGAGCGAGGTCATCGGCTCCTGGAAGATCATCGCGATCCGGTTGCCGCGAATGGACCTCATTTTCTTTTCCGGGACTTGCAGCAGGTCGTTCCCATGGAACTGAATGCGTCCGCCCTTCACCCGGCCGATTTTCTTCGGGAGAAGCCCCATGATGGACAAGGAAGTGACGCTTTTGCCGCAGCCCGATTCGCCGACAACGCCGAGCGTCTCCCCTTGGTGCACGTGGAAGCTTACGCCGTCCACCGCCTTAAAGACGCCCCCGTTCGTAACAAATTCCGTTTCCAGCTGTTCGACTGCCAGCACCGGTTCCATGTTACTCACCACCCAAGTAGCTGAGCGCCGTCAGCGTGTACACCTTGGCCGCGTCCACCACGTCCTGCACCGGCGCCTTCTCATTGAAGCCGTGAATGGTGGACAGCTCGGCAGGGCCGTATTGCAGCACCGGAATGCCGGCACGGCGGAAATGCCGCGCATCGCTGGATGCCCATTGCAGGACGCCGTAGCCTTCTTCCTGCTTCACGTCGCAGATATGCTGCACGAGTTCCTCCACGATCGGGTCCGTCGGCGGCGTCCAGTTCGCCAGCCCCTGGAAGCCTTCCGGATGAAGCTCTGTCTCGATGCCGATAGCGGACAGCAGCTGCTTCGCCTCAGCCAGCACCTGGGCCGGCTCGACGCCGAACGGAAGGCGCGTATCGACGCTGACCGTGCAGCGGTCAGGCACGACGTTCGTCTTCGTTCCACCTTCGATCAAGCCGACATTGACCGACACGCGATCGATGATGGCGGAGAAATCGGCATTTTCTTTTTCCGCGATATAACGCTTCGTCACTTCGATAATATCCTTCACTTCCTCTGGCAGCTCGACCGGATACTGATGCAGCTGCTGCAGCGCCTGAACGGCTGCGGCCGCCTTCATAATTGCATTGTCCCCGAGGATAGGGGACAGGCTGCCGTGGCCCGGCGTGCCTGTCACCGTGAAGTTGAACCAGCAGCTACCCTTCTGCCCGATCGTCGGATGAAGCGGATGCGACGGCTCGGCGATAACCGCCGCCGTGCCATGAATCAGCTTCCGATCGAACACCCACGGTACGCCGAGATGCCCGCCGGTCTCTTCATCCGGCACGATAAGCAGCGATAGTCTGCCTTTGAGCGGAATCTGCAGCTCCTTCAGCAGCTTGACGCTGAAGATGAGCCCGGCCAGGCCGCATTTCATGTCGCTGGCCCCGCGTCCGAGCACATAGCCGTCCCGCACTTCGCCGGAGAACGGATCGAAGTCCCAGCGGGAGCGGTCGCCTGCCGGCACGACATCGGTATGGCCGCAATAGATCAAATGGCGTTCCGATGCCGATTCATCGCCAATCGTAGCAATGAGATTGAGCATGTTGTCACCAGCGTCATACACCTTGGTCTCGATGCCAACCTCGGCCAAGTAGTCGATAATGAACTGACTGATGTCACGCGAGTCTCCAGGCGGATTTTCCGTCGGGAATTGAATCAGCTTCGAGCATAATCCCAGCAATTCGTCCTGGCGTTGTTCCACTTCGTCTATCCAGCGTTGCTTCCATTCGTTCACCGTAATCCCCTCCTGTATCCATATCCATTGCGATCGTTATCTCTTTATTTGGAAAGCGGGTAAAAACGCAAGCATTCATCCGGGAAGAAAATATAACCCTTCACGTCGTTGTTGAACGCTACGAGACGGTTGTACTCGTACATGTACACATAAGGCATGTCCGCATTGATCAAGCCCTGAATCTCATCATACATGGCATTGCGCTTCGTCATGTCCGTCTCGACGGCTGCCAGATCCAACAGCTCATTGACCTTCGCATTATCGTAATGAACGTAGTTGGACGAGCTCTCGCTATCTACCAGGAATCCGAGATGATATTCCGGATCGTTGACGAAAGAGGTCCATTTCGACATGAAGGATTGCACGTTGCCGGTGCGAAGCTGCTCCAGGAACTGCGCGCGCGCCAGCTTGTTGATGTTCATCGTAACGCCGATCTTTTTCAGCTCCGCTTGAATGACCGTAGCGGCATCTTCCCAGTCTTTGAACCCGGAGCCGAGCGTGAAGTCGAAGGAGAAGCCATTCTCGTAGCCCGCTTCCTTCAGCAGCTCCTTCGCTTTGTCCAGATTGTATTCATACTCGTAGCCATTATCGGAAAAGCCCGGCGTATTGCTTGCCACAATGCTCTTCATTTGCTTGGCTTGTCCGTACATGACATCCTTCAAGAGCGCATCCTGCGGAATCGCGTAGGCGATCGCCTGGCGCACCTTCGGATTGTCGAACGGCTTCATGTTATTGTTCAGACCCATGTACAAAATGCGGTTGCTCGCATCAGAGCGTACAGTGAGCCCGTTGTTCTGCTTCAACGTATCGACATCCTTCGGCGGAATCTCCATGGCCAGGTCGATATCGCCCTTGTTCAGCATCATCGTGCGGGACGAAGCTTCCTTCATGAACTTCATGACGACTTTGTCCAGCTTGGCGCGCTCCTGCCAGTAATCGTCGTTCGCCACGAATACCGCCTCAGAGGAAGGATCCCATTTCTCCAGCTTGAATGGCCCGGATCCTGCCGTCTTCGTCTTCAGAAATTCATTCGCATCCCCTTCGATCGCTTTCGGGTCGATGACGGAGAAGGAATACATCGCCAAAATTTGCAAGAACATATGGTTCGGGCGCTCCAGCTTCACTTCCACCGTATGGTCGTCCACCTTGCGGTACGACTCGATGGAGGCTTGCTGATACAGGAATCCGCCCGAGTTCGAGTTTTTGATATGATCGAGCGAGAACACGACCGCATCCGCATCGAGCGGATTGCCGCTATGGAACTTCACGTCCTGGCGCAGCTTGAACGTATACGTCTTCTGGTCATCGGATACGTCCCACGACTCAGCTAGCATCGGCTTGATTTCTTCGGTGGCGGCGATATCCGCGCCATCTACGTTTTTGACGCCATACGTGACGAGCTGATCATACGTGGACAGCACCAGCGTATCCGACGTCAGATCGTTCGCTTCCGCCGGATCGAGCGTCTGCCCGCCTTCGGAATAGGCTACGGTCAGCGTTTTGCTGCCGGTCGCGTTCGTTTGTTCGCCAGAGCCGGTGGCGCTGTCTCCCCCGGACTGGTTCGCCTTCGGCGCGCAGCCCGCAACCAGAGCCAAGATGAGTGTCAATACAAGGGCCATCGTCAAGTTGCTTCGTTTCATCATTGTTTCCTCCCCCTGAATATTCGACTGAAAAATTTCGCTTATTTCCGGCTTGTGCGCAGCCGCGG
Organism: Paenibacillus dendritiformis; assembly: GCF_945605565.1. Classification (NCBI taxonomy): domain Bacteria; kingdom Bacillati; phylum Bacillota; class Bacilli; order Caryophanales; family Paenibacillaceae; genus Paenibacillus; species Paenibacillus dendritiformis. The sequence goes on along the minus strand of NZ_OX216966.1, from coordinate 1,994,948 downwards.
ATCAAGTACGTCGCGCAGTCCGTCGCCAAGCAGATTGAAGCCAAGAATCGTTGTTGCGATGGCAAGCCCCGGGAACGTGACCAGCCACCATTCGCCGGTAATAATGTACTCGCGGCCTTCGGATATCATGGCCCCCCACTCCGCCAGCGGCGGACGCACGCCGAGACCGAGGAAGCTCAAGCTCGCCGCCGTCAAGATGGCGAAGCCCATCCCGAGCGTAATGCGAACGAGCAGCGGCGCCAGCGCATTCGGGAAAATATGCCGGACAAGAATGGTGCCGTCCTTGACGCCAATGGAGCGGCTCGCCTCCACGAATTCGCGTTCCTTCAAATAGATGGTCTGGCTGTACATGAGACGGGCGAACTCCGGAATGCCGACGACGCCAACGGCCATCATCGCGCTGATGAGGCCAGGGCCCATGGCGGCCGCGATCGCCATCGCCAGAATGAGCGAAGGGAACGCCAGAAAAATATCCATGACGCGCATAATCACATTCCCGATCCAGCCGCCGTAATAAGCGGCGATGCCGCCGAGCGGAACGCCGATGAAGAAGGAAATTCCGACGGCGATAAGCCCGGTCCAGATCGATATGCGTGCAGCGTACACCACACGGCTGAAAATATCCCGGCCGAATTGGTCGGTCCCGAACCAATGCTCCCCGCTCGGACCTTGCAGCTTCGCATCCAACTGCGTGGCATCCGGCGCATAGGGCGCGACCAGCGGCGCGGCGATGGCCAGGAGCGTCCACAGCACGATCAGGAAGAGGCCGAGCGCAGCAAGCTTGTTGCGAAGGAACAGCTTGCTCCACTGCCGCAGCCCATACCAGAACTCCTGCAGCATGGACGTGTCGCTCGCCGCCGCGATTGCAGCGGACGATGAGGTTGATGCTTTCATCACGGTTGCACCTCCTAAGATGTCATGACATGAGAGATGGATTATTCATAGCGAATGCGTGGATCGATCAAGCCATATATGAGATCGACCAGCAAATTGATGCCGCTGTATACGACGGCGCTTAGCAGCGTGAACGCCTGAATTGGGGCATAATCCGTCGCGAGAATCGACTCCGTGACATAGCTTCCGACGCCGGGCCAGGCGAAGATCGTTTCCGTAATGACCGCGCCCCCGAGCAGGTAACCAATCTGGAGGCCGACCATTGTAATCGTCGGGATCGAAGCATTGGCCAGAGCATGCTTGTACACGACGGAACGTTCGTTGAGCCCTTTGGCGCGGGCCGTCCGGATATAATCCTGGCCGATGACCTCCAGCATGCTGGAACGCATCATGCGGGCGATGATGGCCATCGTGCCGGCGCTAAGGCAAATGGCCGGAAGGATAAGATGCGATAAGGATTGCTTGAAGGCCACCCAATCAGCCGTAAGCAAGCTGTCCACAAGAAATAATCCGGTAATATGCGTGGGCGGGAGGATATCTCCGCCGATTCGGCCCATAGGAGCAGGCGCAATGCCAAGCTTGGAATAGAAGAACAGGATGAGCAGCAGTCCCAGCCAGAAAACCGGCATGCAGGCGCCGATAAGTGAAAAAACGCGGGAGATGTGATCCACGATCGATTCTTTTTTCGTGGCGGCCACGATGCCAACCGGAATGGCCACCAATAACGCAATCAACAGACTGGCGAAGCCAAGCTCAATCGTGGCCGGCAGACGGACGGCGAAATCCTCTACCACCGTATGTCCCGTGTGCCAAGCGATCCCCAGATCCCCTTGCGCCAGCTGTTTGATATAAGCGCCGAACTGAACGTACAGCGGCTCGTTCAGCCCGAGCTGAGCGCGAATGTTCTCCACCACATGCTGCGGCGCTTGCTCTCCGGCAATCATCAGAGCAGGGTCGCCCGGCAGCACTCTGGACAGAATGAACGTGATGAGCACGATGCCGAGCAAGCTTGGAATGAGGTATAACAGACGTCGAGTAATGAATTGTAGCAAAGCAACCCCTCCCCCTTTAAAGCGGTATCTCATTATCTAAATAAAGTGCAGCTGTGTAAAAATATGAACCCTGGTTACCACATATGCGATATAATATTGCAGCTTTGACGTATTAAAGGGACTTGGTCTAGCAAAATGCGCAAGTACGACTCGCATCTCTCGTCGTCTATCCGGTATCTTGGTCCGGCAATCGTAATGGAGCCAAGAATGCGGCGATGACTGTCCAGCATCGGAACGGATATACCGACGACATCTTCCGTATATTCACCGACAGAAATGCACCAGCCCTCCTCCTTGATTTGCGCCAATTGGGCCCGCAAGCGGAGCGAGTCCGTTATCGTTCGAGAAGTGACGGCCGTCAAGCCTTCCTGAATAATCTCCTCCTGAAGCTCCTCAGATACGTAAGCCATCATGACCTTCTGCGAAGCTCCGGCATACAGCGGCGAACGGTCGCCGACCGGAATCAGATATTGAATATCCTTCGAGCTGAGAACGATGGATACGCAGACGCCCTCCTTCCCTTCCAGCATATTCAGGTACACCGATTCCCCAGTCGAATTCGCAATTTCCTTCAAAATCGGCTGAAAATATTGCTGAATGTTGAGCTGATCGGTGACGACCTTGCCGTACTCCAGCAGCTTCAAGCCAAGATGGTATTTCTGCGTCTCTCTGTTCTGAATGAGAAAGCCGTGCTGCTCGAACGTCGTTACGATGCGATGCACGACCGAGTGGTGCATTCCCAGCTTCTTCGCTAAATCACGTACCCCCCATATCGGATGATCCGATGTAAAGCAATCAAGCAATTCAAGCGATTTGGCCAGCGTCTTGAGCGACACTTCCTCACCTCTTCCCCTTTTTTATTCAGCAAGGCCTCTGTACCGATAATAGATACACTGTTTCTATAAATAATTTTTCATCATTATAAACGATGCCAACGAAAGATCAACAACTATTTTTTCTTGTTTTTGACATGCGGACACTGCGGTTAATGCGTCCTTTCGTAGTGGACATATGTATATTATGGAAGCACATAGCTTACATTTGATGTAAAGCCTGTGAGGATGCCCGAGCCCCTGGTTCAGGGTGCAGGCCGGGAGGTTGCCTCTTTTCCCTTAGGGTCGCTATCCCGTCGAATCAGCATCTCGCCCGGTACATGCTTCGCTTTCTTCCTTAACGCCACCCTATCCCGTTGATTCAGAAGCCAGTCGGGGCATATCCTCGGCTGCCTTATAAGCAATCTCCCATCGGCTCAAGGGCACGCCGGCGGGGATGGTGCCTCTTTTCCCTTAGGGGCGCTATCCCATCGAATCAGCATCTCGCCCGGTACATGCTTCGGTTTCTTCTTAGCGTCACTATCCCGTTGATTCAGAAGCCAGTCGGGGCATATCCTCGGCTGTCTTATAAGCAATCTCCCTTCGGCTCAGGGGCACGCCGGCGGGGATGGTGCCTCTTTTCCCTTAGGGTCGCTATCCCATCGAATCAGCATCTCGCCCGGTACATGCTTCGGTTTCTTCTTAGCGTCACTATCCCGTTGATTCAGAAGCCAGTCGGGGCATATCCTCGGCTGTCTTATAAGCAATCTCCCTTCGGCTCAGGGGCACGCCGGCGGGGATGGTGCCTCTTTTCCCTTAGGGTCGCTATCCCATCGAATCAGCAACTCGCCCGGTACATGCTTCGCTTTCTTCCTTAACGCCACCCTATCCCGTTGATTCAGAAGCCAGTCGGGGCATATCCTCGGCTGCCTTATAAGCAATCTCCCATCGGCTCAAGGGCACGCCGGCGGGGATGGTGCCTCTTTTCCCTTAGGGGCGCTATCCCATCGAATCAGCATCTCGCCCGGTACATGCTTCGGTTTCTTCTTAGCGTCACTATCCCATTGATTCAGAAGCCAGTCGGGGCATATCCTCGGCTGCCTTATAAGCAATCTCCCATCGGCTCAGGGGCGCGTTTAGGGGACAAGTCGTTGGCATCACATGGTTGCTATTCCGTCTGCTAGATTCAACTATTTGGTCCATCTGCTTGCTCGCCTGATTGCTTCAGCGGCTCGCTCCGCCTCCTGACGCTTGCCGTGCCGACGTGTGCTTTCTCTCTCTGAGCCAAGGGGAGAGTGGATCAAAGACCTGACAGATACACTGCTGTCTGGATTCGACAGGCCACTTTGCCATTGGTCACGACGTGCGCCAATTCCAACTTCCACCATTTTCTCCGCTGCTGCATTTTCCCTCCCGCAATCTGCTGAACAACCACATTCTGGTGAACCGTCAAATTCTGTTGATGAGCCATATTTTACTGAATAGCGGTCTTCTATTGAACAGCCACCTCCTGCTGGAAAGCCCCATTCTATTGAACAGCCACCTTCTGTTGAGCAACCACATTCTGGTGAACAGACGCAATATGCAAGCTTCCGAAATAGATGCGAACTCTTATGTGTTCAAGCCTAGCTGTTTAATCATTTCGGCAGAGCCTGTCTGCCAACAAAAAAATCCCTGGCCGGCATCCGATCGGAGACGCTTGCCAAGGATTTGAGTTAGACTTATTTCTGTATAGCCGCTACGGCTGCTTCGTGGAACTGCCGGCGGAGCGCCGCGATCGAGTTGCCCCGGCCGAAATGAACGCGGTTCGTCAGCAGAATTAAGATCAGATCCTGGGCCGGATCGATCCAGAGACTTGTTCCGGTGAAGCCCGTATGGCCGAAACGGAATGGAGACAGCCCCTCCCTGCCAACATCGGCCGGGTCGCCGCGAAGCACCCATCCCAACCCCCGGTGCGCTCCCGGAATGTCAAGGGTATGGCTTCGCAGCGCTTCGTTGACGGCCTCACGCGACAAGAGCAAGGCCTCCGGGCCGTCCCCGGGCCGGGAGTGGCTCAAGGAGGCGTCGGCCGCGCCGGCCGTATAACTTGCGCTGCCTGCCAAGGCCAGCCACATGCGGGCATACCGCAGCAGATCCGATGCGGTCGAGAACAGCCCCGCATTGCCTGCCGCGCCGCCAAGCGCATACGCGTTCTCATCGTGCACGAAGCCCCAGCGGTACTCGCCCAGCGCCGCATCGTATTCCGTCGCCGCGATGCGCGGCTTCCATTCCGGCGGCGGGTTGTACCGGCTCGCCGTCATCCCAAGCGGCTGCAGTACCTCGCTCCAGGCCGCTTCCTCCAACGGACGCCCGAACTGCTGCCGGATAATGTGCCCGAGGATAATATATCCTAGGCAGCTATAGACGCAGCGCGTCCCTGGCGGATAGTCCGGTTCCATCGCGCAGATCGCCTCGTGGATCTGCTGCGGCGTCCATCCGTGCGAATACAGATCGCGATGCGCGGGCAAGCCCGAGGTATGGGCCAGCAACTGCCCGATCGTAACCTCTGCCTTCCCCGCGGCGCCAAATGCGGGGATATGCTGTGCCACCGGATCGGTAAGCCGCACTTGGCCGCGATCCAGCAAGATGAGCATGAGTGCCAGCGTAATGACGACCTTCGTTAATGACGCGCAGTCATAGATCGTATCCACGCTGGCCGGAATGGAGCGCTCTTCGCTTAGGAACGCATGCCCGGCGGCATAAGCCGCCGCATGGCCGCGGCGCCCAATGAGAGCCACGCCTCCGGGGATAATTCCCTGCTCAGCCGCCTTATCAAGCAGCGACCAGGCGGCCTGTAATCCTTCCTCGCTCAGGCCAAGCTGCCCGGCTGCCGACAGATCCCATTTTTTCATGGAAAAACCGCCTTCTTGTCGTATTGGATTCAAGCCCTTCTGAATGACATTCATGCTCCACGGAAAGTTCAGGGAAGGGCAAGCTTGCCCATAACGGTTGGACGCGACGCTCCGGTCACGGAAGGAAGCTGATTCGCGATCCCGTGCACAAATTCATTCGCCAACACGGCGAAGGCAATCGCCTCCTTCGCGTCGGCAGGCAAGCCAACCTCATCCGAGCGCTGTACCCGCTGTTCGGGCAGCTCTGCCGCGAGCCATCGCATCATCGTCTCGTTGCGGGCCCCGCCTCCGCTGACGATCACTTCATGGATGTCATGCTCCGGGAATATAAAGTCACGGTATGCACCGGCGATGGTCTGAACCGTCAGCATCGTGAAGGTAGCCACGATATCGGCAGCCGGCAAGCCGCGTTCCATACCGGCCTCTATCAAAGTCGTGGCATAAGCCTCGCCGAACATTTCTCTGCCTGTCGTCTTCCGCGGCTTCTGGGCATAGTAAGGATGCTCCAGCAGCTCAGACAGCCACGCTTCGCTCACCTGGCCTTGTGCGGCCCAGCTGCCATTGCGGTCATAGGCCAGCGCCCCTTCCGACAGCCGGCACACAGCCTGGTCAATCAGCATATTGCCCGGACCGGTGTCGAAGGCAGCCACTTGATCCGCATCGGCCCCGGCTGGCACGATCGAGCAATTCCCGATGCCGCCGATATTTTGGGCAATGCGGCCCATGCGCTCATGGCGGTGAAAGATATAATCCGCATACGGTGTAAGCGGTGCCCCCTGGCCTCCGACGGCCATATCGGCGGGGCGATAATCTCCGACCACGGGCCGCCCTGTCAGCTTCGCGATAACGGACAAATCCCCGATCTGAAGCGTGGACGGAACACTGTAGCGATCTTCGATGTCCGCTTCCGGCTGGTGCCAGACCGTCTGCCCATGGGAGCTGATCAGATCGATGTCTTCCATCGGGAGCCCGGCCGCTGCTGCCGCTTCCCGGGCGGCCGCCGCGAACCGCTGGCCAAGATAGGCATTCATCATGCAGAGGTCGGCAGCATGGGAATGCTCTTTTCCACATAATCGCTTCATCCTGTCGCGCAGTTCAGCATCATATTCGATACAATGAAATTCCAGCAGCTCGACCTCCGTTCCGGTCCCGCTTCCTTGCACCCGGACAACGGCGGCATCGATTCCGTCCAGCGACGTGCCTGACATCAGGCCAATGATGGTCCGATAAGGGCGGTTCGGCATTACAATCCGCATCGTTGTCTCCCCCTCCCCATTCGAAAATCAAAGCAGCACGATGCAATCGACACTCATAGTAACCATATCAAGTAAAAGTGGAGTTTAGCACATTCGTTTTGCAGGGGCATACGATTGTTGCGGGGTTATATAAAAAGTGGATAAATGAAGAATGGCCAAGTTAGCTTTATTATACGTAATTGAAATATTTTTTTAAATATGTTCTAATAAATATAATATTTTATTTCAAACAGATTGTTGTTCACGGCATCGGTCGAGGCAGAGCGTCATGGCGAATCGAGTTCGGCTGCAAGCAGAAGAAAAGCCCTCTGCAGCGGTTCTGCAAAGGGTTTCCTATCGCATAGGGTTCGAGGAACCTCAAGATGAACATAATGAACGGCAGGTTACGCGCCGCGGCATATGGGGCAAGCATGCTTGTAACGCTTGGAGAGCTGATCGTCTTGAAGCTCGTGAACAAGTCCTTTTTTGACGAAATACTTCAGACTGCAGTAGACGGTAGAGAGGGAAATCCGCTGCCCGCCCGACTTCAAAGCCAGAAATACGTCCATCGCGGTCATAGGGGATGCCGCTTGACGGATACAAGCATAGACAGCCTCTCTTTGCTGCGTCATATGCGTTTTTTTGTCCTTGCCCTGCCGAACAACCGAAGCTTCCACATTGTTATGATTCACGTGCCCCATTCCCTTCCTCAAAGAATTTTGAAAGACTGTCCAAACTTCTATTTCATCGCGCTATGAACGCGGTACTTGCTGCAAATATTCGCTAATATCCACGCTGAGTCCGGCCGCAAGCTTCATTCCATACTCCGCATCGGCCCGGAAGAAGTTGCATAACGCCCGCATTTGAACTTCGGGGCGTACCTGCTTCAGATCGTTCACCAGGTTTTGCACGAGCCGATCTTGTTCTTCTGGCGACATCTCACGGTATTTCTCTCCGGCCTGGCCGAAATTATTCGTCTTGTCTATCGAGCGGCGCATCGTCGTTCCTTCTACAACCGTGTCGCTCTCGGCATAAGTCTCGCCCGCTTCAGCATATGCCCCGGCATGGCTGTTCGGCTCGTAATTCACCGGAGACGTGTCCTGCTTCATGGTCATAAAGCCATCCCGTTGATGATTTCTTACCCGCGCGAACGGGCAATTCACCGGGATCTGCAAGTAATTCGGACCGAGACGGTGCCGCTGCGTATCCGGATAAGAAAATAGACGGCCTTGGAGCAATTTGTCCTCGGACGGTTCAATCCCGGGCACAAGCGCGCTAGGGGAGAACGCAGCCTGCTCGACCTGGGCAAAATAATTATCCGGGTTCTGATTCAGCGTCATCCGGCCTGCCTTCATCATCGGGATAATCGCTTCGGGCCATACCTTCGTCGGATCGAGCGGGTCGAAGTCGAAATCGTCCAACCGCGACGGCTCGAGCATTTGAACGCACAGCTCCCATTCCGGGTAGCGGCCCTCTTCAATCGCCTGATGCAGATCTCGCGTCGCATGGCTGAAATCTTTGGCTTGAATCCGCTCCGCTTCCTCCACGCTCAAGCCGCGCACGCCCTGCAGCGACTTCCATGTGTATTTGACGTACACGACATCGCCTTTCTCATTGACCCATTTGAACGCGTGGACGCTGAAGCCGTCCATCTCGCGGTAGCTGGCGGGAATGCCGAGATCCGAGAAGAGCCAGGTCATCATATTCGTCGATTCCGGAGACAGTGACATGAAGTCCCAGTAATGATCCGGCGTCTGCACGTTCGTATGCGGGGCCGGCTTCAGCGAGTGGACCATGTCCGGGAATTTGATGGCGTCGCGGATGAAAAAAATCGGAAGATGATTGCCAACCAGATCGTAGTTGCCTTCCGTCGTATAAAATTTGACGGCGAATCCGCGCGGATCCCGCACGGTCTCCGGGGAGGTCCCGCCATGAATCACGGTCGAGAACCGGACAAACACGGGAGTCTCTGCCTCGGGGTCTTGCAGAAAGGCCGCCCGCGTGTACTTCGCCATGCTCCGGTACGGCTTGAACACGCCGAACGCCCCTGCTCCGCGCGCATGCACGACCCGTTCCGGAATGCGTTCCCGATCGAAGTGAGCGAGCTTCTCGATAAGATGGTAATCTTCCAGCAGCACGGGACCGCGCGTTCCGGCGGTTTTCGATTGCTGATTATTGGCAACGGGCGCACCCTGATTGGTAGTCATAAAATTAGATTCCTTCATCAAATCCCCTCCGTCAGTCCTGTAAACTTTAACCACTATTAGATGATAATAATTATCATTTTCATTAACTAATGTAACACATCCAACGGAGCCATTCAATAATAATTCTAAATTAATATCTATTATATTCTGGAAATGAATAAAAGAACACCCTTTTGACGATGAAAGTTCATTCCAAAGTCAAAAGGGTGTCATTTATCCCAAGCCCGGCGGCATTCCGGTGGACAACATTCCGGCTATGATAAATATAGCCGCTCCGCAAGCCGCCTCCAGACTGACTCCGCGCAGAAAGACCCGGACCCGCTCCGGGTCGCCTTCCTGCTTCACGAAGGCAGGCAGCCACAGGAAGCGGTGGAAGGCGGCAATCACGAGCACGCCTGCATAGAGCGCGCTCTTGACGAGGAGCGTCTGTCCATACGCAGACGTGTACAGCCCCTCCCAACTGCCGACATGCATGACGGCCAGCACCAAGCCGGTCAGCACCGTGATGACCGTCAATGGCAGGGCGGCGGCAGAGAAGCGCGACCATAGGCCGCCGGCTTCCGTGAAGGCGTCCGCATCGGGCTTCCGGCGCAAGCTCCGGGTGACGAGCAGCAGCCCGGCCAGTCCGCCGAACCAGATGCCTGCCGTCGCGAAATGCAGCGCATGCGAGACGACAGCGGCCGCCGCCTGCAGCGGGGAACCCGAGACGGCATGGCCGGTCAGCGGGAAGGTCAGCGCCAGGCCGAGCAGCAGCAGGCACCGCAGGACGGCCATCGGCCAATGAGGCGCCCGCTGCCCCGCCAGCAGCGTCCCCCATAATCCGGCGGCCAGCACGATGCGCAATCCGTCCGCCAGGCCGACGCGCGTCGATACGGCCAGTGTCCATGCCGTGGAGACCATCGAACTGGCGCCGGAGCCGGCGGGCGTAAGCTGCGCGGCAAGCAGCAGCATATGCGCCGCATAGGTCAGCGCATAGAGGAATGCGGCCGCAAGCGCGACAGCCTGTGCCGCCTTATGCGTCCGTGCAGCCATGTCCGCCAGCCGCGGTCCTCCCCTTCCTACCGCATAATGATGGTACAGGAGGGCAAATAAGGCGGCTGTCGTCAGTACATTGACAATCCGGATGACGGTATTCCACCGATCGGTCATGCCTGTACTGTGCGCCGTATGGCCGGATGCATGATCATGATGAAGATGGGCGTGATCGGCCTCAGGCGCAGCCCCATCCGCTGAACGGACGTCCTGACCGCCGGGTGCAGAGGCTTCTTCTCCGTCCGCCGCGCTTCCCTGATCACGTTCCGCTCCGGGTGGATCGGACGACTTCAGGGAAGCGGCATTCCCTTCCCGGCTTCCGCTCTCTTGGCCGTCCAATGGTTCAGCTTCCTCTGTTGGAGCCTGGACGGACGGAGCTTGCTCCCCCTTAGCCGGGTCCGCACCGCCAGGCTCCTCGGCCGGCGATGCGGCGGCTTCCCCGGGAGCACCGCTTCCGGAGCCGGACGAAGCGGGCGCAGTTGGCTGCGCCTTCGGCTCCTTCGCCTGATCGGCAGCCGCCTGAGGCGTGCCCGGCTTGCTTGCGCCGGATGCTCCCGCGTCCGCTTCGCCGCCGGCCGGCTTCTCTGCGGGAGGCTTCGGCTGCTCCGCCTGGCCTGCCGAAGGCTTCGGCCCGCTCCGGTCCGGTGGCGTCGCCCCCTCTGCCGGAGTGCCGGGCTTGACGGAAGCGGGCTTCCCGTCCTCACCCGGAGAGCCGTTGTCCGGCTTGGGATGCGGTTCTTCGTCGTCATCCAGCGACTTGGTCGGCGCAGGCCCGCTTTTGTCAAGCGTCGTCCCGACCGCGAACCGGTACGAGCCCTCGGTGACATGCGTGTCCACCGACAGCACCTGCCACTTCACCTTATAGATGCCGTTCTTGAGCTCGGGAAGAGCCTTGACCAGCGTGTCGTCGCCTTCCCCGCTCACGGCGCCGCCGATCTCGCGCCCATCCTCGTCCCACAGCGTCATCGAGCTCAGCTTCGCATCGATGCCCTCGGTGAACGTGATGCGTATCTCCGACGGCGCCGTGTCCAGCTGCGCATCGGCCAGCGGCTTGGATGACGCCAGGTTCGCATGGGCGGATGCGGTCAGCGGATGAAGCAGAAGGGAGAGCAGCAAGGCGGCTATACCCAGCAAATAGACGGGTTGTCTCGAATTTCCCAGCAATTGTCCCATCAACGTTCCTCCTGACTTTTTTGACGTGCTTCTATTCCTGAACAGCAGACAGGCCGCCAGCTCATGCAGCGGCCCGCCCAGAGGAAGCAGGTTATTTAGTCAGGTACAAATAGATGGCGGCGCGGTTCGCTCCAACCGCCGGCAAATATTCCAGCACGGCCCCCGCCTCGGAAGCGGCGTCCCGCAGCGCTACCGGCGATGCGGCGGTCTTACTGCCAAGGGCCTTGTTCACCCAGGACGCATCCGCCATCAGCGTTCCGTTCGCGAAGGAGAACGAGGCATCCGGTTGAGCCTTGCCGTTCAGGAACACCTGCGGCTTCGCTTCAGCCGGGGTGCCCGACAGCTCGTAGGTGCCGTTCTGGACCACGAAGGTCATCGTCGCTTCATAGCTGACGGTATCATACTCGCCCTCGCGCTTCTCATTGGTAGCCGGCTTGGCGCGCAGCAAATAATAATCGGCGCCGCCCAGCTTGAACTTGGCGATGCCCTTCGCATCCGTCTTCACGGTTACTGCCTCCGAATTGCTGCGGCGGATAAGCGATACTTCGGTGTCGGCCAACGGATTGCCTTTCAGCAGCAATTGGACTTCTGCGGAGGTATTGGCCTGCGCCGCTGCCGGATTGAACAACGGCACCAGCTCGGCGCGGTCCGGGCTCACTTGACGCTGGAAGCCGTTCAGCATCGAGGCCCGCTTCATCGTCGGGATATCCATGACGGCGACGAACGATTTGGCGCTGCGCAACGTGCGGCTCGCCGTATCGGCTCCCTTGAAAATGCTGTCTCCCTCGACCGAGACAATATAGGCTCCAGGCTGGGAAGAAGAGAAGGAAGAGACAAAATAGTTGTTGAGCGCCGGCTCCGTCTCTGTCGCCGCTTCGCCCGTATAGAAACGCGTATCGGTAATGTCAATCTTTTTGCCTGCCGGGTTCACGACATATACTTTCGAGGAATCGGTGCTCCACTGGCCGGCGATGCGGTAGCTGCGGTGCTCATTGGAATGATTGCCGAGCATCATGTCAACATAGGCGACCTCGCCTGCGCCAATCACGGGACTGTTCGTCTGCGACCATCCGTCATGCGCGAACGCCGGAATGGCGAGCGTTACAGACAGCAGAGTGCCCAGCAGTACGCTGGCGGCTTTTTTCATTTTCATACATATCCCAACCTTTCCGTTACGAAAATGTGATTTAGATCACGTTCCCACAGTGTAACCGAGTTGCTTACGGCTGACATGACTCCATCTAGCTATAAAATGTAGCAATCGCGTGAACATTTCTCGCCCGGTGGAAGCAGGGGCTTGTCCTGGCCATCCGGCTACTGCGGCCAAAACTGCAATTCTGCAGCTTTTTTCTGGACGCCCGATCGGCAAAGAGGAATTCCTGCAGAGGCGCAGCAATTTCCTCCATTTTGGCTGGGTTGGAAGGGATTTGGGGCGAAAAGCTGAAGCTGTGCAGTATTTTCAGCCGAATCTTCCCTCTAGAGGGGAAAATGCTGCACCCATGCAGGAATCGAGCCCTAGAAAATATAAAATGTAGCAATCGCGTGAACATTTCTCGCCCGGCGGAAGCAGGGGCTTGTCCCGCCATCCAGCTACTGCGCCCAATACTGCAATTCTGCAGCTTTTTTGTTGACGCCCGATCGGGAAAAAGGAATTGCTGCAGAGGCGCAGCAATTTCCTCCGTTTTGGCTGGGTTGGAAGGGATTCGGGGCGAAAAGCTGCAGCTGTGCAGTAATTTCAGCCGAATCTTCCCTCTAGAGGGGAAAATGCTGCACCCATGCAGGAATCGAGCCCTAGAAAATATAAAATGTAGCAATCGCGTGAACATTTCTCGCCCGGCGGAAGCAGGGGCTTGTCCCGCCATCCAGCTACTGCGCCCAATACTGCAATTCTGCAGCTTTTTTGTTGACGCCCGATCGGGAAAAAGGAATTGCTGCAGAGGCGCAGCAATTTCCTCCGTTTTGGCTGGGTTGGAAGGGATTCGGGGCGAAAAGCTGCAGCTGTGCAGCAATGTCAGCCGAATCTTCCCTCTGGAGGGGAAAATGCTGCACCCATGCAGGAATCGAGCCGCCCGCCCGGGATATAAAAAAAACCGCATGGATGCCGTCCATGCGGGTTCGCAACGATTTCAAGTATGGGACATAGCGGAGAATGGGCAGAGCGAAGAATCCGGCGCGCTACATCGACGCCTGCAGCTCCGTGGCGCCGGTGCGGGAGTGGCGCACCAGGTCGGCGTAGCTGCCGCCCTGCTTCATCAGCGCCTCATGATCTCCCTCCTCGATAACCCGGCCGCCGCTCATGACGATGATGCGGTGGGCATGTTGAATCGTGGAGAGACGATGGGCGATAACGATCGTCGTTCTGCCCTTCGAGACGACATTCAAGGCCTGCTGGATGAGGCGCTCGGTATGCGAGTCCAGATGGGCCGTCGCCTCGTCGAGAATAAGGATGCGCGGCTCGAACACGAGAATCCGGGCGAAGGAGATCAGCTGGCGTTCGCCGGCGGACAACCCGCTGCCTCGCTCCGAGAGGCGCGTGTCATAGCCGTGCTTGAGCCGCTTGATCATGCTATCCGCGCCGACCGCCTTGCAGGCCCAGATGACCCTGTCGCGCGGCACCTCCTCCTGGAACAGGCGGACATTGTCCACAATCGTGCCGGAATAGAGATACGGGTCCTGCTGGACCAGGCCGACGATCCGATGCAGCGTCTCCTGCTTCATCCGGCGAATATCGACGCCATCGATCTCGACGCTGCCCTGGCGGACATCGTAGAACCGCGCCAGCAGGCTGACGAGCGAGCTTTTGCCCGCGCCGGTCGTGCCGACAATCCCGATGAATTCCCCGGGAGCGATATGCAGATCGAGATCATGCAGCACATCGCGATCGTCGACATAGGCGAAGCGGATATGGTTGAAGTCCACCTGGCCGAGAACCTCCTGCGGCTCCACCGCAACCGTATGCCCGGGTTCCGGGTCGGTCACCTGCGGCTCGACGCGGAAAATGCGCCATAGACGGTCCATCGACACCGTCGTCGACTGCAGTGTGTTCCATTGCTGGGTAATCTGGTTGATGGGCTGGAAAAATTGGCGAATATAATTGATAAAGGCGTATAACACCCCGAATTCCAGCGATTGGTCCAGCACAGCCATGCCGCCCAGCCAGACGACGAAGGCAACGGACAGGTTGCCGAGCATATCGAACGAGCGGTTGAACAAAATGCTCGTGCGCACTTCCCGCAAATTTTCACGCAAATAGCTGCGGTTGCGGCTGGTGAACTGGTCGGTCTGCTCTTTTTCCTGATGGAATGCTTGAATCAAGCTCATCCCCGCCAAGTTCTCCGCCAGAAAAGCGATAAGCCGCGACAGCTCCCCCCGCACCCGCTGGTACGCCGAGCGCAGCAGCGAACGGAAGGCGGCCGCGATAGCGAAGATGACCGGGAACAGCAGCAGGCAGTACAGCGCCAGCTGCGCATCCAGGGAGAACATGAAGGCGACCACCAGCAGGAGTGACAAGCCGTCGCGCACCAGGCTCAAGAGCACTTGCGTGAAAAATTGGTTAATGGTCTCCGTATCGCTGGAGACGTTCGTCACGAGACTGCCGATCGGGTGGCGGTCGAAGAAAGACATCGACTGCTTCGAGATATGGCGGAACAGATCTTTGCGAAGCTGGCCGACGATGCCTTGCCCTACCTTTTGCAGCAGATTCGCCTGGACGTAGGAGAAGATCAGGCTGACCGCCGCCAGCAGGAAGTAGCAGCCGCCGAGCAGCAGCAGTGTATCTGTCCCGTGCGCGCCCGTCAGCATATTCTCATCGATCGCCACCTTAACCAGATACGGCTGCAGCAGATCCGCGCCGATGGCGAAGAAGGTGCAGACGAACACCGCGAGGAAGGTCAGCCGGTACGGCTTGGCGTAGGCCAGCATCGCCGCGAAGGAGCGCATGCGATCCTCGCGCGAGATGTCCTGCGCGGCATTCGGCTTCTCGCTTGCTGATTCACGCATCGAGCATCCCCTCCTCCTGAATCGCATAGAGCGAAGCATAGTATCCGCCCTGGCGGAGCAGCTCCGCATGCGTGCCGCGCTCCACAATCCGTCCCTCATCGAGGACGACGATCTCGTCCGCATGGCGAACCGCGCTGATGCGGTGAGCGATGATGAGCGTCGTCAAGCCTTTGCGGGCGCGGCGCAGATTCGCCAAGATAGTGGACTCGGTGACGACGTCCACGGCGCTGACGCTGTCGTCCAGGATAAGGATCGGCGCGTTCTTGATGAGCCCGCGGGCCAGACTGGTGCGCTGGCGCTGCCCGCCGGACAAGGTAAGTCCCCGCTCGCCCAGCTTCGTGCCGAATTTGTCGGGGAAATCTTCGATATTGCGGTAAATGTCCGCCAGCTTCGACGCTTCATGAACCGGCCCGTCATCAATCTCGCGGTTATAAAAAGCGATATTGTCGCGAATCGTCGTACTGAATAAAAATCCGTCCTGCGGCACGTAGGCAATCTGCGTGCGCAGACTCTCCAGCGTCAGATGCCGGACATCGTCGCCGCCGATAAAGACGCTTCCCTCCGGCGGATCGTATACTCGCAGCAGCAGCTTGACGAGCGTCGTCTTGCCGCTTCCCGTCTTGCCGACGATGCCAAGCGTCTTGCCCGGAGCGACGCGAATGCTGATATCCTCCAGCGAGGAGGTATCGCTATCCGGATAAGCGAAGGACAGATGGCGAAGCTCCAGCTCCGCTTCCCCCGGACGCAGCGCTACCGCCTCTTCCGTCTCTTGGATGTCCGGCTCCTCTTCCAATAGACGGTTCAGACGGTCCAGCGACGCGCGGGAACGGAGCATCGTATTGATCACGTTGCCAATCTGCTGCAGCGGCGTCATGATCATGCGCAGGTAAAGCGTCAATGTAACGAAGTTCCCGAGCGACAACTGCCCGCGGATGGACATCATCCCTCCGTATGTGATCGCTAACGCCAGCGACAGCGCGCCGGCGAACGGGATGAGCGCCTGGAACAGCGACGTCATCCGCACGAGGCGAAGCTGGTTGTCGCGAATATGGTCGACCGTTCCGTCGAAGCGGGATTGGGCGATATGCTCCACCGCGAATGTTTTCGTTACTTTGATGCCGCCGAATTGTTCTTCCGCGGATTCCGTCATCCCGGCAAGCGCATCCTGCACGGCGCGGGAGCGCATGCGAATGCGGGGGCCGAAGTAGATGACGAACAGCGGAATGGAGAGCAGCGGCAGGACGCAGATGAAGACCAGATGCACCGGAATATGGCTCAACATCATCATCACGAGGACGGACACGAGCAGAATCGTGGCATTCGTCATCTGGTTGACGCCGTTGGCGATCGATTCCCGGACAGCCCGCACATCATTCATGAAGTAGCTGAGCAGCTTGCCGACCCCGTTTTTGGAATAATAATGCTCGCTCAACCGGGTGAATTGCCCGAACAGCCGCTGCCGCGTGTTGAACTCGAACAGCCGGCCGAGACGGTGATTCATGTACTGTCCCAAGCCGAACAGCACGCCATACCCGATGCCAATCGCCGCGAGCCAGAGGCTGTAGTGAATGACCGCGGCCCGCGTCAGCCCGTTCTGCTGCAATTCGTCCGTGAACTGGCCGAGCAGAGCGGGATAGAATGCATTGATAACGTTGGCGGCCGCCATGAACAGCACCGCCGTCACATAAAAGAACCAGTGAGCCCGAACATGACCGAATAACAATGACTTTCCTTTCATCTTCTCTCTCACATCCCGTACCGTTATCGAGTCCGGCGCCGTCAGAGATCGTGATCGGATCCGCAGTCCTTGAAGGCGGGTGGAACGGATCCATCCATGTCTCTCATCGGCATGCTCGCCTCCTTTCAGGACCAATATGTCAACATATAGATAATAAAACAATTGGAATAACGGTTCAATCTATTTGTTTACGAATTGTTCACTTGATTTTTGTCCCAACACCCCCTTGTGCCTATCTACACTATCTACGGCTTGCTGAAAGCCCGCCCTCCAAATGCGCCAGCGGCCGTGCCCTCATGAAGAGAACACGGCCGCTGCCGATGATACGCATATCCTGTTGCATTACACGGTGAATTTGGTCAAGGCTTCCCGCAGATTGCCCGACAAGCGATTGAGCTCTTCGGACGAGAGGGCCAATTCTTCCATAATCGCATTCTGTTCCTCGGTCGCGGCCGCGATCGACTGCACATTGGCCGACGACTCCTCGGAAATTTGGATAATTCCCTGGACCCGCTCCCAAATTTCCTTGGCGTTCAGATTGACCTCCTGCACGATCGCATCGACCATTTCCACATTGCCGGACACTTCCCGGATCGTCTTGACGATCGCTTCGAACACTTGCCCGGTCTGGTTCACGCTCTCCATTCCCGACTCGACCAGCTGCGTGCTCTTGCTCATCGACTCGACGGCCTGGAGCGTATCAGCCTGGACGAGCGAAATGATCTCCTGGATCTCCAGCGCAGCCTGATTCGATTGATCGGCCAGCTTGCGGACTTCATTGGCGACAACCGCGAAGCCAAGACCGTGCTCTCCGGCTCGGGCCGCTTCAATCGCCGCGTTCAGGGCGAGCAGGTTCGTCTGTCCCGCAATCTCGGTAATAATCTGGATAATCTCGCCGACCTTGCCGGAACGATGCTCCAATTCGGTGATGACGACGGAGCTGGAGCCGACGTTTTCAGCCAACTCGTTCATTTGGCTCACCGTGTCCTTGACCATGACGCTGCCGCTCGATACCAGCTCGCTGGCGCTCGTGAAATCGCTCGTCATCGACTTGACGACCTGCTCGACTTCGCCGATAGCCATCGTAATGTCTTCCATTGTGCCGCCGATATTGCGGAGCATGCGCGCTTCCTCGTCCACGCCCTGCGAGATATCTTGCAAGGAGAGAGTCACTTGCTCGGAGGCTTTGCTCGTCTCCTGCGCGCTGTGGACGAAGTCTCCCGAGGTGACGGTAACCTTGTCGCTTGTCGTGACGACCTGTTCGATGAGATTCCGCAAATTCGAGGTCATGTTGTCTACCCCGCGGGCGACCATTCCCCATATATCCTGCCGGTTCACATCCATAGAGAGGCGCTGCGTCAAATCGCCGCCTCCGATCCGGTCCAGCGTCTCGGCCACTTCATGGATCGGCTTCACCATGAACTGTTTTACAAGCAGCCATACCGTTCCGCAAATCACCAGGATAGAAGCGATCGCGACCGCAAGCAGCGTCAGCTGATAGTATCCGATCCCCTCGCTGAAATCCAGCAGACTGGACACGACGATGACGCGATACTTCCCGGCTTGTCGGGAGACGCCATACTCCAGTTGATTATCCAGGAACATGCCTGCCTTTGGCGACTCCAGCAGCGGCTTCAACTCCGGATAATCGGCCAGCTTCGTCTTGTCTGCGGCGCCTGCGACCGCCGCAATCTCCCCGCCCTCGACAATGAGCGCGTAGCTGTGTTTATTGAGCGCGATGCTCTCCAGCAACTCTGCCGGAGTCATGTTGCCGCCGCGTTCAATCAAATTGCCGACATGGGCGGCGTCTTGCTCCGTATCTTTAACCATCAGGTCCGTTATCGTTTCTTTCAAAAAATTGATATTGACCATGCTTGTGGCTGCAATGATAAGCAAAGTCAACAGCGTCATGGGAACGAGGATTCGCGCCAACAGCGACTTATGCCACCAGTTGCCCATGAATTTCAGCCGTTTGGTCACGGATGTAATTTGAGCGTTCATTGTCTTCTCACCTTCGGGTTGTATTCGTTGAACACAAGTCATTCCATTCTTTATTCGTTACGGGCATCTATGTGGAAAAAGACTCCCCGCATCGCGGGCAAGTCTTTTTCGCAGTCAGTCCGCATTCTTATTTAAAGCTGTCGAGATATTTGTCCGCTTCTTCGTAGCTCTGGAAGACGCCGTTGTCGCCGCCGAGCTCCTTGATCAACCGGGACAGCTGCAGCTTCGTGAGCGCCGAGCTGACGATCATGGCCGAGCCGAGAATGTTCTTCTTGGCCATATATTCGCGCAGGCCCGCCAAATATTCATTTACGTCGGCCGGAGCCGGCTGAGCGTCCGCCATATCGATGCAGAACGTGTAGCCTTCCTTCGCCTTGTCAACATGTTGGCGAGTTGTATTGTCATACTCCTTCGCCTCGTCCATGCCCATCATGCCTTCGAGCTTGATATAAATCCGGTTTTTCGCTGCGTCGTATTTTACGTTAAACATAGTTGTAAGTCCTCCTAAAATGTAGTCGTAGTTGGTCGTAAAAATCATGCCATTCCAGGATGCGCCTTGCATTCCTGATGTCAATCTCTATGTTGTTCTGTCTTATCCCCTCCCAGACGTGGTCTACCCCTGACTCTGCGGCGCGAACCGGTTCGCGGGCGCCAAGCGGGGCAGACCGTATCAGGCCAAATCAGGCCGTATCAGACCGTCCTTGGCCGGACAGGCGAACCGCCTATTCCTGGCTTGATGCTGGCGGCAGGAAGCCGACGGCCTCGGCATGCTCAAGCAGCCGCCGGAATTCCGCCTCAGCCGGCTTCGTCCACGCGAAGCCCAAGCGAGCGAGCAGCACCGCCGTCCGTTCCGCCGTATGCACGAAGACGGTCCCTCCGGATGCTTCATCCATCCAGCCGTTGTGCAGCAGCACGCTCTCGACCGCCTCCCGGTTCTCTTCCCGCTCGAAGCGGGCGTACAGTTCATCGAAGAACGGACCCGCAGCCAGCGGCTTCACCGCGATGCCAGGGTGGGCGGCCAGCAGCTCGGACAAGCTGATTAGATGCGGGTTGTACACGTGGTACGTTCCGTTGTACAGCGCCGGCTTGTCGAACAGCGTAACGATGGCCGCGCTCACCTGATTGACGAAGGACAGATCGGTATCCGGCTCCGACGCCAGTACGGCTCCCAGGCCAAGATAAGACTTAATCGTATTGTAAAAAGCGTTGTCCGCGATATTTTCCTGGAAATGGCCCGTGTCCGAATGGCAGACGATATTGCCGACCCGATAGATGCTCGCCTGCAGGCCGCGGGCGCGGGCTTCCTGAATGCGCAGCTCCGCTTCGAACTTAGTCTTCACATAGACGTTATGATGCTGCTGGCCGAGATCGCCGTCATCTTCCGTGAACAGCACTTCGGCGCGGCCGTCGATGGAGCCCATGCCGACCGACATCGTCGACACATGATGGAACGCCTTCGGAGTCTGTTCCAGCGCCAGCTCAATCAACCGTTCCGTCGCCGTCACATTGCTCTGCACGAATTCGTCATAGTGGCCGTAATGCTTCACGTTCGCCGCCGCGTGAACGATGCAGTCGATCCCGCCGGCGAGCCGCTCATAGTCCTCGGCCTCAAGGCCCAACCGTTCCGCTGACAGCTCGCCGTTCACGAGGTGGATACGCGCAGCATGCATCGGGAACCAGTCCGGGCCGAAATAGTAGGCCAGCTTGTCCGCCAAGCGCCCGCGCGCCTCGTCTGGCGTTCGCCCCCGCACGATGACGCTGACCTCGCTGCCGGTGCGCGAGATGATCTCGTGCAGCAAATAGGCGCCCAGATAGCCGGTCGATCCCGTCAGCAGCACATGGCGGTACTCCGTCCGGCGCTGCGCCTCCGGATGTATCTGGCCTTCGATGCCGCTGCGGTAGCGGCGGCGCGCTTCCGCGACCGCCGGCGCTTCCCCGTCCGGGGCCGCGGCATACCGTTCGCGTATGCGCGCCAGCTTCTCCTGCAGATGATTCGGCCGGTACTCGATATGACGGGCGAGCTGCCGAATCGTCGGATAAGCGAAGATGTCTGCGACATCGACGATGAATTCCTGCTTCAGCCGGGCGACCAGCGTGATCGCCTTCAAGGAATGGCCGCCGATGTCGAAGAAGTTGTCCTCGACGCCGACCGCCGTCAGCCCGAGCACCTCCTGCCACGCGTCGGCCAGCTTCTGCTCGATATCGTTCTCCGGCGCCGCCATGCTGCCGGATACGCCTTCGAGCTTCTCCGGCTCCGGCAGCTTCGAACGGTCGATCTTGCCGTTCGTCGTCAGCGGCATGCGCTCCAGGAAGGCATAATAGGCCGGCGCCATATAATCCGGCAGGCTGGCCAGCACATAGGCGCGGACATCGGCCGCCGTCAGCCCGCCTTCCGCCACGATATGGGCGCAAAGCGCCTTCTGCCCCGGCGCTTCCTCGCGGACGGACACGAGCACGTCCTTCACCTGCGGATGACTGCGGATCTCCGCCTCAATCTCGCCCAGCTCCATGCGGAAGCCGCGTATTTTGACCTGATGATCCTTCCGCCCGAGGAATTCGATATTGCCATCCGGCAGCCAGCGCACCAGATCGCCGGTCTTGTAGATCCGTTCCCCCGGCCGGAACGGGCTGTCGATGAACTTCTCGGCGGTCAAGTCGCTCCGGTTCAAGTAACCGCGGGCGACGCCGTCGCCGCCAGCCCACAGCTCGCCCGGAACGCCGATCGGCTGCAGCTTGCCGAACGCGTTGACGACATAAGCCGTCGAATTGGCAATCGGCTTCCCGATCGGGATCGAGCCCGGCCGCTCGCCGGCAATCTCGTAGCAGGACGTGAACGTCGTATTCTCCGTCGGCCCGTACCCGTTGATAATCGTGATTGGCGCACTCGCTTCCCGCACCCGGTAGATATGCTTCGGCGACAGCACATCGCCGCCGACAAGCAGCGTGCGCACCGGCCGGAACAGCTCCGGATTCTTCTCCGCCAGCTGGGTGAACAGCGGCGAGGTCAGCCACATCATCGTTACCTCGTGGCGTGCAATCGCTTCGGCCAGGGCGCTCTCATCCAGAATCGTCATCTTGTCGACGAGCACCAGGCGCAGGCCGTTCAGCAGCGCTCCCCAGATCTCGAGTGTCGAAGCGTCGAACACAAGTGAGCCCGTCTGGAGAATGCAGTCGTCCTCCCGGAAGGAGACGAAGTTCGTATTCTGCACGAGCCGGATGACATTGCGGTGGGTCACCATAACCCCCTTCGGCTTGCCCGTCGATCCCGACGTGTACATCAGATAGGCGAGATCCTCCGCCTCATTCACGCCGTCCGGATCGATCGCTACCTCTTCTTCACCGCTTGAGCCGGCCCCAGCGGCAGCCGCTTCGAACCCGACACGGGCGATGTGCGGCGGCAGCTGCCCCGCCAGCGAGCCGCTCGCAAGCACGAGCTTCGCGCCGCTGTCCTCCAGCAAGTAATCGACGCGATCCGCCGGATAATCCGGATCGATAGGCACATACGCGCCGCCCGCCTTCATAATGGCCAGCACGCCGACGATCATTTCCGCCGTCCGCTCGGTCAAGACGCCGACCGCTTGCTCCCGGCTGACGCCGCGGCGCCGCAGCTCATGGGCCAGGCGGTTCGCTTCCGCATTCAGCTCGGCATAGGTAAGCGAGCGCTGCGGATCGGTGACCGCCGTGCGATCCGGCGTGCGGCGGGCCTGCTCCTCGAACAGGCCGTGAATCGTCGCTTCACGCGGATAGTCCGCTTCGGTCCGGTTGAACTCGGCGACGATCTGCTCCCGTTCTTGCGCCGTAATCATGTCCAATTCGCCAATGAACGCTTCCGGCTTCCGTACCGCCTCCTGCACGAGCTGCAGGAAGTGCCCCGCCAACCGCTCGATCGTATCCCGGCGGAAGAGGGCCGTATTGTATTCAAAGTTAAGCAAGACGGCATCTTCCCGCTCCACGGCCTCCAGCGTCACGTCGAACTTCGAGGAGCCGTTATGATAAGGAATGGCCTCGCAGGCCGCGCCGTCGAGCTCGAGCGTCGTATCGCCCATGTTCTGCATGACGAATACCGTGTCGAACAGCGGGTTGCGGCTCATATCCCGCGGGTAGGACAGCTGGTCGACCAGCTTGTCCAGAGGATACGTCTGGTATTCATACGCCGCCAGCAAGCTCTCCTTCAGCTCGGCCAGATAGTCCGCGAACGGCTTGCTCCCTTCCGGGTAGCTGCGAATCGGCAAGGTATTGACGAACATGCCCATCATCCGCTCCAGATCGGGATGCGTCCGCGCCGCGACGGCACAGCCGACGATGATATCCTCCTTGTCCGCATAAGCGGCCAGCAGCAGGTTGTACACGGCGAGCAGCGCCATATAGAGCGTCGTCCCCCGTTCCGAGGCCAGCTTCTTCAGCGCAGCGGCATCGGCTACCGGCAGCGTCGCGCGGACGATGTCCCCCGCGAAGGTCTGCATTGGAGGCCGCGGGAAGTCCGTCGGCAGCTCCAGCACCGGCAGTTCGCCTTCCAGCATCCGCAGCCAATACGCCTCTTCCGCTTCCTGCTCGCGGTTCTCCCGCTCCGCCTGCCATTCGGCGTAATCTTTGTAATGCAGCGTCTGCGCCGGAAGCGCCCGGCCCGCATACAGGGCGGCCAATTCCTCGGCCAGAAGGCTGAGCGACGTTCCGTCGAAGACGATATGGTGAACGTCAAGCAGCAGCGCCGCCTCGCCTTTCGCCAACCGGATCCAGGCCGCCCGCAGCAGCGGGGCCTCCTCCATCCGGAACGGACGCAGGAACGATGCGGCTGCCTCCTCTGCCGTGCGGCCATCGGCCTCCAGCCGCTGCATGGCGAAGTCTACGGCCGGATGCACCCGCTGGACGACTTCGCCGTCCTCCCAATGGAAGGACGTGCGCAGCGCCTCATGGCGCTCCACCAGCTTCCGCAGCGCCTGCTCCAGCCGTTCCGGATCAGAGTCCCCCGGCAGGCGGTAGAGAAGCGGCACATGGTACGCCATGCCGATAGCGGTCCGCTGCTGCAAGGCGTACATCCGCTGCTGGGCCGGGGCGAGCCGGTAATGCGGCTTGTCCGGCGCAGGCTCGATCGCTTCGAAGCCGCCCTGCTCCAACTGGGCGATTAGCGAGGCGAGCGAACGGATATGCGGCATCTCGAACAGCAGCTTGAAGGAGAGCGTCACCTGGAACGTCTCATAGATTCGCGCCTGCAATTGAGCCACCTTGAGCGAGTGTCCGCCCAGTTCAAAGAAATGATCGTCGATACCGATCGGCTCAATGCCAAGCAGCTCCTGCCAGATGGCCGCCAGCTTGCGCTCCGTCTCGTTCGTCGGGGGCGTATACTGCACGGCCGCCCGCTCTTGTCTCTCCGGCCGGGGCAGCTTGGCCCGGTCGATCTTGCCGTTGATCGTCAGCGGCATCCGCTCCAGGAACATGAAATAGCCGGGAACCATATATTCCGGCAGCAGCTGCGCCAGGTATGCTCTCAACCCGGCAGCGTCCAGCCCGCCTTCCGCGACGACGTAGGCGCACAACGCCTTCTGTCCCGGGGCTTCCTCGAAATCGGTGACAAGCGTCTCTTTCACCTGGCTGTGGCTGTGGATGCGGGCCTCAATCTCGCCGAGCTCCATGCGGTAGCCGCGAATTTTGACCTGATGATCCTTGCGGCCGACGAACTCCAGCTGGCCGTCCGCGCATAAGCGGACCAGATCCCCGGTCTTGTAGATTCGTTCCCCCGGCACGAACGGGCTGTCGATGAACATTTTCTCCGTCAGATCGTCACGGTTCAAATAACCGCGCGCCACGCCGTCTCCGCCGACCCACAGCTCCCCGGTTGCTCCAGCCGGCTGCAGCTTGCCGTGCGCATTGACGACATATACGGTCGAGTTCCCGATCGGCGTCCCGATGGGAATCGGGCCCTCCCGCTCCTCCTTCAGCTCATAGCAAGTCGAGAAGGTCGTATTCTCCGTCGGGCCGTAGATGTTCGACAGCCGAATCGGCGCGCACTCCTGCGCCGCCCGGTAGAAATGCTTCGGCGACATCAATTCGCCGCCGACGAACAATTGGCGCACCGGCTTGAAAATGGCCGGGTTGCGGTCAATCAGCTGCAGGAACAGCGCCGTCGTAAGGAACATCGTCGTGATGCCGAAGCGGCGCAGCGCTTCCTCCAATTGGCGGCTGTCCAATATTGTCGTCTTGTCGACCAGCACGAGGCCGATTCCATTCAGGAGCGAGCCCCAGATTTCAAAGGTGGACGCATCGAACACGAGCGATCCGGTCTGCAGGATGCGATCTCCCGCCTGAAAATCGACGTAATTCGTATTTTTGACGAGCCGGACCACGTTGCGATGGGTCACCATGACGCCCTTCGGTCTGCCGGTCGATCCCGAGGTGTAGATAATATAAATTAAATCCTCCGCGCCGCCGGCCGGTTCCGGATTATGATCCGGCTGATCGGCCCAGGCCGTCCCTTCCAACGGCACCTGCTCCGCTTCCGCCGGCAACCGTCCGGACAGCCCGGCGCTCGTCAGCACGAGCCGGGCCCCGCTGTCCTCCAGCAAATATTGAATCCGATCCTGCGGATGATCCGGGTCGATAGGGACGTACGCGCCGCCGGCCTTGATGATCGCGAGAATACCGATGACCATCTCCGCCGTCCGCTCGGCGAGGATGCCTACCGCTTGCTCGCGTTCGACCCCTTGCTTGCGCAAATAATGGGCAAGCCGGTTCGCGGCTTGATTCAATTCCTTGTATGTAAATTGGCGGCCTTCTTCGATAATGGCCGGTTCGTCAGGAATGCGGGCCGCCTGTTCCTCGAACAGGGAAGGCACCGTCCGGTGCTTCGGATAAGGATATTGCGTCCGGTTGTGCCGCTCGATGAAGCGCTGAATGTCCTCCTTCGTCAGGAGATCCCACTCTCCGATCGGCTTATCCGGGGCTTGCACCGCCTCGCTCAGCATCTGGTTGAACTGCTGCCCCATCTGCTTGGCGGCATCCAGGCTGAAGCGCTCCGGCCGATAATAAATCGTAAATAAATAGGGGGCGCGGATAGCCGCTTCCTTACCCAAAATCCGGGCATGCAGGTCTCCGGCCGAAATATCGGCTCTCGTCCTGCCGGGCACCTCGGCATCCTGGCACCAGCAGCATGTCGTGATGTCGCCGCCAGGACCCGGGTCCTCCCCGCCGGTCTGCAACTGGCCGCACAGCGCCTCCGCCGCGCTCCACAGCGTCTCCTCCGGACGAACCGCCACCAGCACGCCTTCCCGGCTCTGGCTGGCCATCGCATGAAGAACGACTTCCCCTGCGTTATCGTATCGCGCAACCAGACCGCTCCATGCCACGCCCACTGCAGCCTCCAATGTGACCGAACGGGTGCGTGTCAACTGTTCCAGACCATCCACGATGGCAGAAGGAATCTCGAATGTATGGGCGTCATAGCCCGTAAGCTGTTCGGTAGTAAATGGAATGGCAGACAAATTGATTCAGCTCCTTATCATTGACGAACAATAGGGTTGGAACCTATCCAATAATTGTTCCAATGTCCAATGCTCTATGGGCGCAATCTTGGAATCGACACCGCATGCCGTCACACAATACCCGGTATCCAGACTCTCAATCCGGGTAAAGACATATCCCCGCGCATGCCAGACCGACGGAAGCCGCCACGGGTGAACTCCGTCCGGCAGTATCTCCAGTTCATCCAGCGGACCGTATCGTCCGGTTCCGCGGGCTTTGAGATAGCTCTGCTTGGCCGTCCACAGCCAATGGAGAAAGCGGGCGCGCGCATCCGCGTCCAGGCCGGAAGCGATCCGGTATTCCCGGGGCGTGCACAGATTGCGGGCCTCCTCAGGCTCCAGTGGCCTGATCCGCTCGATATCGATGCCGACATCGCAGCGATCGATAGCCGTCACGATCCAGCAACCCGAATGCGATATATTAAAAAATATGGAACTGCTTGGGGCCATATACGGCTTGCCGAACCGGTTCCGGATGAATGCGATCTCGTCATTCCTCCTCCCGGTCAGACGGCAAATCTGGCATCGGACGAGAACTTCGGCGATAACCATGCGATGACCGTCCGCACGCTGGCTCAGCCTCGCGTACCGCTCCTGCTGTTCGGCAGACAGGAACGGAACAAGACGTTGAACAATGCGATCATCGGTATGGCGGTCCCAGCGGAGAGCAGCAATCTTCATAGGCTTCAACATCCTCTATAGAAAGAAAAAAGGCTACTTTCAGCAATAGCCTCATCACCATAAAGAACGTGAATGGATCCCCTATTCAACATGGCAACCCGGCCGCCATAGCTCCATGAAGGAGAGTTAGGCCCGAGGCTTTGCGTCCTTGCCTTTCGACAAGTTTGCCTTTATCAAGTTTTGTTGTATGTAAACGGTACGGTTGCTTCTCTCTCCGCGGCAGTAGCTCTCTCTGTATAGCGTCATGCTTCAATACCCATACTACGAATAAAAGTATAGATACGAGCGTGAGCCGATAATGCGAAAACTGTTAATTACGAACCGTCATGGATGGAATATTTATTCCTTGAGCCGCTTGACGTCCACCATCCAAGATCCGAAGCAGCGGATCAAGGTGGAGGCCGTCCGTCTTGTCATGTCCGGACACACCGCTAAGGATGTCGCGCAGCAGCTGGGCATTCACCGCCAGACGGTATCGAATTATGTAAAAATCTTCAACAAGGGCGGCCTCGAACAGCTGCTAACCAACGTTCCTTCTCCCGGGAAGCCAAGAATACTGACTCCGGAGCAGGAGGAAGAACTGATCGGCATCATCAGCAGCCGCATGCCTTCTAGCGGCTCATCTGCGGGCTGGTCGATGCGTGACATCCAGGATCTGCTGGAGAAGCATTTCCAGGTGCATATGACGCGGACGGGCGTTCGGGATATGCTGCGCAGATTAGGTCTTAAGTACACCTCATCCGGCTATGTGCTCTATCGTACCGAATAGATCCTTCTCAGGCTCTATTCAGAATATCGGCAATTATATGTCGATTGATTAACGCCACCCCTTAATAATACGGAGCAAAATTCGACATTGCAACTCAATATATGTCACTTTTTGATGAAAAAGAGAAGAAAACGTAATAGGTAAATAGAATTATACACTCATTAGTGATAATGATAAATAAGTCTTACTCGGAAGATTAAGTATGGATAAGAGAGAGAAATTTATTCTGCGAAGACAGCGTGGCTGCGTGGCCGGAAGCGCGATGAGAGAAATAGGCCGGGTCATGTCCCGATGGAAATTTTCCAGTAATAACATAAGTTCCGTTCCATTTTCTTAGACTCTGTTAAACAATAGGGACTATCAGCCAATAAATTGCCTCAATAGCTGGTTAAACTTGTCACGTTCTTCCCAGAAAGGACCATGACCGCTGTAATGAAACGGAACAAGCTGTGAATTTCTTATTTTTTGATTTAGTTCCTGAGCTTGTGCAAATGGAATAACTTTGTCGTGAACGCCGTGAACGATTAAGGTTGGGACAAGTATTTTTTGCAAATCCGCATAAAGCTTCTCATCTCTTAGCGTCATGATGATTGCTGCTGTTGACCAACCTGCTGCTTGTAGCCCCAATTGAAAAAACCACTCAGAGAATGGACTTGTTATATATTGAAAGAAAAAGGTGTCTGTTACTTCCCGCATCATCTTAGGACGGTCATTTAACGCTTGAGTAAGTAATCTATTCGCAGTTTCTGCAGTAAAGCCTATAGGAGCTGCAGCGTCTATAAGGACAAGTTTAGATACGCCATAACCATTATGCCGAGCAATATAACGAATAGAGATAGCCCCACCCGTAGAGTGACCCGCTAGTGTAACGTTTTTCAATTGTAGTGCATCAACAACAGAGCGAATATCATCTGCTAATCGGTCATAGTTGTAGCCGCTCATTGGTTTATCCGACTTGCCGAAGCCCCTCCAGTCAATTCCTATACAGCGGTATCCCATTGCAGGAAGAAGATCAAACTGATACTCAAACTGTTTATGGCTTAGCGGCCAACCATGTAGAAACACAATCGTCTTGCTGCCCCCTGGATTGATATCCTCCACATATAAATTTACACCTGGTTCTACAGTAATATAGTATCCCACACCGATTCCCCCACATAAATAAAAATGGCTTTAACAATAAGATATTCACTTAGGCACACATAGGTTAATACCTATTTCTGTTCGCATATGCTTGTTAATAAAAAAAAGAGAAGCTTCGCCAATGGCGCGCTTCCCCGCTCTCAATTCTCTTCGTTACTCTAGTTATTGTTTAATCTCCGGTCGAACGTCTCCAGCATGTCCTTCGCAATCCGGTGGACCAGCTTCACATCCTCTGCTTCCCGGCCCTTCAACAGCTTTACGTGCAGTTCAAGGGTGCCGGCGATGCCCAGACGCTCCGCATCTACGCTTGCCGTATCAAACGAGAAAAATTGTTCGATGCTGACATCCAGCGCACGAATAATCCGTTCCAGCGAATCAAGCGAAATATTCAAGCTGCCGCGTTCAGCGCCGCCGATATACGAAGCCTTCATTCCGCACTGTTCTCCCAGCTCCGCCTGCGTATAGCCTCTCTGCTTCCGAAGCTCGCGAATCCGTGCGCCCAAAAATATTTTCAAGTCCGACATGCCCGTCACCTCACAGTTAAGCTTATATAAAACTTCCGGGAAGCAAAATACCCATATAGATGCTTTTATTGTTTTTAAAATTTATAAATGTTATTATGTTCTATATGAAGTTATTTATGTTTTTTGCGAGGTGATGACGTGAATGTCAAAATCCACAACGTTCAAGACGTCGTGCTGTGCAACGAACGGAACGAGCATCTCTGGTACCAATTCAAAGGGCTGTACATGCTCAACAAAGAACATATCGTCATGCTGCAGCGCGAAGAGAATCTGTACGGATTTGTCATCGTGGACAGCGCCCCATACAGTTATCTGCAGCCGTTGAGCCACGCCCGTTCACGGATGCTTCAGCATGGATACCCTTCCGCCTTTGCCGCCCTACAGCCATCCGTGATAAATCCAGCCGTACTGCTTCGCCTGATCGCCTTCACGTATAATGAAGTCAAGACCAAATGCAACTACAGCATCTGCATCTCCTTCGCTTCCGACGATCATCCGCTGGACGCGTATGCCTTCTTCCTGCAGACAGGTGCGGATTATGTGCATTTCCTGACAGAGCAGCAAGACCGCAATTCGTAATTGCGGTCTTATTGCTTCTGCTATCGGTAGGGCAGCGGGGCCGGCTTGCTGCCCAGTTGCTTGGCTGAAGCTGCCTGACGGCGGCCCATCGGTCCTGTCAGCCAGACGCCGAACGGCAGCCGACCCAGCAGCATCGTAATCCCAATCGACAAGGCGGCGACGGCAACCCACGTAATCAACGTCAATGCTGCATGCATGCCTGCAAGCGGGATTTCACGGGTAAAGCGGGCAATCTGTCCCAGGACAAGCGCGTGAACCAGATAGCCGCCGAAGGAATAGGTGCCGATCTTGTGCAAAATGCGGTAAGCTCTTCCCTTCCGCCGGCATACGTATAGCGCAAAAGCATACATCAGCGGCAGCTGAGCGAGGATAAGAAGGAACACCGACGGCTTGAGATAGGTGGAAATATTCAAATTAATGGGCGCTACCCCGGCCTCCAGCAGCCGATATCCGGCATAGGTGTAGAAAATAATGAACAGCAGCAGGCTCCAGGGCACGCTTCGGCGCATCAGATCGCGCCAGCGCTGCACATGCCATGCGCAGACAATGCCCAGCGCGATATAGAAGAAATAGAACGGCAGCAGCATCGTCCGGTGCCCGAGCAGCGGCTGCAGCCAGACTGGCGCATCCCAGGCCGGCGCCACGCTGTAGGACCAGTACATCAAGCCCGCATAGCCTGCCGCCAATGCGCCCAACAGCAGGACGACGCGCCTTCCGATCTGGCCCTGCCCGGCGGAACGGGACCGAATCCGACGTCCGATAGCGCGCGCCCCCCGATCGAGCCATGGGAAGATAAGATACAGCTGGAAGATCATCAGCACGAACCAGAGCTGATAGCCGTAGGTCGGGGTAATGAATTGGCTCGCCAGCAGCCTCCATCCTTCGGGCTCCAGCAGCTGCCCGCGCAGCGTATATATCCCGTATATGACGGTCCAGATGGCGAACGGCGCCAGTATGGCTGCCGCCCGGCGCTTCAAGAAGTTCCCGTAGGGTACGGTATAATCATAATTGTAGAATAGAATAACGGCTGACAAAAAAACAAACGTCAACGTCCCATACCGGGTAAAATGATAGATCATCCCGAGAAAAATCGCTTGTTCCGCCGGAATGTCCGGCCGGTAAATATACTCACCAATGCAGTGCTGGAGCACAATGGCGAAGAACGCGAACGCGCGCAAGATCGTGATTTCGTCAATCCGTTCCTTCCTCGGAGCGGCGTGAGATCGATTCATTTCCATGGCCAGTTCCTCTCCCCTCCGTCAACAAGGTGATGTGAACCCCCATTGTATCTCATCAACCTGAAAATAAACTAAAAAAACGCGGAATGTGTACAAAATGACAAAAAACTTTGTGCAGAGTTCTCCCCCCGCCGTTCCGCCCGATCGTTAGCAGGCTGCTCCGTGAACGGAGCAGCCTGCTTCATTGGAAGGGGCACGGCTATGCGAAATCTGGAATGCGAACGGCCCGGCACGATTCCCGCACAATAAGCTTCGCGCGGAAGACCGGCAGCGGATATGCGTCTTCCGGATTTTCCAACTGATGGATGAGCCGGTTCGTCACGTACGCGGCCATCTCTGTCCGCGGGATGGACATCGTTGTCAGCGGCGGACAAGTATACCGCGAGATAATGAGATCGTCGAAGCCAACGACGGACAGACGGTCAGGAACCGCTACCTGATGCTGCCGCAGCACCTTCAGCAGCCCGTACGCCATCAGATCATTGGAGCAGAACACCGCAGCAGGGAGATCGTCTGCCGCCAGCCATTGAATCGCGGCGGCCGCCCCGGCCTCCTCGGTGAAATCTCCGCACCATATGCGTGAATCCGGCACCTCCAGACCTTGACCGAGTGCCGCGTCGAGAAATCCGGCCAGGCGTTCGGACGAGCAGGGCTGTCCGGTCGGACCGGTAATAATGGCCACGTCACGATGGCCCAGCTCAAGCAAATAACGGGTCGCCTCATAGGCGCTCCTCCGGTTGTCCAAATAAGGAGCCGGCAGCACGGTCGCGGACTGCGTGACGTTGTTCTGATTGATCACCCCGATCACGAACCCCGCCTGGCTGACTTGATCGACGATGTCCTGCACATCGGACCAACTGATGAGGAGTCCCGCATCGATACGCTTCTGCTCGTACAAGCGAAGCAGCGGGGTTACGTCCGACACGTCCAGTATCGTGATCAGCGTCTGGTACCCCCGTTCCGCGCATTGGCTGATAATGGCGCCCACGATCGCGCCGTAGAACAAATCATCCTCATAGATCCTGTTGTGACTGGCGTCCTGGATAATGAACAGTCCGATCGTGCCCGGGTTGCGGGAGGCTTGTCTCCGGACAGCCTGAGCCGGTTGTTCCTGATATTCTCCCCCGGCTCTGCGCACATTGGCTGGCGCCTCCGGATGCATGTTGGGGGCACCGCTGACCAGCGGAGGCATGGTGCTGCCCGCTCCTCCCGCTGGCGGGGCCGTAGCGAATCTATCCATATGTATATATCCCGTTCCTCTTTTATCATCATTTGTATCTCCTCAGTGTACCGGAGTCCGTTACCAAGAGTCAACGTTCCTCCTGCGGCAACCTGCAATAAATACTTGCTTTTATGATTCAGATTGGCCAAAATAGGAAACGATTCGACATTATTTTCGTATTGCTTGGTATGAAGCCATTGTTCGCATACAAGGGGGCATCGGGAATGAACAAGCCATACATAGCGCAGCCGCTCCGCCGCAGTGCACTTATCGTATCGATGTTCTGCTTCTTGCTTCTCTCCGGCCAGCCCGCGGCGCATGCCGGGTGGTGGGGCACCATCAAGGATATTTCCGAACTGCCCGCCGAAGTCAATGAATTGAAGGAAAATTACCGCCAGACCGTCGACCAACTAGAGCAAGCTCATCAAAATATGGAGATATACCGGCAGGAAAACCAAAAATTAATCGAGCAGAACCAGGAGCTCACCCGCATGGTTGCCGAGTTGAAGCAGCTCGAAGAGGAACGCCAGGCGAGCTACCGCAAGATGAGGGCGCTGCTGCTCACGGCGGCCGGCCTTCTGATTGGGTATTTCGTGCTGCTGCGCGGCCTGCGTGTCTGGATGCGGATCCGCGCAAGATAGGAGGAGTTCCGGATGGACATCATATTAGAACACGAGAACCATACGAACGGACAAGCGGTCACCTTCCGGGTTCAAGAGGGAGAGCAGGTGAACGTGCTCCATCCGCAGCAGATTATCGCCTATCGCGGCGCTCCCGACGGACGCTCCGATCGGCTCATGACCGCCAAGGGCATGTACCGCAAGAAGAAGCTTATCCAGGCTCGCTTCACCGGGCCTTGCGAATTTCTGACCGCGCTGCCCCCCGGGTTCAGCATGAAGCCCGTTCCGTTGACCGGGGAGAGCGACCTGCTCTATGACGTGCGGCATCTGCTGTTCTATACGGAAGGCATCACGATGCAGACCCGCATCTTGAGCATGAAGAACATGCTCATCACGCAGGATGTCGTCAAGGTGAAGTTCTCCGGCGAAGGGCAGATCGGCATCCTGACCCAAGGCACCGCTTGCGATGCCGAGCTCCACCCGGATCAGCCGCTCTACGTGGACGCAGGCAGCGTTATCGCCTACCCCGAGAACGCGAAGCTGGAACTATGCGTATACGGCAATCATCTGGCCAGCCAACATATGAATTATCATTGGAAGATGACCGGCAGGGGTACCGTCCTGATCCAGGCCGGGCGGCAGAATCAATCACTCGTGCACGAGATGAACGATGAAGGGCTGTTCAAGCGCATTCTGCGCGAGGTCATCCCGTTCGGGGGCGTATTTATCAAATAGAGCGGGGAGCAAGCGTATTACTGTAATACCTTCTCAGAGGCAAATGGCCTCAGATCGCAAAAAGCCGAAGATCAAACCGCAATTGATCTTCGGCTCTTCGATTCTTCTGTACGTTCATTCATTGGATGCACCTGCCGCCCTTTTTATGGAGCGGCCCTAGTTTTTTATTTCTTCTTCGGATAACCCCGAAACCTTGGTGATAAGAGCGATGTCCACGCCGAGAGCAAGCAGTTTCCGGGCCATTTCTTTCTTGCCTTCAGCTCTTCCTTCGGCTATAACTTCCGCTATAGCTTCGGCTCTCCCCTCAGCTATTCCCTCCGCTCTAGCCCCTGCGATTAGGGACGCCTGGTCAAGCAGATATTTCTGACGGGCTTGGTTTTCCATCTTCGCCTGTCTATCCAGTCTCAAAAATTCCACGGTCGTCATCGCTTTTTTCGACATTGGTTCGTTCATCGCATGCACCTGCTTCCCTCTAATGGAGCGGACTCAGCTTTTTTATTTCTTCTTCGGACAGTCCCGAGGCTTGGGAGATAAGAGCGATGTCCACGCCAAGAGCAAGCAGTTTCCGGGCCACTTCCACCTTGCCTTTGGCCATTCCTTTGGCCATTCCTTCGGCTATTCCTTCCGCCTTAGCCCCTGCGACTCGGGATGCTTCGTCAAGCAAATATTTCTGACGGGCTTCGTATTCCATCCGCGTCTGTTCATCCTGGCTCAAAAATTCCAAGGTCGTCATCGCCTTTTTCAGCATTGGTTCGTTCATTGTCAACACCTCCCATTTCGTTTTGTCTATACCTTTCAAAAACAATAACCAGTTCACTAACCCCCCCTTCGATGGAACCTCGTATTGATTCAGCTTGGGCAGTTCCATGACATGGATTTCAATATCATCAATAAGCGGAATAAGTGAATGATCTTCGCGCAAATGAAATACATTATGGTATCGTTCATTCGGCAGGCACGAATAGTTTAAAATATTGATCGTCACACATTTCTTTAATTCTCCGTAGTTGCCGCCTTCCTTAATTTGGTGGGAGTACATTTGGCTCCAGTAAAACAGCGTCCGCTTTTCCATGTTATAAGGGTTGAATAACTGCATTTCTATGTTAATCAGCTTGCCTTCGGTTGTTCTTGCTTTGATGTCGAGAATGGATTGTTTATCGTGAGGCGCGTCCTTTTCCGTGTACGGATTCATGAGAATGATTTCAGTCAACGGCGGCTCTCCTGCCTCGACGAAGGTACTGTTCAGAAATGCCAACAGTACATCTTTGTTGCTTTCGCTTCCGAATATTCGTTTAAAGATAAAATCATTTCGGGGATCAAGCAATTCCATCGTCTTCATCTCCAGTTTTATCACTATTATACCACGAACATACAAATTTCAGTAAGGAGTCTGGCCCCTTCAGGCAATCGGTTATGCTGACTTCAAATGCCTTGAAGATGCAAAAAGAGAGGGGCTCTCCCTCTCTTTTTGGTTAGTTCTGTTCCTTCTCCACGGCCGGAAAGGTTACGGTAACCTCGGTTCCGACGCCTTTCTCGCTGTGGAATTCCAGCTTGCCTTGCATCACTTCAATGATGCGGAAGGTCACCATCAGCCCAAGTCCGGTACCCTTCGTCTTGTTCGAGTAATAGGGCTCGCCCAGCCGCGCCAGCTCCTTCCTGTTCATTCCTACCCCGTTGTCCCGAATCCGGATGAGGACCTTCCCGTCCTGCTTATGAGCGGCAATCCGGATCCATCCGTTGCTGTGCAGAGCCTCAATGCTGTTCTTGACCAGATTGATAAATGCCTGCTTGAACTTGGACGAGTTCCCTTCGATCGTGAGATGCATCGGCACGTCGAGCGTAATCTCCGCCCCCTGCATGTTGGCCAACGGCAGGAGGACCCCTTGGACATGCTCCAATTCCTCCCCTACATTCAGCAGGGCGAGCTCATTTAGCTCGGGCTTCGC
Organism: Paenibacillus dendritiformis; assembly: GCF_945605565.1. Classification (NCBI taxonomy): domain Bacteria; kingdom Bacillati; phylum Bacillota; class Bacilli; order Caryophanales; family Paenibacillaceae; genus Paenibacillus; species Paenibacillus dendritiformis. Next base: position 1,958,943 of record NZ_OX216966.1, on the reverse strand, counting down.
AAAAGTGAGGAAATCGGTAATAATACCGGATGCCCGATCCAGTTCGGTCAGCGCCAAATGGTAGTATTCCTTCTCCTTTGGACCGGACTGCTTCTCCAGCAGTTGAAGGAAGCCCCGCGTTACCTGCAGCGGATTCCGCACTTCATGGGCAACGGAAGCGGCCAGTTCGCTAATGATCTCCATCTTCTCCGAACGCTGAAGCCGGTGGTTGTACAGCTCCAGTTCCTTCGAATATTGAACGACCTGCTCGTGATTACGCGCGATTTTGCGGCCCAATATAATGATAAGCGCAACAACGAACAGCAGGATCCCCCACTTCCAGTACACCATATAATAATAGCCGGGATGAAGCAGGAACCAGATTAATTCGAATCCGGTAATCAGCGCAAAGGCGACAAATCCGACGCAGAACAGAACGGCGTCTTTATCTTTGTGGAATGCGTAACGGATGGACGCTGAGATCAGCACGACGAACTGAATCAGGACCAGGAAGCCAAGCACGCGAACCGACAGGAAATAGTACATATCGTAAAAGCGATTATCCGCCAAAAGATTAAGGAACAGAACGGCCAGGGACAGTATGGAATACGCCGTCTGGAATTGTCGCAGCCTGCGGATGATCCGATACGGGCCCGGGCCGAACATCAATTCGAAATAATAGGTAAGCAGCGGGAAAAAGACCAGCATCGCAAAATCATAAATAACGAGCGACCATACTTCAGTATGGATAAAAAACGTATAGGTGAACGATGAGTACGTAAAGATCATAATCCCTGCGCATAGAATGAGCACGCAGAGTGACAGCCAGCTTGAGAAAAATATGTTCCGGAGAAACAGCGTGCAAATGAGCATGACAATCGCAATAAGTATCAGGGCGCTCCCCATGACGACATTGACGAGTCCCTTTTTCACATACTCGGGAAGCAGTTCTTGATAATCTCCGATCCGGACCGTATCGTGAATGCCCAACTGCTCGAAAGGCGTCTTTACGTGTATATAGATGACCTGCTCCTCGGCGCTGCGATCCAGCGCAATAAGCACCGGATTCATGTCGAAGGAGAACATCCGCGAAGACCGGAACAGTCTTCGCCCTTCTTCCGATAATACCTCTACTTCGCAGGCGTATACCTGTTCAATCCAGAGCCCGGGCTTGTCCCACTGCAGCGGCGGCAGCCTAAAACGAAACCAGGCCCACTGAGCCCCTTCGGGCTTGCCGGGCACACCTTCGCGAATATCGACATCTGTCCACCCCTCATCCGTAGAGGAAATGTCTTTCCAATCCCGGGCCGACGTTTCCCACAGCACCTGCCATTGCGTCACCCGCAGTTCTCCCTGCTCCGCTTCCGCCCGCAGAAGAGAAGGGTACAGAAGAATGGCCGCCATGAGAAGCATGAACGACACGGTTGAATATTTAAAAATTGTTCTCATGAGGCACCTCTGTCCGTTCCAATTTATAATGCGATGGTGAGCCGCAATCCTACACAGGCACTATTTCGACAGTTATCGCTAATTTCCTGCTCTATCCGCCATGAATCCCTTCCCCGGCTTTTATTTTTCGACATTCCGTTTCTTATGTTGTTGCTCCGATGATCGATGGCTTCTATAATAGGGGTACTAAGAATGCAGGAATTTTGTCGCAGGATCCAGCAAAAAGTCCGATTACGACCCAGGAGGACGGTAATATGGAATGGTTCGACGATTACAAGCAGGAAATGGAGGCGATATTTGCAGAGGCGGCGTGCCTTATCTCATCGTTCCCGGCACCGTTGCAGGAGATGGGGCTTCATTATTTGGAAAAGTTCGAGTCCAATAACTATATCTGCTATTTGCTTCCGTTCTGGCTGCAGGAGGCAACCGGAGCAAAGCGAGGCGAGTGCCGCCGATTGGGACTGGCTGGCGTCTTCATGATGCTGCATTATTGCTTGCTCGACAATGTCATGGACAACCCTCAGCATGGAGGACGGCATAAGACATTAGCGCTCGGACATCTGTGCTACATCGAATATGAAAGGGTTTACCGTGAACTATTCCCTGCTTTCTCGCCGTTCTGGCATGCCTTCAGCCGGTGCAGCGCCGAATGGGCCGAGGCCGTCAGCATGGAGCAGGAGAAGGACTTCTTCCTGAACGAGCGGCTTAAAATCGCGCACAAAGCGTCGCCCGTCAAGCTGTCCGCAGTCGGAGCCGCTTATCTTGGGGGAACGGAACATTTGCTGACCGACATCACGGACGCGATTGAGATTGTATTGGTCACACTGCAAATGTCCGATGATGCAGAGGACTGGGAGAAGGATTTGCGGGAAGGAAGCTACAATTCCCTATTGTCCTGGGTCCGCTCTATGATGAACAGGCCGTCGGACGCTCCGCTAACGCCCGACGAGGTGAGCCAGGCCATCACGGTATCCGACGCCTTGCAGGGCTATGCTGCCATCGCGGCAGAGAACCATGCCCGTCTTCAGCGGCTGTCTGTCTCCTCCCCGCACCTGCTCGCCTTCCATCAGGCGATGGTTGATAGTCTGAGGCAAGAAGCGGAGTACATATATGAAGAAAGAAATAAGCTGATGTCGGGCGGATTTTCATATATATTGTCTAATCTAGCAAAATAGAACTGGTAAGTCGGAATCTATCAATGATAATCTATCCTATAATCATCTGATTCTACAAATATGGAGGGATACGTTTTATGTCTATAAATCAAATGCATATGAACCAAATCGTGCAAAGAGCATGGGAAGACGCCACGTTCAAAGAGAAGCTGCTTGCTGATCCGAAGGCCGCTATCAAGGAATTATTAGGCATTTCTATCCCTGACCATATTCAATTGACCACGATTGAAGAAAAGCTGAATCAGTATGTACTGGTCCTGCCTCCGAATCCATCCGAAGTTGTGAAAGATACTCCAGTAGCAAAAAAAGGCGTGTGGCATTGATTCGAAAAAAGAAGAGGCGCTTTTTTGAAGCCCTCTTCTTTCCTTATTTATATTGGTATAGCGGGAAAAGAAACGGTAATAACGGTTCCTACTCCCTTCTCGCTTGCGAAATGCAGCTTCCCTTGCATCACTTCAATAATGCGGAACGTAACCATCAGCCCGAGACCAGTTCCCTTCGTCTTGTTAGAGAAGTACGGCTCTCCAAGCCGCTTCAGCTCCTCTTCGTCCATCCCGATGCCGTTATCCTCAATCCGGATAATAACCTGACCTCCCCGCTCATAAGCCTCGATCCGAATCAACCCTTTCTCGGTAAATGCCTCAATGCTATTTTTAATCATATTAATAAAGGCTTGCTTGAACTTGGACGAGTTTCCCTGAATCCGGAGATCCGGATCAGCATCCAGTTCGATCGCGCCCCCATGCATTGTCGCCATCGGCATCAAGATGCCTTCGATATGCCTCAACTCATCAGCTACATCGAGGACTTGAATCTCATCCAGCTCCGGCTTCGCAAACGTTAAGAAATCGGTAATGATTTCGGAGGCCCGATCCAGCTCGGTCAAGGCGAGGTTCAAATATTTTTGTTCCTTCGTTCCACTCTTGCCACCGAGCAACTGCAGGAATCCACGGGTCACCTGCAGCGGATTCCTTACTTCGTGCGCAACCGATGCTGCCAGCTCGCTTAATATCTCCATCTTCTCGGACTGCTGCAGCTTGCCGTTGAACAGCTCCAGCTCCTTGGCATAGGAGATGACACGGCGATGATTTTCCGCAATTTTACGACCCAGTATAAGGATAAGACAGATAACAAAACTGAGAAGGCCCCATTTCCATAAATACAGTTCGTAATCACGGGAAACAAAAATATACCAAATGACTTCTGCAACTGTCATAATGGAGAACAAGCTAAAACCAACTGCAAATAAAATAGCATCTTTGTTCTTTCGAATGGCACGGCTAATTGAGAACATTATCAATAGAGTAAATTGAATAATCATATAGACACTGAATACTTCAAATGAAAAAAAGGCATATAAAGGATGGGCAGGCTCTTCTATGATAATAAAGAAATACAAAAATAATAGGAGCCAAACTCCAGAAAAGACAACCTGGAAAATAAAGAATTTCCAAATTATTTTGTAAGGACCGTTTCCTAAAAATCTCATAAAAAAGTATGTCAGGCAAGGAAACAAAAGCATCATCGCCAAATCAAATAACATGACGCTGATGTGTCCAAAATTATCAAAAAACATATAAGTAAACTTGGAATACGTAATTGATATTACGCCTAGTGATAATATGACAAGTGTCAGCGATAGCCAACTCGGCAGTTCAATTCCGCGTAGAAAAATTGCGCATAGCAACATTATGAGAGCAATAAGAATCATAGCACTGCCTAGCACGATTTCTAAAATTCCTTCTTTGGCATACTCCGCTTGAACTAGTTGGTATTCACCTATAACTACCGGAAGCTGTATGCCGATTCGATCAATGCTTGCGGTCATATGAATGTATACCGTTTTACAGTTCGGATCTAATGGCAGAAGGATATGGTAAACATCATAAAAGTATTCTCTTGCATCGTGAAATAGCCTTCTCCCATCATCTCCCCATACTTCCACCGAATTGGCATATAGCTTCTTAAAATATAACGTCGTGTAGTTCAAATCCAATTCCGGCAACTGAATCCGAATCCATGCCGATTTCACGCCCTCCGGCAGCTTCGGAACCAGTATCCTGCTATCAACCTTTTCCCAGCCCTCCCGGGCGGAAGCGATGTCCTCCCACGTCCTAGGACTCGTCTCCCACATCACTTCCCATTCGTGCAACTTGATGCTCTGCGGCTCCGGCTCCGCTCGGGCGATGGCAGGGTCCACAAGCCACCCGAACAGTACCAGGAATAAGAAGAAAACGGTTATGTATCTTCGCACACTCATCGCACACCCCTACACGTTTCTCTTGGTTTCGCCATATTTGCCCCATTTCGCAATAATTCTACAAAAAGAGAGCCAATTCCTTCTTTAAATTTTCAAATATTTACTTATATTCAAATAACGAACGTTCTACGGTCTGTCCGTATAATCTGGGATACTTCTCCAAACACCTATATAAACTAAGGAACGAATAGAAACAGACTAGGAGAATTCTCCCCCTTTGCCGCTGATAGATGCAGAGGGGAACGGCCGTTATGGAAGCAACGCTAGATGGATGGGAACGCTGCGGGTTGTAGCTTGTGGAGTTATCGTAATAGGAAGAAAATGTTGTAATTGATAGAATCTCGTCACATCGTGTCGCCGACGAATTGAGAGAAGCTCTCTTTTCTGCGATAATGATTATGCTACTGGATGAAAGCGGGAAATTCAAGAAAACGTTATGTTACATCTATCATCATATTAGATTTACATCTGTGGAAATGAGGGGATCCTGTTGCAATTCGTGTTTGATTTGGATGGTACCATATGCTTCCGCGGGAAGCCGCTGACGGAGCCGATTGTGCAATGTCTGGAGGGCTTGCGCCAAGCGGGCCATGAAGTCATCTTCGCCTCCGCCCGCCCGATTCGGGATATGCTGCCTGTGCTGCCTGAATCTCTTCACGGCGGTTCGCTTATCGGGGGGAACGGCTCCATGATTGCCAAGGAAGGCCGGGTCGTGCACACCGAAGCCTTCACGGCAGAGCAAGCTTCGACACTGCTTGCGCTTATCGCCGAGCATGAAGCCGCCTACCTCATCGATAGCGACTGGGACTATGCTTATACCGGTCCGGACGACCATCCGATTCGGAACAATCTCGACCCGTCCCGGCTGGCGCGCTGCATTGCCCTCGAAGAGCTGAAGACGATAGTAAAAATTCTAATTCTATCCGCTCGCGATATGGAAGGTCTGGCGGAAAAGCTGTCCCGCCTCGGGGTCGTCGTGCATCGTCACCGCCACGAGGACGTCATCGATCTCAGCCCGCCGAATATTCATAAATGGAACGCTCTCCAGCGCCTCGGCGTCAAGGAAGGCCGCTACATCGCCTTCGGCAACGATGCGAATGATATCCCGATGTTCCGGACGGCCGGGCATGCGGTCATGATCGGACATCATCCGGAGCTGGCCGCCTATGCGACGGAAGACATTCCGCTCCAGGGAGACGATGAAGCGCTCATTATCGCCAAAATTCAGGAGCTCGCGGCACGGCATCCATTGATGACATCGAAATCGGGATGCAGTATGATCACCAAGACGGCCAAAGAGACGATCTGGTGCGATCGTCTCTTTTTTTGAGGATTTTCCGGCCGGTTTATACAATAGTGAGTCCGAACACTTGCAGCAAGACAACCAAGACAAAGGAGATAATACCTGCGATTTTGGCAGGGTGCGTAAATTTATAACTGTGAAATGGAGTAATCCGGTTAACGATCCACCAAAACAAAAGTGTACCTGCCAGGATGAGAAGAGAACGTGCTATCATATAGTCCATTGAATTCGCAACGTTTACGATATGGGTGATGAAAAGAACCCACAAATAACCTAAAAAGCCGTGGATAACAATGGACTGCACCATTTCTCGAATATTCATGTTGCTCTCCCTTTTTGAGAAGATTTTTATCAAATCCCCACTTCCTTTATACATATAAGTGGATTATACAGAATAAGTAGAAACAGATAAAAATACATCTGTTTCTACTTATTCTTAATCGTTATTTTTACAGTTCAGTTTCGGGGCATATGTCTCCCCAGTATCCATCAACACAAACCTTATATGGTGGAATATAACATCCTACAATTAAGGCTCCAGCACATAAAATTCTTCCATATATAGGTACTTTATCTCCGAATGAACATGCTGTTCCAATCAATAAAGAACATTTACTATCATAATCATCTCCGCGGTTCTCATATTTTGTACACGTCCAACAGATTCGATTTGCTAAGGTAGATTCATAACCAGTTGTTTCTTTCATTGTTTTTAATTCCTCAACTTCTTCAGTAAGTGTGGAAAGGTATTTTTTTAGAGTATCATTTTCATTAAGTACGTAAGAATAGAGGACATTTCCGATATTGTCTCTTATATATATTTTCCCATCCGAATACGCTTTACTATAATCAATAACCACAGTTTCAATTTCCTTTTTCTTTTCATCATAAATAAATGTCAATAACGAAGCTAATTGGATTGTTTCATTTACTTTATACCCATACTCAAATTCGAACTGAGCAATATACCCGTACGGTGTATTATTTTCATCGCGTAGGTAATTCACTACTTTGGGTACAGCAGTAATTAATTTATCTTTGTATTGAATATAATGAGCATCATTTTTTACCATATTCAAAAATTCATGTTTGCTTGGTAGACCATAGCCTGTAGTTGCATACGCATCCACACCAATATAGATATTACTAACCATAAACACAGTTAGTAACATACCAATTGTTATTTTCATAAATTTTTTCACTTCTAACTACCTCCTTTTTAATTTTAAATCGTTTGTTTAATGAGACGAAATATTATCACGGTCTTAAGCTATGAAGAGTGTTTTAGATGTTCTAAACCCAGAAGCATGAAGTGGCTTGGAGAGTGAATACACAGGAAATTAGAAGTTTTTAGATGTTACTATCTGATTTTGGCGTTGGCTCATTCTGAGGTCAGAAAAATTTTGAGATGTAAGCGGAAATTAAACACTGTACTTTAACGTTTTCTGTGAGCTTGGAATATAAAACTTGGCATCGCATCCCTCTCTTCAAGAAAACAGCAGGAATAAATCCCTTAATTTGTATAATCAAACCTCAAAATATCATGAGATCATAATTATTTCAAGTCTATGCAATAACGCAATGAACTGATACGTTAAAAGGCATCGATTGCCTCCAAAGCAAACTTCAGTATTTACAAAACATGCCACATAGGATAGTATGATTTGCATATCGATCTAATTTTTTAGAACGAACTAAATAATTAGATTACCCAAAATATGTTGCTCGGCTATTCCATTTCATTAAGGAGGTTCCTATCAATGGACTTCACACCGCAGTCCTCTCTTCCGATTTCGGTCGAACAATCCAAGCTGCTTGGCAATGCCAAGCGAATCAAGATTATTGCCGCCCTTCAGGACAAACCCAAGACAGCGAAGCAGGTGGCCGATGAACTGAAGCAGACGCCCGGCAGCATTCACTACCATATCCAGAAGCTGTATGAAGGCGGGCTGATCGATCTGGTGGATACCCAGTCGGCGGGCGGAATTATCGAAAAGTACTACAAGGCGAAAGCCAAATGGTACAGCTCGGAAGGCGCTCAATTCAACGACCCGGCGCTGGCGCAAGATCTGGATGACGTATCTCGTACCCTGCTCAGCCTCCGCTTGTATCTATCGCCTGCTCAGCGGGAGGAGCTTGTGTCCGAGTTCCGTTCTTTTCTGGAACAGTGGGTGCAGAAGACGGCGGATAATCATGAAGACAATAGTCAGGAGTTCGCGATTGGCGTGAAAGTGGTGTCAACGGAGCAGAAGTCTTGATTGGCGTCCGAGTGCCATAACGTGGAGGGATTGTATTGGACATTTTTCAAAACCGGAATTTCACGCTTATGTTCGCGGGGCGCATCCTGACGAACATCGGAGACAGCCTCTATGCCGTCGCAGCGATGTGGCTCGTGTATGACTTGGGCGGCTCCACGCTGTATACGGGGCTGGCGGGATTTTTGTCCCTTATTCCCAGACTGATTCAGCTTCTGTCCGGGCCCATCATCGACCGTCTCCCTATTCGGAGCATTCTCGTATACACCCAGCTCCTGCAGGGCATTTTGCTGCTCATCGTTCCGCTGGCGGCGTATGGCGGATTTTTGAGCGTTGGCCTGGTGCTCACCATTACGCCGATACTGTCCGCATGCAATATGTGGGTCTATCCCGCGCAATTGTCAGCACTGCCCAGATTGGTAGAGAAGAAGCATCTCACCCAGGGCAACTCCTTGTTCTCGATTGCCTATCAGGGCATGGAAGTCGCCTGTAATGCATTGTCAGGCGCGCTAATCGTACTGCTCGGAGCGATCTCGCTGTATCTCTGGAATTCGGTCGGCTTCTTCATTGGAGCCCTTCTCTTCGCGCAGATTCGGATTCCCCCATCCGAAGAGGCTTCCGCAACCGATGAAAGAAATCTGCGCACGGAGCCGGAGCCAGCCTCTCATCCAGTGAAAAAATATATATCCGACATGCGAGAAGGCATCCGGCTTCTGGTGGGCACGCCCCTCTCCCGGCTTCTCTTCGGGGTCATCGCCATTAATGCCGCCGGCGGAGCGACCTTCAGTCTCCTGCCGGCTTTTAGCAGCCAGATTGGAGGCCCCGGCATTTATGGCATCCTGCTGACGGCGCAAGCGCTCTGCAGTCTGATCGGCGCCATATGCTCGCCTTATTTGAAGCTGGAGCGCCTTCGGCTAGGCTTCCTGTATTCCATCGCCTATCTGTCATGCGGAATCTTATGGTCATTGAGCGTATTCAGCCCCTGGGCATGGCTTACCGTTCTCCTCTACGGCTTGGCTTGGTTTCCCGGCGGAGCCGTCAATGTCCTGATCAACACCGTCATTCAAAAAGGAGTGCCGCAGCGCCAATTGGGCGTTGTCTTCGCAGCGGCTTCCGGGTTAAGCGGAATCGCTTCTCCGATCGGAAGCCTGCTCGGCGGCAGCCTCGGCACGCTGCTGCCCAGCGCCGCAGTCATCGCTTCCTGCGGATTGGCCGTGGCGGCCGTCGGGCTCTACTGGTCGGTCGATACCGTCTCGCGGAGCTTGCCCGCCACCGATGCGATGAAGGAAGGGTTCTTCGCGGGCCGCAATCCATCCCTCCGGATGGAACGCCAGCAGTCAGATCTCCAAGGATAGCTGGCAGCTGCATGGGCAGCGAGCGGGAGGCCTGCTCTCAGCCCAGCCCCCACCCGACAAGCGGCAGCCGAATCGCCATATAATACGCTGCCGCCACCAGTCCGAGCATCGCGAGCGTGAAGCCGATGTCGGAACGGGTATACCGCGTCGCATAATAATATGTGCGCGACCTTCCCATCTGGAACCGCTTCGCTTCCATGGCGACGGCGACGCGCTGGGCCCGGCGGATGCTCTGCGCCAGCAGCGGCAGCGCGTAGTTCCGCAGCCGCTCGTACATGCCCTTGATTCCCTTGGCATAGCGCACGCCCCGCACGGTCAGCGCATCGGAGCGCGTGCGGATGTCGTCCCAGACCGCCGGAAGCATCCGAATCGAGGCGATGAAGCTGTAGGCGTATTTGGCGGGAAGCCGGAACTGCTGCATCAAGGCGTAGAAGAGCTGAATCGGCTTCGTCGTCGAGGCGAAGGCCAGCCCAAGCATGCCGAAGGTCAGCGTCTTGCAGCCCAGCAGCAGACCGCGGTAGAAGCTCTCCTCGGAGATGCGAATCAGCCCCCACGACCACCAGATATGCTCGCCTTTGCCGAACAAAATCATCGTCGAAGCGGATGAGATGAACAAGAACAGGAACGGCAGCGTAATCAGCAGCACCTTCTTCCGGGAATGGCCGCTGAACAGGAACAGCAGCAGCGTATAGGCGATCAACTGATTCAAGGCGAAGTCGAATTGCCTGTTCAACAAGGTGATAAGAAGCAGCAGCACGAAGATGAACAGCTTATAGGCCGGATTGACGCGATGCAGCCAGGTCTCGTGCTGCGGAGCCAGTAGATTCATGTAAGCTGCGCCTCCCGTTCCCCGATCGTGTCCAGCACCGTAAGCCTGCCCCGTTCGACCTGCCACACGCGATCGGCATAGTGGCGGACGATATTCAGATCGTGCGTCACCATCACGATGGCCGTCCCCGCCGCCCGCAGACGCTCCAGCTTGTCGAGGATCGCGAACGTGTTCCGCGCGTCTTGGCCGAACGTCGGCTCGTCAAGCAGCAGCACCGGATGCTCCCGCACGACGGCGGTGGCCACGCTGAGGCGGCGCTTCTGCCCCAGCGAGAGATGATACGGATGCCGGCCGGCTCCCATATCGAGATCGAAGGCAGCCATCAAGGCCGTCACCTGCCGCTCGATCTCCGCGTCAGACCATTCCGCCAGCCGCAAGCCGTAAGCCAGTTCCTCGTAGACGGAATCGGTCAGGAACTGCATCTCCGGGTTCTGGAAGACGAAGGCCAGCTCCTCTGGCGGCTCCGGCCGGGCCTGCCGGAACCAGCCGCGCTTCTTCGGCTCCGGGACCGGACGTCCCCCGATAACATAGGAGCCGCTGGCGCGAAGCAGCCGCATCAGGGACAGCAGCAGCGTGCTCTTGCCCGCCCCGTTCGGGCCCGTGACCGCTATCCATTCGGCCGGATAGACATCGGCGGCCTCGACGGCGATGGCCTCGGCTTCTCCCCGGTAGCCGGAGAACCCCCGCAAGGCGATGATTGGCTCCGCCCGAAGTGCGGACGCCGCTTCGGACTGGCGCTGCCGCCGCTTGGCGCTCGCGATGGCGCGGTACGCCTCCGACTTCACATGATCCCGCCACACGTCCGGATACCAGATGCCGTATTCGATCAGCTTTTCCTTGTGCATCGTGAAAATAGCGCCCGGCTCGCCATCTGCCATCATGCGGCCCTCGCCGTCGAACAGCACGACACGATCGACGATATCGGCGACCAGATCCAGCTTATGCTCCACGATCAGCAGCGTATGGGAGCCCGCGATGTCCTTCACGGTATCCCAGATTTGCTTCGTCCCTTCCGGATCGAGCAGAGCCGAAGGTTCGTCCAGGAACAGCACCTCCGGCTCCAGCAGCAGGACGGAGGCGAGCGCGAGCCGCTGCTTCATGCCTTGCGACAGCGCCGCAATCGGCGTATGCAGATCATCCAGCCGCAACCCGACCCGCTCCAATATGCTTATTATGCGCGGCTCCATCTGCTCCCGTGGCACCGACAGATTCTCCAGGACGAATGCCAACTCTTCATCGACGTACGGCATGCAGAATTGGGTATCCGGATCCTGGAATACGAAGGCCCAGCTATCCGGGAGCTGCCTCCGCTCATATTTGAGCGGGACTTCCACCGAGCCCGGAATAATGCCGCTCAGCACTTGCAGCAGCGTCGATTTGCCGCAGCCGCTCGGTCCGAGCAGCAGCACCTTCTCCCCCGCCGCAATGGAGAAGGAGAGGTCCTTGAACAGCAAGGACGCCTCTCCCGGGAATTTCAATCTCAGATTTGTAATCGCGGCCGCGGTTGAGGCCGCTTGTTCTTGTGTCAATCCCAACACCCCATCGTTCATGTGCCATGATAACCGGCCGGCGGGCCTGACCGCCAGCCGGTGTCCTGCGCGTTTACCGGTCCAGAGCCGCGTATTCTTCCTTCGCGACCGGCCGGATCGACTTGGTCACCCCGGTCGCCTCCAGCGCGCGCATCAGGAAGTAAGCGAAGATGCCGGCGAACGTGAAGGCGCTGATGACGCGCAGTCCGTATTTCAGCACAAGCACCCATGTCTCGTAATTGGCATAGCCGTATCCGAGATCGAGGAGGAACGAGCCGGCAGCCGACATGATTCCGGCCGCTCCGGCAATCGCTAATCCTCCCCGGCGATAACGCGCCAAGGCGAAGACGAGCTCGGCCGCCAAGCCTTGGACGAATCCGTACATGATCGTCTCCAGCCCCCATCCCGACCCGAGCAGGGCCGACAGATTGGCTGCGGCCAGACTGGCAATGAGCGCGACGCCCGGCTTCCGGATGAGCAAGTAGGCGAACGGCCCGGCCATGAACCACATGCCGTAAGTCAATTGCCCCGCCTGCGGGAACAGCGGCTTCACGATACTGTACACGCTATCCCACAGCTTGAAGATAACGCCGAAAACGACCCCGATCATGACGGTAATGAGAATGTCCTGGAATCGCAATCCTTTCTTTTCACTTGCCTGTTCTTGCATTGCTACCCTCTCCCTTATCTCATGGTTCATACAAAAAAACCGTCTGGAACCCAGACGGTAGAGTAAGCCGATGATCATCCTGCAGGCATGATCGCACGACAAATACAAGATTTCTCTACGCTGGCATTATCCAGATCAGATTAACGGTCCGTAGCGGTATACTGGCTACTATCTCAGCCTGACTCCTCAAGCACCCGAATTTGTATGAATATGTAATCGCCCCTATAATACCGCATTCCTGCCCGGTTGGCAATGGCAGGATGGCCGAGCGGCGAGGAAGAAGCGGCGCCGGATGCGCCGCCGTTCACCGGCAGAGTTACCATAGCCCGGGCCTCCGATCCTGCCGGCTGGCGGGATTATGCCCCGAACTGGGCTTGATGCAGCCGGCTGTAGCTTCCGCCCAGCGACAGCAGCTCGTCATGCCGCCCCTGTTCGGCAATGCCGTCTTCATTCACGACGACGATGCGGTCTGCATGCTTAATCGTGGCCAGGCGATGGGCGATGATCAGCGTCGTCCGCCCGGCCGCCAGTTCAGCCAGCGACTGCTGGATGGCCGCTTCGGTCTCGGTATCCAGCGCCGACGTCGCCTCGTCCAGAATCAGAATCGGCGGATTCTTGAGGAACATGCGGGCGATAGCCAGCCGCTGCTTCTGTCCGCCGGACAGCTTCACGCCCCGCTCGCCCACGACCGTGTCCAGCCCGAGCGGCTGCGAACGGATGAACTCCTCCAGCCGCGCCCGGCGCGCGGCCTCCATAATCTCGTCCTCGCTCGCGTCGAGCTTCCCGTAGGCAATATTCTCGCGCAGCGTGCCCGCGAACAGGAACACATCCTGCTGCACGATCCCGATCTGCCGGCGCAGGGATGCGAGCGTCATCTCCCGTGTATCAATGCCGTCGATGGTGATGCGGCCCGCCTCGGCGTCATAGAAGCGCGGCAGAAGGCTGCACAGCGTCGTCTTGCCCGCGCCGGAAGGCCCGACGAACGCAACCGTCTCCCCGGCGGCAATCGTCAGATCAATATTGTCGAGCACCGGATCCAGGCCTTCATAGCCGAAGGTGACGCCTTCATAGCGGATATCGCCGCGCAGATGGGCCACCTCAATCGCATCGGGCACATCCTTCACATCCGGCTCCGTATCAAGAATTTGAAGATAGCGCTTGAAGCCCGCGATCCCCTTCGGATAGCTCTCGATGACGGCATTGATCTTGTCGATCGGCTTGAAGAACACGTTCGTCAGCAGAATGAAGCCGACCAGTTCGCCGTAGGACAGCTCCCCCCGAATGACGAACCAAGCGCCGCAGATAAGCACAAATACGGTGACGAGCCGCATCAGCATATAGCTGACCGACGAGTTGAGCGCCATAATCCGGTAGGCGATCAGCTTCGTCGAGCGGAAGCGCTGGTTGTTGACGGCGAAGCGCTCCCGTTCGAAGCCTTCGTTCGCGAATGCCTGCACGACACGGATCCCGCCGAACGTGTCTTCGACCCGTCCGTTGAAATCGGCAATGTCGGTGAACATGCGATGGTTCGCCCGGGTCATCCGCTTGTTGCAGACGACGACGAGCCAGATGAGGAACGGAATGATCACGAACGTGAGGCAGGCCAGCTTCCAGTTGATGGTGAGCATCAGCACGAACGAGCCGATAAGCGTCATCACCGCGATGAAGACATCCTCGGGACCGTGATGGGCCATCTCGCCGATCTCGAACAAATCATTGCTCATGCGGGACATCAGATGGCCCGTCTTGTTGTTGTCGAAGAAGCGGAATGAGAGCTTCTGAATATGATCGAACAGCTTTTTGCGCATATCGGTCTCGATGTTGATGCCCAGCATATGGCCCCAATAGGTAACGATATACTGCAGCCCCATATTAAGCAGATAGAGCGCCAGCAGCCCGACGCAGGCCCAGACGATGAGCGGCCAGTCATTGCTCGGCAGCAGCTTGTCCACCACCTGGTTGACGGCGATTGGGAATCCCAGCTCCAGCAGCCCCGCGATAACCGCGCAGCCGAAATCCAGGAGGAACAAATATTTATAGGGCCGGTAATAAGCAAAAAAACGGCGAAGCATAAAAGTACCTCTTTTCTCGGATAGAAATAGCGCTACGGCTTCCAGGCCAGCTGCAGCATCGTTCTCGCGCAGGACAATGCGAAAAGTCCACCGGGGCACAATCGCCTCCAATGGACTCTGCACTTGCCGAATGTGTTCCCATGTCCCATGTACCCATAACAAATGCTGCAGCTTACGCACCTGCGCATAACGCGTGGCGGCATCGCTCCACAGACAACTCTATTCTACAAAAAGGAAGAAACTCCTGCTCCCGGCCGCAAATCGGCTGCACCTGCCCCTTGATTCCCGTCAGCGCGATTCCTTCGATTAGAGCTTCTTAACTTATTGAGGCCCAAAAGCACACCCATTTCCATTGGTAACCGGAATGAATGCGCTCTTTATCGTATTGCGTACTCTGCATACCGCGCAGACAGGAGCCGCCAGCAGGCCAGTTCACATCCTAACGCTCGGCTGAGCCGCCCCGCTCGGCCGCCATCCTCTACCCCTCGTAAGCTTGCAAGGCGATAACGGCATTATGCCCGCCGAAGCCGAAGGAATTCGAGATGCCGATGCGGGCCTCAATCCGGCGGGCCTGATGGGGAACATAATCGAGATCGCAAGCCGGATCCGGATCCTCCAGATTGATGGTCGGCGGCACGATGCCTTCCCGCAGCGTCTTCACGAGCGCGATCGCTTCGACGCCGCCCGCCGCGCCCAGCATATGGCCGAGCATCGATTTGTTGGCGGTGACCGGAATGCGGCGGGCATGCTCGCCGAATACATCGTGAATCGCGCGCGTCTCCGACAGGTCTCCGACCTCGGTGCTTGTCGCATGGGCGCTGATGACGCCCACCTCCTCCGGCGCGATTCCCGCTTCCCGCAGCGCCGCTCTCATCGCCTGGCTCGCCCCGCGTCCTTCCGGATGGCTCGCCACCATATGATACGCGTCAGAGCTCGCTCCATAGCCGATGACCTCCGCGAAGATTGGCGCCCCTCTGCGCAGCGCATGCGTCAGCGACTCCAAGATGACGATGCCGGCGCCTTCCGCCATCACGAATCCGTCCCGCCCCCGATCGAAGGGGCGGCTTGCCCGTTCCGGCTCGTCATTGCGCGCCGACAAGGCCGTCGCGTTGCTGAAGCTGGCCAACGCCAAGTCCGTGAGGGCCGCCTCGGTTCCGCCGGCCATGACGACATCCGCACCGCCCGCTCGAATGAGGCGGAACGCTTCCCCGATCGCCGTGTTCCCGATCGAGCATGCCGTAACCGGCGCCATCGACGGCCCGAGCGCGCCGTAGCGGATGCTGATCTGGGCCGCGGCCATATTTGCGATCATCATCGGCACGAGCGTCGGGCTAACCCGATCCGCCCCCCGTTCGCGCAGGATTGCCTCCTGCTGGAGCATCGTCTGAATGCCGCCGATGCCCGATCCGACATACACGCCCATGCGCTCGCTGTCGAGCCCGCCCCACCGGTCGAGCTCCGCTTGGCGGTAAGCTTCCTCGGCCGCCGCCAGGGCGAACTGGGTGAAGCGGTCCATCCGCCGCGCTTCCTTGCGCCCGAAGCGGGCTTCCGCATCGAAGTCCCGCACCTGTCCCGCGATGCGGACCTTGCAGGAGGATGCATCGAACGCATCGATCGCGGAGATTCCCGATTGTCCGCGAATCAGCCCCTGCCATAGGGAATCCGTATCCTGGCCAAGCGGCGTGATGGCTCCCATCCCTGTTATGACGACTCTCTCCATATCCATGTCCTCCTTCATCCGTACTGGTTGTCGTGTCGGAATTATTGTGTCATAGCGGTTATCCTATTACAAGTTGTTGTTTATCCTAGTATAATTAGTACCAGATTAGAGAGTGTGAGGTGCCATCAATGAATTCACCGACCCGATTGCAAATGCTGTCCGAGTTCCTCCGCGCCAAGCGGGCGCATATCCTTCCCCAATCGGTAGGACTCCCGGCTGGAACCCGCCGCCGGACCCCCGGCCTTCGACGCGAGGAGGTCGCCCAATTGGCGGGCGTCAGCACGACATGGTATACCTGGCTCGAGCAGGGACGAGATATTCAAGTGTCGGCTTCGGTGCTGGACAGTGTCGCGGCCGCGTTGAAGCTGACCGTGGACGAGCGCAAATATTTGTATGCGCTCGCCTTGGAGGGAGGGGCCGGCCCCGCCGTACGGGAGGAGGAAGAGCCGCAGATCAGCCCTGCCCTGCAGCGGATTCTGCAGGAGCTGCGGCATTGCCCGACAATTGTGTCGGATCGGCGCTGCCATATCGTCGGCTGGAACGAGGCGGCGTCTCATGTCTTCCTCGACTTCACCGCCATTCCGCCGGAAGAGCGGAATATGATTCGCCTGCTGTTCACGCGCAAGGAATTCCAGAGTCTGGCGGTCAACTGGGAGCATTTCGTCAAAGGATTTCTGTCGATATTCCGCGCGTATTACGGCCAGTACGTAGAGGATGAATGGTATGATCGCTTCCTGGAGGAGATGAAGGAGGTTCACCCGGACTTCCAGCGGTTATGGAATCAGAGCCAGGTAAGCACCGCCCCGGAGGTCGTCATTGAGTTCAGACATGCCCGGGCGGGGAAAATGCTGTTCCATCTGACTTCCCTGCAGGTGCAAGGCGACGCCGATCTGCGCTGCAGCATCTATACGCCGGCGCCCGAATCCTCGACCGAATTCAAGCTGGTGAAGCTGATGGACCGAAGAGAAAAATAAATAATGAATTTTCGCACCCAGGTTGTACATCGTTGTTCCGAATTGCCTTATTAAGTGAAGGCGCGAATTCCAAACATTCTCGAATCGCGTTCTTCCCCAATCACTGAGATGGAGGCGAACGATAATGACATGCAAGCAGCCTGAATTGACCGCCGGCAAAATGGACGTGGCTTATCCTTTCCAAGAAGTTGCATCCGCGGAGCCGGGCAGCCGGCGAAGACTGATGCTCAGCGATAATCCGGAGGTGCTGGATGCCGGCAGCTTCCCCGAGGCAGGCGGGACGCTCTGGCATGATGTCGTCCAGAGCGATGCGGATCAGGTGAAGCACCGGGTAATGGGCTGGCATATCAATCAGACCGGCCAGCCGTTGCAAGTGGGTTTGACACTGGAGAATCAAGCCGAAGCGAACACGCTCCAGATTCGGCAAATCAAGCGGGAGGCGCGGATCGTGGATGCGTCGTCGAACATATTGGTCGAAGCGGGCCAATGTCTGGCCGCATCCTGCTTGGCCGGGACGATGGATGATCATGCTGCGGCCGATTGCAGGCCGTTGGCGCAGGAGGTCGGCCTGATCGAAGCCCGGGAGGTGCCGCATGGCCATCTTATCGGCTTTATCTATGAATTCACCGTCTGCCGGAGCTCAGGGGATGGGCCGCTCCATTATGTCGTGCGGACCGCGGCCAGCCGCAGCGCCGATACCGATCTGAGAACGATCGTATCGGAGCCGCTCTCTGCCGCCGGGCA
Source organism: Paenibacillus dendritiformis (assembly GCF_945605565.1). NCBI lineage: Bacteria > Bacillati > Bacillota > Bacilli > Caryophanales > Paenibacillaceae > Paenibacillus > Paenibacillus dendritiformis. The sequence continues at coordinate 1,940,629 of NZ_OX216966.1, read as the reverse complement.
GCCGCATCCGCGCGGCAGCTGGCCGTTCTCGGAGACGTTGGCGCTTATGCCGGAATACGAGGTCGGCGGGACGACGCATAATTATCGCGCCTTGGCGAAATCACGCCAATTCGGCGGCAGCCCGCCTGCAGACCTGCTGTTCACGGCCGGCAGCAGCGATCCGCTCAGCGGCAGCGGAGCGGTGAACAATATCGCCCAATTCGGCGCGATCTACACGGTGAGCCTTCCGATCCGGAACGAGACGGGCGCTCCGGCCAAGGTCCACATTTGGGTCAATCCGCGCGGGGGAAAATATGCCGGCGCCGTCCGGCTCGGCAAGGAGGTATTCCGCATTCCGGCGCTGCCGACGAATAAGGATGCATGCCAGATCGCCGAATATGAGGCGCCAGAAGGCCTGTCCACCTTCACCTTCTCCCTCATGACCGCCGGAGAATCGAATACGCCGCTCGGCATATTCGTCACGACCAGCTCCTAGCCTGCAGCAAGGCCCACGCTCGCTTGCCGGCGTGGGCCTTGTCCGTTGCGGACCCGCGGCAGGATTCCGCCAACGGGTTCATGCCTCCCGGTTTTCTCAGTTACCGTAATGGACGAGCAGCGCGTTGCTGATCTCCCGGCCAGGAGAGGTGATATATTTGCCTTTATAATACAGCCCGCTTGATGCCCCGCCATCCAGGTTCATCGCCTGCTGCGCGCCGGCCTGCTTCATCATCTGAGCGAGCTCCGGAATCGTGGCCCCGGAAGTCGTCAATAGAATCAGCTTATGGTCCGACGTTATGCCCACAGCGCTGCGCGCGCCGCTGTTCGTCAATATTTTCGGATCCTTGAAGCCTTCCGGTACCGGATCGACGCTGACCCGACCGTTCGTCACCAGACGGGGTCCCGCCTGAAGCGCTCCTTCCACATCGCCTTCCTCGAAACGCTGCGGGAACTCCTTGCCCTTGACGAACTCCACCTCGTTGTCCTTCGTGAATAGGAGCACGGTTCGACGGTCGGCCGGACTTGGATGCACCAACTCGCCCTTTTTCACGATATGGCCGTACGGAGCCTTATAGCTCGTCTTCGTATATGCATCGAAAAACGTCCCGTTCATCGCCACCGCCGCCTTGCTGGCATCCGCCATATGCTTCAAGCTGTCCACGGAGCCAATCTTGCCTCCGGCCACCGCGACATCGAGCCGGATCTTCGGATGAAGCAGATCAACCTCCACGATCGAAGCGGAAATGCGCTTCTTGCCGACGGTGAATGTTTTCTGTTTCTGCTCCATGGGAGCAGCGGCACGGTTCAATCGTTCCATGGAGACGACCGGGAGCTTCTGCTTCCCCCTCTCCGTATCGAACAAGAGCGCAGAGGCCGCCTTGTCCCACTTCATCTGAAGCTTCATCGCTTCTCCGACGAAGCGAATCGGCACATAGGTCGTCCCTCCCTCGACAAAAGGCGCCGCATCCATCTGCTTCACCGCGCCGTTCACCTGCGCCTTCTTGTTCCCGACCGTCAAGGACAACGTGTCCTCATTCGCGCGCACATCGATGCGCTGGGCAGCCTTGTCCCATTTCACTTGATATTTCAATTGTTCGCTCAAGTAACGAATCGGCACGTAGGTGCGGTTCGCCGCCGTATCCATATACCCGACGCTGCGCCCCGCGGCCTGAGTCTCGCCATGCTGGCCCAATACTGCCGCGAGGAAGGCAGCCCCCAGTACTGCCATGATTGCTCTCTTCTTCATTCTCTCTGCTCCCATTCTCTTCTGATGAATATCCCGGCATCGTTGTCCCTCGTCTCTGCCTTCTCGAGTTGATTAATCGTGTAAATGTTACCATATAGGACGTTTTACCCACAAACCTTATTTTTAGAGTCTCTTTGACCGATGTCTTCTTTCCTGGAGAAAAAGAAAACAGGAGCCCATATTCGCTCCTGTCCGTTGCTGACTATTCAACTTCGTTCCTCTACACTTCGTCCCGATCCGCTGCTATCATCGCATCGAAATACGCCGTGCCTCCATCGGCTAACCCGCTGATGAAGCAGTTGCCGTCCTGCCACGCGGAGCGGATGACTGCCATCTTGTCGTTGAGGACAGCCTCCCGGTGATACGTGATGCGGAAGCGGGACAGCCCCCGCTCCAGTTCCTCTGGCGACATCGCATCGAGGCAAATATCCACAAAACGCGCATTGTTCAGATGCCCGTTCATGTCGATGCTGCTTAGCCGCACCGTCATATCATAGGCATGCTCCCGCTTCAGGTCAGCCGGAACCTCCACCTTGCGCGGCATGCCGCCTACGCAATCATCGGGATGAACCGGCAGGTCGTAAGGACAGGCCGATGCACGGAGAATGCGGCGCTTGTTCAAATCGACGAGCACCCACGAGGTCCGGGCCTGCGCTATCCATTCCGCGTCATCCGGGCCGTAAATACGGAAGTCGCGCTGCCACTGAACGCCAGTCGCCCCCCGGTTCCATGTCACAATCTCGATCGTCTCGCCATAGAGGGGAAGCCGTTTCCATTCCAGATCGATCGTGACCAGCATCCATGCCATGCCCTGCCGGATCATCTCGTCCAGCGACACCCCGTAGTGCCCAAGCTGCGCATCGCCCGCCCGCTGCATCCATTCGAGCAGCGCCGACAGCTTACACTGCTTCTTATAATCACAATTGTCCGAATGTATGTAGTGCTTCTCCCGCCATTGTACTCCCATGTCCGAACATCTCCTTGTATCAGTTGAGCCTCCCTCGCCTGTGCGAGTGGAACAGCTTTATTGTACCTCAAGCGGATGGCAGGAGGGAAATTCATACTTGGGATGGGCCTGCAGGGTCTGCAGGGTCTGCAGGGTCTGCAGGGTCTGCAGGGTCTGCAATATCCTTTGATCAATCCATTGCGTCATTCTCCCATCGAGCAATCCTTTGCGCCAATCTCCCATCCGGTCAGGAAAAAACAAAGTTCGACAGGCTATCCCCTTGAATCAGGAGGATCCTGCTGTTCAACCGAGAAGGTATATCCAGAGTGAGACCGCATCGCCCCAAATCGACAGCGGCTGTGGTAAAATGATGCTATGGGAAAGGACGGTTATGATGAGCGAGCAGCTTCTTCACACGATTGTTCAGGAACTGCAAAGTCTGAATGGGCTGATCGATAAGATGGATAAGAGATTCGATCAGGTTGAACAGCGCCTTGGTAAAGTCGAACAGCGTCTAGATAACATGGACAAGAGGTTCGATCAGGTCGAGCAACGCCTCAGTAAAGTCGAACAGCGTTTAGACAAGATGGATAAGCGGTTCGATCAGGTCGAGCAGCGCCTTGATAGAGTCGAACAACGTTTAGATCAGATGGACAAGCGGTTCGATCAGGTTGAACAACGCCTTAACACTATGGACTCGAGACTGGAAGCTATAGAAATTGAGGTCAAGCAAGCAAATACTTCTCTAGCACAAATAGAGCAGTCACAGCCAAGCGATATCCAACTCCATGCTCCATATCATTTCCCATAAAATCGATTCCTTGACCAAAGATGTGGAATACACCTATCATAGAACGGCTCAAAATGAACTAGAGATCAACCGCCTTCGGAACCAATAGGTTTCGGGGCGTTTTTTTTTTGCGATGCACATCGCCGCTTTCATATGTTACTATAAACATATCCCAAGGTAGAGGGTTGCCATATGCTCTAAAATCCTGTTCCAGACTCCCTTTACTTCCGGGCGGGAACCGGATAACGTGGAGGTAGGACAATGTTCCGGCTGGAACTACATTCAAGGAGAGTCAGTGATATGAGTTCACATCATAACGATACGATGGATGCCTCCCCTCTCCGCAGCGAGATAGCGGGAACGGGACATCGCATCCTCATTGTAACGTCCGTGCCCGCCGAGCGGGATGCCGTCCTACGCGGCTTGGGCGGAGACCCCCGCTTCAACGTGATCGTCGGTGGCGTCGGCACGGCGGCAGCCGCAGCGAGCACCGCACGTGAGCTGGCTGTCGCTCATTATGGCGCCGCCGTGTGCGCCGGCATTGCCGGCGGCTTCGCGGAGCGGGCCGAAGTCGGCTCCGTCGTGGTGGCCAGCTCGATCATCGCGGCCGACCTGGGAGCGGAGACGCCCGACGGCTTCTGCAGCGTGGACGAGCTTGGCTTCGGCTCGGCCTATATCCCGGTCGATGCCGAGACGGCCGAGCGTATCTGCCAAGCGATGCAGGCCATTCCGCTGCAGGCATGCGCCGGACCCGTGCTGACCCTGTCCACGGTGACAGGCACGGCCGAGACGGCAGCGATGCTCGCGCAGCGGGTGCCCGGGGCCGCCGCCGAAGCGATGGAAGGCTATGGCATCGCTGTGGCCGCCCGTCAGTTCGGCCTGCCGGCGTTCGAGATCCGGTCGATCTCGAACGCGATCGGTCCGCGCAACCGGGCGGCATGGCGCATCCCAGAGGCGCTGGAAGTATTGGAAGCCGCTTGTTCAGTCTTACCGGAGGTGCTGTAATCATGAAAATTGCTTTTTCCCCTTGTCCGAACGATACGTTTGTATTCCATGCCTGGGTGCACGGGCTTGTTCCCGGAGCGCCGGAACTGGACGTAACCTACGCGGACATCGATATTACGAACGGTCTGGCTGCCAGCGGTCAAGGTCCGGAGGTGCTTAAAATCTCGTATGCGGCGCTTCCCTGGGTGCTGTCCGATTACGCGCTGCTCCCTTGCGGCGGCGCCCTTGGCCGGGGCTGCGGCCCGCTTGTGCTGACGAAGGAAGCCGGCAGCGATCCGGCGGCGCTCAGCGGCCGGCGGGTAGCCGTGCCGAGCGAGCGCTCGACGGCCTACCTGCTGTTCCGCTTATGGGCGGCGAAGTATGTGCCCGGCGGCGTCGGGGAGATCGTCGTCATGCCGTTCCATCAGATTATGCCGGCGGTGCGCGACGGCCATATCGACGCCGGACTCGTTATCCATGAAGCGCGCTTCACCTACCCGAGTTACGGGCTGACCTTGCTGGCCGATATGGGAAGCTGGTGGGAAGCAGATACCGGCCTGCCAATCCCGCTCGGGGCGATCATTGCCCGCCGAACCCTTGATGCAGGCAAGATCGCCGAATGGGCGCGCGCGTCCGTGGAATATGCCTGGGCGCATCCGGAGGCGTCCCTGTCTTACGTGCTGCACCATGCGCAGGAAATGGATCCGCAGGTGGCGCAAGCGCATATCAATCTTTATGTGAACGAGTTCACCGCAAATCTGGGCGAGGACGGATACGCAGCCGTAGAGGCACTTCTGAGAAGAGCCGCTGAGGAAGGGCTTGTGCCATCCTTCGATCCGGCCCTGCTGCGGCTGTAATTTTCCGTTCACTATATGGGCCATGCGACACTGAACTTTTGGCAGATGAACCGATGACAACAAAAAGAGCGCCCCGTCAGGGAGCGCTCTTTTTGGCATGCGGCCTCAAGCTTAACCGAGCTCGATACCGAAATAGGTTTTCAACGCTTCATCATATTGCTCCTTCGACTCCGGAATGAAGGTCTGAACGCCATCGGCCGTGAAGATGCGGAATTCATCTCCAGCGAGTGTATTGCGTCCTTCACGAGTACGGACAGCCGCCATCGCCTGCTGGGTAAAAATAGACTCCGGCGCATGCTCGCACCAGAACGAAGGCATAATGAAATCCCGCGCGAGCTGCGGCTCCTCCGTAAAGGAATAGAGACGGCCCCATCCGTCCCGCTTGAATTCGAACAGCATCCAGCCATAGTCCGGATCCCGTTCCAGCCGGTAGCATTCATCCCCCTGCCATTGCTCCAACCCGGCTTCGATGCGCACCGGCCGGCGCGGGACAATTCCTCCTACTCCGACATCGCACAGGAACGTCTCATCCCCGGCCTGGACTTGCAAAACTTGGTGGCGGCGCTTGGGCGGAGGATTCGGTTCATCACGCCAAAAGCGGGCCATCAGATCGGTAACCGGATAGCCAAGCTCGCGAAGCAGCCATCCGAACAGGGCATTCAACTCGAAGCAATAGCCGCCCCGGCGGCGGGTTACAATTTTGTCTATAAGATCAGGAACGTCGAGTGACAAAGGCACACGCTGCAAAATATCAAAATTTTCGTAAGGCACGGCATGCAGATGACATTCCTGCAGATCGGCCAGCACAGCGGCACTGCCATCGAGTGGACCATCATATCCTATCCGCTTCAAGTAAGCGTATACATTAGACTTCAAATGCTCGCATCTCTCCAACTTCATCGTCTCCTTACCTCTATGTTTCCTCCCATCATAGCAACATCTGCATTGCCCAACAAGATGATCGGGCATCTATCGCCGAACGACTTTCTAATACTATTTTACTGGAACAGGAGCCTTTATCTTATTTCCGGAATAAAGGGAAGGAAAGATAGATTTACCCTTTCATATTCACGATAAGGTGGGAATTGAGACTCGGATAATTCTCCAATCAAAGGATGCAATTTGACTTTATTCCAAATTAATGAAAATTAATTATAGCCAATTTGGTTAAAATTTTGTAATATAAAACCAACGAATGTCCCGCTCCTACGACCCTCCTGTCGAATCCTGAGTAATAAACGCGGCGACATGAACCCTGCATCGATGAATCCGACTTCTTTTTTCGGCACCTTGCGAGCATACCTGCCTTTGCGATAGATGCCGCCAGCATACGACAGCTCCAGTCCAACCTGACTATCAACAATCTGCCAGCAGTTCCAGCTTCCAATCCATGACCTGACTTCTGCTTTCTTGCTGTAAATGACGCTAATTCGACCTTTTTTATCGGTTCCTTTTCTTTTTTTCGCGGAAAAGTTAAAACGAGATAACTTTATTTTAAAACGTTTACATTCTATGAAGGAGGTGGTCATCTCTTCAAAAGCAGCGGTCCGACGTTGTGTAGAGCTTGTCCAAAACCAACTTATAGGAGGTATTGTTATGAATCAGCTGCGAGTATGGAACCCGTTAGCATCCAAAGTATCCCCGCTGTTTGTCGCTCTTGGCGCCGTATTGGCCGCCTTTTTCTGCATGATGGTGTTCGCCGAGCAGGCGTCCGCCCACGGCTATATCGAATCCCCGCACAGCCGCGCCTACCAATGCAAGCTCGGGGAGAACACGAATTGCGGACTCGTAGAGTACGAGCCGCAAAGCATCGAAGCGAAAGGTAACTTCCCGATCGGCGGTCCGGAAGACGGTCATATCGCCGGGGGCGGCGTGTTCCCGGAGTTGGATGCGCAATCATCTACCCGCTGGAATAAAGTCGATATGAACGGCGGCAACAACACCTTCACTTGGTACTTGACCGCGCCGCATGCCACGAAAGAGTGGAAGTACTATATTACGAAAAAAGACTGGAATCCGAACCAGCCATTGACTCGGGCCCAGCTTGAGCCGGACCCATTCTGCTACTATAACGATGGCGGGCAAAGGCCGAACAAATCCGTCTCGCATCAATGCAGCGTGCCAACCGATCGCAGCGGCTACCATATCATCCTCGGCGTATGGGAAGTTGCCGATACCGGCAACGCGTTCTATCAAGTCATTGACGTCAACCTGAACAATGGTTCCGGTGGCGTGACGCCATCCGTTCCTGCAGGCGTAGCTTCGCCTTCGCAAACGCAGACGAGCATCTCCTTGACATGGAGCCCTTCTTCGGGCCCGAACGGAATCCAGCAGTACGAGGTATACCGCAACGGCGCCTTGGTCGGAACGACGGCACAGACCTCGTACACCGATACGGGATTAACGGAGAATACTTCCTACACCTACACAGTTAGAGCCGTCGATACGGCAGGGAACAAATCACAGCCATCCGCGGCCCTGACGGTCAAGACGCTGGGCGACAGCCCAGAATATCCGGTTTGGGACGCAAGCAAGATCTACGTTGGAGGCGACCGGGTAACACATAATGGCGCTGCCTACGAGGCGCGCTGGTGGACATCAGGCGAAGAGCCAGGCCAGGCGGAAGTATGGAAAAAGCTATAAGCCGAACCTGAGGAGCCCGCTCATGACACAGGCTAACGGTGCGAATGCACCGTTAGCCTGTTCTGCTGTAATATAAACTTTTGGAGCAATGCCTTATACGCTGCCGCTCTTTGCATCATTATCCCGTCGAGTCAGACATTCCGCATTTGCTCTTTACGCCAATCTCCCACCGGGTCAGATACATTCCCATTTCCTCTTTACGCCAGTCTCCCAACGCGTCAGGTACATTCTCATTTGCTCTTTGCGCCAGTCTCCCAACGCGTCAGGTACATTCTCATTTGCTCTTTACGCCAGTCCCCCATCGGGTCAGGTACATTCTCATTTGCTCTTTACGCCAGTATCCCAACGCATCAGGTACATTCCCATTTGTGCTCTTTACGCCAGTCCCCCATCGGGTCAGGTACATTCTCATTTGCTCTTTACGCCAGCATCCCAACGCATCAGGTACATTCCCATTTCCTCTTTACACCAGTATCCCATCGGGTCAGGTACATTCTCATTTGCTCTTTACGCCAGTATCCCAACGCATCAGGTACATTCCCATTTCCTCTTTACGCCAGTATCCCATCGGGTCAGGCTATCCTGAACCATGGGGAGATTGCTTGTAAGGACCACGCACACACCAACCTGACTCATGGGGAGACCGCTTATAAGGACTTACCCACACACCAACCTGACTCATGGGGAAACCGTTAATAAGGACCTACGCACACAAACCTCCGGACTCACGGGGAGACCGCTTGTAAGGTCCTACGCACACACCTCCTGACTCACGGGGAGTCCGCTTATAAGGACTTACCCACACACCAACCTGACTTATGGGGAGACCGCTTTTAAGGACCTACGAACACACACCTCCTGACTCATGGGGAGACCGCTTATAAGGACTTACGCACTCAAACCTCCTGACTCATGGGGAGACCGCTTATAAGGACCTACGCACACACCTCCTGACTCACGGGGAGACCGCTTATAAGGATTTACCCACACACCAACCTGACTCATGGGGAGACCGCTTATAAGGACCTACGCACACACCAACCTGACTCATGGGGAGACCGCTTATAAGGACCTACGCACACACCAACCTGACTCACGGGGATAGCGCTTATAAGGACCTACGCCTACACACCACCTCCTGACTCAAGGGGAGACCGCTTTTAAGGACTTACGCACACACCAACCTGACTCTCGGGGATAGCGTTTAAAAGGACCTACGCATACATACCTCCTGACTCAAGGGGAGAGTGGTTGTAAGGCCCTGCAAACACTCCTGCCTGGCCTCATGAGAAGAGCGCTTGTTAGGCATCTCTAGGCATCTCGTACCGCATAGTGATTTCTCTGCACACGAAAGCAGGGCACTGTTTTTGTGCCCTGCTTTTGGTGTGACAGGTGACAATAGTAAGGAGCGGCTTATCTGCCTAGTCTTTGTATGGATCGAACTCGTTCGCTCCGGCCATGCAGACGCCGATTGGCTTCAGCACATGCAGTACGTCGAGCGTGTTCTGGTGCGCATCGAGCACGTCCTGCAGCTTGCGGTAGACGAACGGGCTCTCGTCGGTGCCTGCGCCGCGCAGCTCGACGCCGAAGCTCCGGACCGCGGCCTTCATCTGCTCCGGCGTGATCTGTCCGCCCGTCCGCGCTCGGGTCTTCCAGTTCATGCGGCCGGCGGCCTGGGTGCGGCTCATAATCCGACCGGCGCCATGAACCGTGCTGTAGTAAGCGTCCTGATTCTCCTCCGAATCTTTGCCGCGCACGATGACGGAAATATCGCCCATGCTTCCGCCGATGAAGCCAAGCTGCCCGGGCGCTGAAGGCGTTGCCCCTTTACGGACGACGATGGTGTCTCGTCCGTTATGCTGCTCTTGCCATGCGAAGTTATGGTGATTATGCACTTCGAAATCCGCCTCCGCCCCGAGGATGGACAATACCTGGCCGATGACGTAGTCCCGGCCGGCATAGGCGTACCGCCCGGCCAGCTTCATGGCGCGGTAGTACATGTCGCCGAGTTCGCTGTCCAGTTCCAGCAGCACCGGCGGCTGATCCATGCTCTCGCCTGGCGCCTTGCCGAGAAATTCCCGCCCGGCGGCCAGATTCAGGAACCCGCTCGCCGTCTTGTGGCCGAAGCCGCGGCTGCCAAAATGATTCCCGATCCACAGCCTCCCGGTATCGGGCTCCACGAACAGGTCGACATAATGATTGCCGCTTCCCACTGTGCCCAGTTGGTTGCGTGCCAATGCCTTCAACGTGTCATGCTCATGGCGGCCGATCGACTGATAGACCGCCCAGTCCGGGTCGTCGAACAGCTCGTGATCGACCTTTTCCTCATTGTTGCGGCCAACGCCGAACGATATTTTGCCCGCAATCTCGTCCATGATAGCGCCGATGCGCGGCTGGATATCGGCTGCGTACAAATTCGTCCGCACCGCCTTATTGCCGCAGCCGATGTCATAGCCGACACCGGAAGGCGAGATTTGTCCATCATACACGATGACGCCCCCAATCGGCTGGCTGTAACCTTTATGATGGTCGGCCATCAAGAGCGCCTGGATGACACGTCCGTTCCGCGCACATGTCTTCGCCTGGGCGACCGCGCTCTCCTCTGGCTGGCCCCATACCCGCACGCCGTCCGTTGTTATATATGCCATTGCTGTCAACTCTCCTTATTCTGCATCAGTGGTTGATATTTGATCTTTTTTCTCAGGGGGACATGCCGATTCGGAAGAACAACGACAATTATTCATATACTAAAGTCTGTATAATATGTTATACAGATAGGAATTCACATACTCTATCGCATCCAAGTCGATCCCCAGATCCAATCCTTCAAAATCTTCTTTTTCGATACACATTCGTCTGTTAATCAATGCGGACATCACCTTCAAAAATAATGCATCATCATTGATATGCTTTTTCAATATTAATATATTCCGTGGATCATTCTTCAATATATAAAAGGAATAGTTCATCAATATCATATTTGACACAAATAAATTGTAGTTGGACTGGTGCATATCGACTGCATTGATAATTGCGTTGAATACTTTGCGCTTATCATTGGCAAGCATCTTCATGAAGAAATTCGGATAGATGAGATTGATATGATAATCATCAAAATCGATTCTATAGTCTTCGTTATCTGGCGTTACAAGGAAATGGACGACACGCTCGTGATAACTTTTCATTGTTAATAGAAGGGTTTTCTCTTTTCTTTTCGCTACTTCCAAAACATCATAGACGGTTGCAATCACCTCAAGGAAATCAATATCGCCTGTATGATCAGAGGAGTAAAGCAGCTTGTCATTCTGTATATAGAACCTGCTGTATGCGTCATACTCCATGCTCAATTCAAACAACAGAAATCGAAGCATGTGATTTTTAACTTTATCGTTGTCTACCATTGGGCTATTTTTCAGCGTGATAAGCTGTATGACGTAGAAAAAAATGAAATAATCCTTATTCGTTCTTTGCCGATTATCAATATCAAACAAGTACCCGAAGCGGGATAACACCAGCTTGATAATATAGCAATCTTGCTCACTCCATCCTCTGGCAAGCATTCGTTGTTCCCACCTGGTAATCGAAAATAAATCATGCCAACGAGTGAAGCTGACGGGGTTCCCATTGCTTTGGTTAGAGGCAACCAAAAAGAGCGAAGGCTCGTCTTCGGCATAAAACACATTTCCGAATTGCTTGCGGCAAGCCCTGGCATTCAGAAAGTTCTCGAGCTTATATAAAAATAGAGCAAAAATATTCACATTCACATTATCCTGTTCCGCAGTTTTTCCGATGTCCATGCTCTCCATCTTCGCACTCCTCGCACATGTTCTTCCCTTCCGCCCAGCGCCTTCACCGGATGCTTGCTGATAGCGCCGCTGCGCAGCTATACCCATACTTCCTGCAAGGCAGAACGGAACAGCTTATCGAGCTCTTGATCCTGACGCTGCTGCCCAGCCGGCGATCTCAGGTGAACCGCCGTACGCTCGTAATGTTCGATGCGATCTTCGAGATACGCATTTATAGAAGGAATTCTGCACTCCACATCCAATTCCTCCCCCGAGCGCTTCCGCTCCAGCAGCCGTTCAATGGCCTGGCGCAGCTCGCTGCCTTCGGGAACCAGTTCCCGAACCAAAGCGTCAAACTCCATCGGAGGCATGCTATTATACTTCTCGATCCAGCCGCATGCCAGTATCGGGCGCAGCACGTAAAAATATTTTTTGATTTTGACCTGGCTGCCTTGTAAATATTCGCGGTAATTGCCTTTGGCCATATGAAGATAGTGATACATGCATGATTTCGGTGAAAAGGTATGCGAAGACAGGCTGCGAATTCGCTCCGTCACGGAAGATACCTCCTCGTACACAATCGGCGACTCCAGCCATTCCAGCAGCGGCGGGTTCGACTTGCGGAACAACTGCAGCGCCTTGCGCAGATCCCACCCGTTGATGTCGAGCTGATCGCTTATCGGGCGCTCGATGACGTCCCTGCGGTCCCAGATGGACAAGTACCAGTCCACGGGCTGCATATAGATGAAGCGGACATCATAATCACTGTCCTGCGACGGGAACCCCCACGCCCGGCTGCCCGATTCGCAGGCATAGATGATGCGCACGTTCTCCTGGCGCTCTATCTGCCGCAGCTCCTGTTGTATTGTCTGATGGATCGTGGACAGTGTGGACATGGAAGTCCCTCCTCTTTTCTCAACATAATGTCACGCCGTCGCGATTTTGCGTTGTCGGCTTAACGGCCGAAAATAATGTTTTAACGACACGTCGCTTAACAGGCGAAGTAACCCGTCCAGGCGCCTCATGGACCGCCGTGCCGCCTTCACCTGAGGTGTCGGCTTCACATCCCTATCTTCGCTTATTTTCGGAGGCCCGAACATGGCGAAAGTATTACGAGGAGATCAAAAGTTTTCCATTCTCCCCCTATGCCTCCCCTGCTACAATGAAAGAGAAGCCCCAGCCGGGCTTATAAGGAGGCTTCTCAGACAATGGCAAAAGAAAGCTTCGATAAAGAAATTCAGTTCCTTCGCATGCTCATCCTGACGAGCGGCGCATACAGCCGGGAGCAATTCGCGCAGCGGCTGGGCATCTCGGTCCACACCTTCGACAAGACGATCCGCCGCTTGAAGGAGATTGTACATACGGTAACCGAGCAGCTTCCCGAGGATCAGGGGCAGCAGTTCGCGGAGATGCTGCGCTTCAGCTACTATGACTCGGCGGATCCGATGCTCCTGTTCTTGTTCCGTGCCAAATCGGTCAAGGAATCCGAAAGTCTTCGTCTGGCGATCATTTTGACCGCCCTGCAGAAGCAGCCGTTGACGGCGATGGAGCTGATTGACGAATGCAGTTCCCGCATTCCGGAGCCGTATCCGCTGCCGGACGAGAAGACGGTCCGTTCCGATCTGAAATATTTGCAGGAAATCGGCGTCATTCGCAAGGAAAAGGGCGGCCGGCCTTACCGGTATTCGATGAATCATGATCTTACCAGTGAATTAAGCGACGAGGAATTGATTGATCTGTACGATTACGTTGATGTGATGGCGAATACGCAGGTTCCTTCCGTGCAGGGCTATCTTCTGCGGGACAATCTCAAGCAAGCGATGAAGCGGAGGGAGATGCCTGCGGTTGCGGCAGAACCATTTCTGTATAAATATCATTATTTCTCGCGCATTCTGGATGAGGCGCATCTCTATACCGTGCTGCAGGCAATTCGGGAGCGGCGCAAGCTGACCTTTCTCTATTTCTCGCCGAAGAAAGGAACGGCCTATGCCTCGCAAAATACGAATCCGCTCTTCACGCGCGAGGCCGAGGGCAAGCAGGAAACCGTGCTCCCGCTCAAGATCGTCTACGACCATCAATACGGCCGCTGGTATCTGCTTGCCCACACTTCCCGGCTCGGCCTGATGAAGTACCGGATGGAAGGCTTGACGCAGATTCGGGAAGGAGAAGCCGTGCCGGAAGAGCGGTTCGGCCGGAGGCTGCGGGAGCTGGAGGAGCAGATGCGCTTCAGTTGGCTTATCGACACCGGAGAGGCGGTTACGGTGCGGGCCCGGTTCTTCAATCCGGAAGGAGCGCGCAAAAACTTCGTCAAGGAGCGCGTGCTGATGCAGGGACAGTGGGGTCGGATCACCGAAGAGAACGAGGAGTGGTTCCTCTACGAAATCACGGTTAACGGCATCACGGAGATCAAGCCTTGGCTGCGCAGCTTCGGGTCCAGCTGCGAGGTGCTGGAGCCGCGCAAGCTCCGGCAGGAACTGATTGACGAGTGGAAGGAGATTCAAGCGTACTATGGCGATGAACCTGTTCGAGAAAATATTTAATTATCAGATCATGTCCCGGCTGGGGGAAGCGGGCGCGTTCGCCGTCACCTCGCAGGAGCGCTCGTGGCTGAAAGCGATGCTGAACCATCCTGCCGCGGCAGAGGCGTTCGCGCCGGAGACGCTGGCGAAGCTGACGGCGGCGCTGCGGGACGAGGCCGACTTCGAGCTGGCCGAGCATGTTGCGGAGAAGGCCGCCAGCGTCGAGCGCCATGCGTACCACCCGCTCCTGCGCCCCCTGCACCGCATCATCGCGGCCCGGCAGGGCATCCGCCTCTCTTACCGGCTCAAGCATGGAGGCATGCAGCCCGCGCAGTCCGGCTTCCCTTACAGGCTGGAATATTCCATGGTGAAGCGCGAGTGGTACTTGCTCTGGTACAATCCGCGGCGGCGCATGCTCATGTCCACGCGGCTGCGGAACATCGCGGAGGCGGACATGGAACCGGTGCCAGCCGGCATGGCCGAGACTTGGCTGAGCCGAATCGCGGCCGTCCTGGACTCCCGCAAGGAGCACGCCGTGATCGAGGTCGTCCGGATGTACAACCGGGAGCTGTCCCGGATCATGTATGCCTTCTCCTGCTTCGAGAAGGAAGTGGACTATGCGGACGAGGAGGACACCTACCGGATTCGGCTCACCTTCCTGGGCGATGAATGCGAGTATGTGCTGTCCAAAATCCGCTTCCTCGGCAAGCGGGTCCGCATCGTGGAAGGAGAAAAGCTGCAGCGGCGCATGCGCGAAAGCGCGGCGAAGGCGCTCGCCCGCTACGGCATCGCAGCAGAGGACAGCGAGGCGGGGAGCAGCCACTGCGATTAGAGTCCGGGGTAAAGTCCGGATATCCGCCTACTGGCCTGTTCTATGTATATGCCTGCGTTCTATCGTCGGATAGCGCTTCTATTTTCAAAAATTCAAAATGCGCCTCATAGCCTTCTCCCTCCGGACTGCACGCATAGATGCCGGCCTGAACAGGTTGGTCCGCCTGCGCGAACAGATGGGCCATGCGGAGCTGCCTCCAGGCCAGCCCGTCCAGCGAATAATCGGCATAGAAATCATCGCCGATTCTTGAAATCCGAAAATAGAGCGGCGCGTCTCCATCGTCCGTCTCTTGCGTCGACCAATCGGAATAGCCGTGATTCGTCACCACGGCACCAAGCTTATTCGGGCTGTCTGGAATATACTCTACCGATGACTTCATCCATGTAGTTGGCGAATATCGCACCATCACCCCGGCCTGGTCATAGCGATGGACAGGAAAAGAATGAACTTTGGTGGTCAGCCTGAAGTTGCCTCTCACTTCGGCATAGAGAAAATGGCCGTTATCCGCTTGAAATCCATAATGCGTTTTTTGCCAAAAGTCGGTTTCTTGCTTGGTCTGAACGATGAATTGAGATGAACTCGTGTCGATGGACCACGCTTTGGGCGGCGAGAACCAATTCAAATTGACGTTGAGTCGCTCGTCCATAAAATTTTCATGCAGAAGCAGATGGTTCATTTCAAATCCCTCCGGTAACACAGGTTGTGTTCGAATAATGCAAATGAAATGAGCCTCCTGTTAGAGGTTGCCCAATAAGTAAGGAGGCTCGGACTTTTCTATTCTAAAACAATGTCATTCAAGACGAGACGCACCGGGTTGTTGATCGTGTCGCCGACCGGGCACGTGCGTTCAATGAACTCTATGAATTCCTTCGCTTGCTCGTAGGAGGCATTGCTTTTGATATGAATATTGTAGCGGATTTCCGAGTATCCGCGGCGCACATCCGACTTGTTCATAAAGCCGTCCGTATCCAGATCCCCTTCCACTTCCACCCAGAACTCCTCAAGATCGATCTTGAACTTGCGCGCATAGGCTCTCGCGACGATGGACTGGCAGGCCCCCAATGCGCAGAGCACGACCTCCACCGGATTCATGGCGGTATCGGTGCCGCCCAGCGATTTCGGTTCATCGATCATCATCTCGAAGTTTCTCGATTTCGCCTTTACGACCATCCCATTTTGCAAATGTGCGGTTGCTCTAAACGTCTCAACTGGCATAGGATAACCCCTCTCCCACATTTTAACTTTCATTATAACATGTCAAAAAGTAAGAATGGCAAGCATGAAAAATATCATGTTCAAGACAGGCGGTTAACACTTGAGCGATATTGTCCCGGTGTTAATCCCGTCCACTTTTTGAACGCGTTGTGAAAGGCGCTTGGCTCCGAAAACGATAATAAATAGGCGATGTCGCCGACGGAATACTTCCTTTTTTTCAAATAGCACATAGCCAATTCCTTGCGTACCCGGATAGACAATTCATTAAAGGACGTGTTCTCTGCCTTCAATTTATTTTGAAGCGTTCTCGCGCTGAATCCGAAATATTCAGCAGTCTGCTGCAATGTCGGGAAGAAGGAGGGCACGCATGTTATCATCCATTGCACGACCTGATCTGAAAACGCGCTTGCCTGCGCCAACTCATCCTTGGTCTCCTGCGCAAGGGTCTCAAATACTTCCAGCAGCTTGGAATCGGAATACATGACCGGATAGTTCAGCACGTCCTTGCTCATGCGCAGAACATTGTCTGTCCCGCCAAAGCGGGGAACTCTCCCAAACACCGGCAAATAGGGTTGGGTATCCGCCGGCGCATCATGCGTATATTGAATCTCATGCAACGAGATGCGCCGGTTGCTGAGCCGGCCGAGCAAATGATACAACGAACTCGCCATATCCTCGATACAATGGCGTGACATTCGGCCGGAATGCTGTAAAAACAACCGGATAAGAACATCATCTCTCTCCACGGTCCATTCCAGATTGAACGCGTGACACAGAATCACATTGTATCTCTGATAAGCGGTTAGCGCATCGGCAATGGTTGTAGAATGCAGCATCACATAACCAAGAACGCCCAAGTCGGCCGGCTCTACCATCTGCCCCTGGTGCAGGCCAAAATGATCGTCTTGCGTGAATTCCGCGGCTGCGATCATCAATCGCTCCAATTCCTCATCGGTAATCCGAGCCTCCACCTCTTGCAACAGGCTGCTGTCAAACGAAGCATAACGGCAATAATTCTCGATTTCATATCCTTTGTTAACAATAGTTTTCATAATCGGATATAACATGGAGATGGCTATGCCCTGGCTCTTCAATCTCCCTTCCTCCTTTGCGCGAATCAGCAAGAGGATTGCGCTGTTCAGCATTCATTTATCTGTCCGTTCGCTCTATGCTGGTAATAGTCTTTGCACCCCTATATTATATCGCACGCAGCGATTCAGACCAGTTGATGCAGAGAGTCAATAGCCAGGAGGAGGAACGGAAATGAAATCGAATATTCTCGTGATTAACGGACACCCCGACCCGCAGAGCTTCTGTTCGGCCTTGTCCGACGCTTATAGGAAAGGGGCCTCGGGCAGCAAGGCTCAGGTTCGATCGATTGATTTGAGCAAGATCACATTTAACCCGAACTTACAGTTCGGTTACCGCAAAAGAACGGAACTGGAGGAGGATCTCGTCGAAGCGCAGAAGCTCATCCAATGGGCGGATCACCTTGTCTTTGTGTATCCTACATGGTGGGGCGTGATGCCGGCCATCCTCAAAGGATTTATTGACCGGGTCTTTCTGCCGGGCTTCGCTTACAAATACCGCAAAAACTCTTTGACGGTGGAAAAGCTCTTAACCGGCAAATCCGCGCATCTGATCGTCACCGCGGACGCCCCCGCCTGGTACAACAAGTTGGCATATGGAAATGCAGAATACAATGTGATGAAACGCAACATATTGAAATTTTGCGGTGTATCTCCCGTACGAGTTACCGAGCTTGGTCCGATAAGGGGATCATCTGACAAATTGCGAGCCCAATGGTTGGGCAAAGTGAATCAGCTTGGATCAAAGTTAGCGTAATTCCCCAAAAATAAAAAATATTTTTCCTGTCGATTTCCCTTGCCGCATCAGCGCTCCACGAAGGCAAGCTCCTGTTCACCGTTAGCGCCGGAGAAGAAAAAGATTGACTGCTTGCTGTATAATAGGAAGCGGATAATGTGTTCGGTCTGACATATCGAGTGCCGTTAGAATGACACTCCAATCGAATCGTACGTGGAAAAAGGAATATCGGGAGTGAAGATCTAATGGAAACATGGAAGAAAAATCTGTGGATACTGTGGTTCGGCGCATTCATCGTCTCTTCCAGCTTCTCCATGGTCGTTCCTTTTCTGCCGCTCTTCCTGATTCAGATCGGCGTCAAGGATCATCTGGAGCTGTGGTCCGGGATTCTGTTCAGCAGCGCCTTCCTCGCCGGAGCAATCTCTTCTCCGTTCTGGGGAGCCGTCGGGGACAAATACGGACGGAAGCCGATGATTATCCGGGCCGGGCTGGCGCTCTGCGTCATCTATCTGCTGACGGCCTTCGTCACCAGTCCCGTCCAGCTGCTCATTCTGCGGCTGCTGCAGGGGCTGCTATCGGGATTCATTCCGGGTTCGATCGCGCTGGTCGGCACGAATACGCCGGAGCGCAAGGTCGGGTATGCGCTGTCGATGATGTCCACGGCGACGGCGACGGGCAGCATCATGGGACCGATGCTGGGCGGCGTGCTGGCGAGAATCTTCGACAACCGGATTGCGTTCGGAAGCGCAGGAGTGCTCTGCTTCCTGGCGACCCTGCTCATTATTTTCTGGGTCAAGGAAGAATCATTCGTGCCGAGCAAGGACCGCGTCTCGATCGTGCACACGTTCAGCCTTGCGGCCCACAATAAGCCGCTGCTGATCGTGCTTGTTCTGTCGCTCTGCACCCAGTTCTCCGTCATGACGATCGAACCGGTGCTGCCGCTGTACATTGTCGAGCTCGGCATCTCCGACAAGAACGCCTCGCTCGCGGCAGGCTTCGTCTTCTCGCTCGTCGGGGTGGCGAGTATCATCTTCGCGCCGCGCTGGGGCAAGATGGCCGATAGGGTCGGATTCCAGCGCGTCCTGATGATCGGCCTGCTCGCCGGCGGCATCGGGACGCTCGCCCAGATTCCGTTCCACAACATCTGGTGGTTCTCGTTCATCCGATTCGCGTACGGCATCTTCTTCTGCGCGGTATTCCCGGCCTTGAACGGCCTCGTCGTCCGCTCGACGGACAGCGAATTCCGGGGCCGGGCCTTCAGCCTGAATCAGACGGCGAACCAGCTCGGCGGCATGCTTGGCCCGCTGGTCGGCGGCGCGATCAGCGGCGTGTTCTCCATTCATGCCGTCTTCTGGGTGACCGGTATCCTGCTCCTCTCCACGATGGGGCTCGCATCCTGGTCGCAGCGCAACGCGAAGCGGAATTCCGCATCGGCGGAGCAGGGAATGTAAGCTTGGGAAGCCTGTGAAGAAAGAAGAGGCTTCAGACTGTAAATTGGGACGCAAAAGGCCGAGTTCCGGGTACATGAACCCTGACTCGGCCTTTTGGCTTCCTTGTTCCCCTCTTGATCAACGGACGGGAGAGGGTTTGCCCTTTTCCGCTGCAAATTAGGATTTTATTATTGTCGTCATCGTCTTCTCCAGCTCTTCTTCCGAGTTTTGCAAAAAAATGAGCATTTTCAATCCGTCCTGAACCCCCTTGGCATAGAACCAGCCCATCTGCACTAAGGCGAGTTCCGCATGCGCATCCATCCATTCCATGTGCAAGCCGCTTCCCTGTTGTTGCAATTCGCGCTGCATTGCGCGTTCTAATGCTTTCCGTTTATTCTGCAAT
The DNA here is from genome assembly GCF_945605565.1 of Paenibacillus dendritiformis. Taxonomy (NCBI): domain Bacteria; kingdom Bacillati; phylum Bacillota; class Bacilli; order Caryophanales; family Paenibacillaceae; genus Paenibacillus; species Paenibacillus dendritiformis. Next base: position 1,920,678 of record NZ_OX216966.1, on the reverse strand, counting down.
AGTGCGATCTCCGGAAGCAGTTCTACTTGCTCTCTTAGATATTCCAGGCGTTGATGCAAGGTTTCTTTTACCCAATCGGACATATTACTTCCTCCACATCGATTTCTGAACTATCGCTTTGCCTCATTCCTCTTTTTGACTTGGAATCTCTAAGGATTGTTCTATTATAGTATAACATTTTTATCTTTGTTATGTTATAGTGATATCTCTTTTTCTTCTATGTTTTACTAACCTCTAACTGAGGTGACTATCATGTCAGATTTACTAAAACTTGTTGGCGAACAGCTAAGAATGATTCGCTCCGCAAAGGGATTAAGTCAGGAGCAGGTTGCGGAAAGAACCGGTAAAGAAGGAATGAGCAAGTCACGCATTTCGGATATCGAATCCGGAAAAGTCAACGTAACCTTGAAAACATTGGAATCGCTCATGCATGCACTGGATATTGGACCGGCTGAATTGTTTAATTTTCAGAAGCTCCACGGCAAGGATGGCATCGAAGAGAAGCAAATGCTAGTTGATCTGCATAAAATTGCGCTAATGGAACGATCGATTGACGAGGTCAAATATGTCGTTCGGACCGCAAAAGACTTTCTTGAAACGATAGATGCCCAAGCTGCCAAAGAAAATAAGAAGCGTTAACTGTCTGCTCCCCCGCTGCGCCGCTTCCCGGAGCCATGATGCAAAAAAATCAGAGAGCCGCTGGGGCCCTCTGATTATAATGTACCGCATAACGGCTGCTCCGCTATGCCGCTGTCTGTCTTCTTTATTTCGTTTCAGTAGACTGGAACACTAGGAATACCTTCCCTTTTTCATTGATCACCCCCGAGACGGTCGGGCTGCCCTTTTTAGAGAACTTATACCAATCTTTATCCACTTCCACTTGATAGCCTGTCAGATCGACGCCGAATATCTTCTTCATTAGCGGGTTCATTGTTGTAATGGCTTCCTCATCCGTATACATGGGCTTCTTGAACTTCTTCTCTTTTTCTTCCGCTGAGCCGAATGTTTGCTCTTCCTTTCCCCACTGGGCCGATTCGACCTCGTTCGTCTTGGCTTCCACCCATACAAACAGATCCTCCTTATTCAACTCCATTCCCGTTACGAGCCGAATGAATGCTTCGCAGTCTCCCTGCTGAGCCAACCTCACCTTGTCTACCGTTAGCACATTCATGCTCCTCCTCTAGTCTCGAATAAGCTTATTCTATATCGTTAGATTGGTAACCCCAAGATAAGGTTCCCTCGACTTGCGATGTCGCCTATAAATATTGCAAAAAGCCCGGAGTCAAGCCATCCTGTTCAGGATAACTCAACTTCCGGGCTTTGGCCTCCTCCTCGCGGCTATGCCAGGGAATTCGTTACTTGCGGCGCGATATTGTGCGCACCGCCGCTTGGCGATGCGATACGTCGCCACGCCAGTTCCTCCAGCTCCTGAATCTCACTGCACAGCTGCGCGATGATCGCCGCATTAGCGCTTCCGCCGTGGATGGCCATGAGGAAGAAACTTTTCAGCATATCCGCCTTGCGCGCAATGCCGCGCAGTATCTCCGCCAGGCTCCGGTCGCCCTCCGCCGCTTCCACGAAGCAGGAGAAGGCATAGCGGGAGCCCGCAATGAATTTGAAAGCATGCGCATGGCAGTCATACAGCTCGGCCAGACTTGCGAATGGCCCCGTGCCGCCGCCGGACGCATAGGTGCGGACAATCTCATAGTATGCAGTATCTCCCTGCTGCCGCGCCATGCGCTCCGCATACCTCTCCCGAATCCGGTTCCAGTCCGGACTCGCCTTCGCTTCCGGCTTGCGCAGCAGAAAAACGGCCCTGTCCTCCGTGTTCAACGCCAGAACCTTGCACATCCGCCGCAGGTCCTCATCCGATATATCCCCTTCATAGTCGGGATACGTATCGCGAATCGCATAGCGGCCCGAACCGCCCGGCTCCGGCGACCACCCGCATAACCAGATCGAATGCACCGCTTCCGGATCCCCGAACGTTCCCGGCTTCGCATACGGCGCTTCCCCGCAAGAGATCCAGAGGAAGGCCGCGCAAGCTCCGTAATCGATGCGCTGCAGCAGCGCGGCAATCTCCTCGTCATCCGCATAAGGCACCTGTTCATAAGGAATCCCGATCAGCTCCAGCTCGGACGGCTCCAGACAAGGGGAACGGTAAAACCATGGCTTCGATTTGTTCACATACAAATGCTCGTAAATCTCCTTCGTGCTCTCCCACGCGTTATAATAGAGCGCCTCGACCGGCATTCCCCACTCCTGCAGCGCCAGCGACAACTGAATGGCCCGGCAATTGAAGAAACCGGTCTCGAACCGCTGTCTCTCTCGTACGTCCATCATAGCAACCCTTCCTTCATCTTGTCTTGATGAATCATGCCGCACCGCCGGATCCTCATTAGCTGCCCGCGCTGCTGTACCCGCTTACCGCCCGCTTCCAGCACCATCTGGCCAGCAGCAGAAGCAGAAGCGGCGCCGCAGCCGCCCAGGCGATATCCCCGGCGTTCAGCTCGTTCATGACGAACTTGGGCGCATAATTGCTGATGAGGAACACCGGGATTACGTAGACGCCGATGCGCTGCAGCCATGACGGGAAAATATCGAGCGGCATATTGTTCGCATCCCAGATCGAATGCGCGATCTCCGTCACCGCCCCGGTCTGGACGAAGCGGAAGGCCAGCAAGGCCGGCAGCAGCATCAGGCCGTAGGTGACAGCGAGGGCCGCCAGCAGCAGCCCGGCGAAGCCAACGAGATTCCCCGCATTCAGCGGCAGCCCGGCGCGGGACCAGCCGATGGCGATCATGGCGGCTCCGGCCAGCACGTTCGGCACCGGCAAGCCGATGTCGACATAGCGAAGCGAGACGAGAAATTGCAGGGATACCGGCTTCGTCAGCAGCAGATCGAGCGTCCCGTCGCGGACATATTGCTGCAGCCGGATGAAATTGACATAGAACAAGCCCATATAAAGTCCCGTCATCATCGTGTAAGTGCCAATGAACAGCAGGATATGATCCGGCGTCAGCTTGCCAATATGCAGATTCGTCTGATACACAATCAAGATGTACAGCGCCTTCGCGCATAAAAAAACGATCTCGACCGCAATGCCCATCCAGAAATTAAAGCGGTACTCCATGCTGGCCGCCAGGCAGTTGCGGATAAAAACGCTATACAGACGCATATACTCCACTCCCGTCCGCCATGCGTCCCGGAAGCGCGCTCGTCTCTCTCCACCCATCGCCTCCTCATCCCCCTAATCCGACATACCGCTTCAGGCCAAGCCGCCATGCGATGTGCGCGGTCCCGGCCAGCAACACGATCCAGCCGCATTGGATGGCGATGCCGCCGAGCGCCTCGCTTGCGGGAATCCGGCCGGTCAGCACATTGACCGGGAAATAAATCGTATATTTGAACGGCAGCAGGCTGAACCATCCGTTCACCGTCTCGCCGAACACCTCAAGCGGCACGATGCCGCCGCTGACGATCTGCACGATAAGTCCGGTGATGACGAAAAAGTACGAAATCTCCGCCAGCCGGAAGGCTAGCGCGCAGATCGCGTAGGACAGCAGGAATTGCACGACCGCGGCCAGCAGGAGGGCTGCCGCGAACAGGGCGAGGCGGACCGGCGGCAGCGGCTCGTGGCCGTAGCGGACGGCGATGAGCAGCACGGCGGCCACGAGTCCGATCAGCACGGTGTCCGGGATGACCCGGCTCCCGGCATATGCGGAGAGCCGATAGCCGAAATAGCTGATCGGACGGACCAGATACGCGTTCAATCCGCCGCTCTTAATGTCTTCCGCGATCGTGTGCTCCAGTTGGGTCATGACGAGCTTCGTCACGATGCCCGACAACAGCGTGTACAGAATCATCTGGCTGTAATCGTACCCGTACAACACCCCGTTGGCGGAAGACCGGTACACGGCCGTCCAGATCAGCGACTGGATGCCGATAGGGAAGACCAGGCTGACAAGCCCGATCAGGAATTGAAGCCGGTATTCCATTGAGGCCTGCAGCCCGATCTTGAACGCGGCGGCATACTTGCCGGCTGCGTTCCAGAAGCGGCCGGATCGGAAGCTGCCCGCCCCGGCTGCGGCCGCCTGGCTGTCCGCCGTCCCGGTTCCATCCGCAGGCAGGCCGCCGTTATCGGATCCGGCCCCGCCGTGCGGCCGGCCCTGCATGCCGCCGCGGCCTTGCTTGCTCCCTAGCTTCTCCACCGCCTGGTAACCCGTTTGGTCATTCGGTTGATCATCTGGCTGGTGATTCGTGCCCCTGCCATCCCACAACCGCTGTTCGCCGCTATCCTTCCGTCGCATGCCGGGGCGCCTCGTATCCATCCGCCCGCTCTCCTTCCCCTTCCGACTTGGCCGCGTACAGCCGCTCGATCGCTTCCTCGACCGGGATCTCCTCCACCGTCCAGTCCTCGACCAGATCATGGTCAAGCAGCAGACGCGCCAGCGGCTTCACTTCATCCGCCGCCACCTCCAGCTCGGCCGTCATACCGTGATGGGCCCGGACCTCTGCCAGCAACTGCACGAGCGCCCGCAGCTCGGCCGGAGGAATGTCGGCAGCGAATCGCACCTTCATCCGCTTGCGGCGGCTGAAGGATGCGCTTATTCGTGCCAACTCCCCATCATACGCGATCTTCCCGCCGTGAATGACGAGCGCCCGTCCGCATACCTGCTCGATATCGCGCATGTAGTGGCTCGTCAGCAGAATCGTCGCCCGCTTCTCTTCCTTATAAGCCCGCAGGAATTGCCGCACATTCTGCTGGGCGGCGAAGTCCAGCCCCAGCGTCGGCTCATCGAGGAACAATAACTGCGGCCGGTGAATGAGCGCAGCGATGATCTCCATCTTCATCCGCTCGCCGAGCGACAGGCGGCGCACCTGCACGCCAAGCAGATGCCTCACGTCGAGCATGCCGGCCAGTTCGTCCAGCGTCATCCGGTATTCGCGATCGTCGAGCCCGTAAATGCATTTGTTCAAATAAATGGACTCATTTGCGGGCAGATCCCACCAGAGCTGGCTTTTCTGGCCCATGACGATGGCGAAGCGGCGCTTGAACTCCCGCTGGCGCTCCCAAGGCACATAGCCGAGCACCTTCGCCTCTCCTGCCGACGGATGCAGAATGCCGGACAGCATCTTGAGCGTCGTCGTCTTGCCCGCTCCGTTCGGGCCAATGAAGCCGACAGCTTCGCCCTGGGCAATATCGAAGCTGATGCCGCCGACGGCATGGCGGTACAGCTCCTCGCGGCGGAACAGATGGCGCAGCGAATGCCGGAGGCCGCTCTGCTTGCGGTAGTAAGCGAAGGTCTTGCTCAATCCCCGCACCGTGATGGCGCTCATGGCAACTCTCTCCTTCCTTGTCCGCCCCTCCCTGTTCCTGGCCCGGGGCCGGGGCTAGGCGCCGTTATTGTATAGCAGCACGCATTTCGAGCAGACCGGCGTCAGGCCGCAAGCGAGCGCCTCGCGGTGCTTCTTGTAGCCATCACCGTGAAAGACGTCCTTCAGGCTGCCGTCCCTGAGATCGGCGATCGTGAATTCCGGGAAAAACTTGCATGGATTCACCTTCCCGTTCGGCAGCACATCCATGCGGGTCGACAAGGCCAGGCACTCGGTCCGCCCCATGCCCGGCCGGTCCGTGCCCAGCACGAAGCTGCGCACCTCGTCCGGCTCCAGCGCGGGCTGGAAGCGGATGCGGTTCTTCCATACGCGCGAACGCAGCTTCTCCATCTCCGCGAGCAGCGGCTCGATGTTGTCCGGCGACAGATGGTAGGTGAAGGAGTGCCAGCTCTTTGTGATTGACTCCGGGTCCTGCCGGGCCGCCTCAAGCCAGCCGAAATGCTCGGCGAAGTACGTGTCCATCCGCTCCGCGACTTCCTCCGGAATATACCAAGGGAAGACGAAGTAGACGGAATTGACGCCGACCTCCTCGAAAAATTCCATAAAATCGTACAGCCGGGTGACCATGGCGTCGTTGATGGTCAGGCTGACCGACACATCTCCGCGGAATTCGCCTGCGCGCTTCCGCTCCAGCAGCAGTTCGATCGCGGACATGACCTTGCGGAAGATGCCGCGTCCGCGTATCGCATCGTTCTCCGCCTCGAAGCCTTCCAGGCTGGCGAGAAGCGTCACCCCTTCCGGCAGCTTCAGCAGAGACTCCAGCTTGGGCTCGACGAGCACCGCATTCGTGCAGATGGTCGAGATGCGCGGATCGGAGGCGAGCAGCTCGCACAGCTCGTCGAACTTGGAATACATCAAGGGCTCGCCGCCCCATAAGTACATGCGGGACCGGAAGGGCCGCGTCTCCACGAAGATGCGTTCGAGCAAGGCAAAATCAATCTCCCGCCGCGCCTCCTGGCGCTCGAACTCATGATGGTAGCCGTCGGGATTCCATTCGAAGCAGTGCTTGCAGCGCAGATTGCAGCCGTTGTTCAGCTTAATCCCGATATCGCGCGGCAGATCGAAGGCGAAGGAGCGGTCAAGCATTCGTCCTCGGCTGGCCGCGCTCCGGTTGTGCAGCGTCTGCTTCATGGAGCGGAATTCCGCCGGGGTCAGGGTCGCGCTTGTCTTCGGTTGTGTCATGGATACATCCCTCCGTAATCGGATAGTGAAAGCGCATGTCTTAGCAGATTGTGATGAAGCGGCTCCAGCGCGCTGCGCGCGAAGCCGGACGCCGCCCATTGGTCGTAGGCGATGCCGAAGCCGAGCCGTTCCCATAGCAGCGCATTGGCCCGTTCATGGTCGCCAAACGGCTCCAGATAGACGAGCGGCGTCACCGCGGACAGCGAATCGACGAGCGTGCCGCCGCCGGGCTTGCTGACGATGGCCAGGCTGCGGCGGATGGCGCCGTATAAGCGCGGGCCGTCCTGGCCCTGCTTATAGAGCGGCTCTTCCCCCGCCTTCCATTCCGCCATCGGCGGATAAGGCGGCTGCTCGCGCCGCGCCGGCTCCTCCGACCACGGGTGCCATTCCGGGTCGGTGAGATAGACGCGATCGCCGGGACGCGCCGCCCTTAGCTCGTCGGGATCATAAGCGACGAGATCAAGCGCGTACCGCTCCTGAAGCGCGGGGATCACGCCGCGGTAGGTGCCGATGCCCCATCCGCCGCCATGGACCACGATCCGCTCGTCCCGGTCGGCATAGGGCAGGATCGGCTCATCGGACATCGCGAGCCGGTAATGAAGCAGCGGCTGCTCTCCCTCCAGCCGGAACAGCCAGTGATGGCGGAAGCCGGGATAGGTCTCGCGATAGACGCGGTATGATGGCGTGTCGATCGCATCGAGCCGGAGAAATTCCGCCCGGATCGGCTCGGGATGGACGCGCCGTTCATATTGCTCCAGAATAGGCACCCAGAAGCCCGTCACGGCCAGGAAGATGCGGCGTCCTTCGGTTTGCCAGCGATCGAGCAGGGCGTCCACCGCCCCTTCCGCGAGCGAAGGGCCGATGCCGCGCGCCAGGCGCGTGCCCATCAAGGCCGTGGCGAAGCTGGCGTGGAACGCCTGCTTCGTCCGGACAAGCTGCTGCCGCGTCTCTTCCGGGAACAGGCGTTCCAGCACTTCGAATTCCGCCGGAACGCCGCGCTTCCGCAGCCGCTCCAGCAGGCGGACGCCAGGCACATAAGCGCCAAGCGAATTGCCCGAGGTCAGGATCGTAACAGGTGAAGCGGATTGCATAGATGACACCTTCTTTTTTCCATTCATACTTGAGCCGCACATGACGGTTCAGTCAATCTCGGCCGTTCTCATTCCTCCGTTCTCAATAGATGCGGAAGCCGTACGCCGCCAACGCCTCGCGGAGCCGCCGGCTCATCCGCTCGCTGGCTTCCCGGCTGCCGCTGGCCAGCGACACATACCAGCGTCCGGATGCCCGTCCGCCGTCCGGCGCGAACAGCGTATTGGCGGACAGCGGGACGATGCCTTCCCGCCGTCCCGGCGTGAACAGCAGCCCGCTCCAATCAAGCTGGGCCAGCAAGCTGCCGAACCGCTCCGCCTGCTCGCTCCAAGCGCCCTCCTCCCCTTCGGCCCGATCCATTCCTCCGTTCGGCTCGGCCGAGGCCTTCCACGCTTCCGGCAGCCCAAGCTGGAGGCAGGACAGGAAGCTGCGCCGTCCGCATCGTTCCCAATGTGTGTCGAGGCTATAATTGAGCAGCCCCATCGAATGCCGCGCGTTGATCTCGACGACAGGATGGACACGCCCGTCGGCGAGCAGCATCGAATCGACGCATACCGGGCCGAAGTAGCCCTCCTCATACAGGCATGCGGCCAATTGCTCCATCGCCGCGAAGTATTCGGAAGCGTTCAGCCGCTCGACCAATTCGGGGTCGGCCGCGTGCGATCCGCCGTAATTATGCCCGCGGTTCACCATCTGCTGAACGCCAAGCAGCGAGACGGCCCCGTCCGGACTAATCTGCAGATGGCAGGAGAAATCAATCTCTTTCTCCAGCCACGGCTCCAGCAGAAGCTGCACCCGCTTGCCCGCCCGCTGCTGGTCTTGAATATAGCCGATCAACCGTTCCAGCAGCGGGATGGAATCGACCGCAAGATTGCCGCTGCCCGATACGCCGTACGGATCCTTCAGCACGAGCTTCCCGGCCCTCCGCAGCAGCTCCGTCCCGATGCGCATCGCCTCGTCGGCATCCTCCGCCAGATGTCCCGGCGGATTCCAGCCCAAGCGGGCCGCCAGCCGGTGCGAATATGCCTTGGAATTGACCCGGGCCGTGACGTCTGCGGCGGGAACCCGAGCTGCGGCACCATAACGCCGGGCCAGCTCGGCGGCAGACGGGGTGACCGCATAGACAGCCCAGGGCAATTCCTGCAGGCGGCGGCGCCAGTGCGCCTGATCCGGCTGGCTTGCGATGGCCTGGAAGACATCGCCGCCCCCTGATCCGTCAGTGCCGCCGCGTTCGCTCGTTCCGCCATGTTCACAAGTTCTGTATTGTTCGCTAGTTCTGCCATTTTCGCTAGTTCTGTCCGGTTCGTGAGTTCCGCGAGTTCCGTTTCCGCTAGCCCCGCCCCCGCCAGCCGATACCGTCCGGAAGCGGAAGCCAATCTCCCGCAAATAAGCCGCATGGGCCGCATTCATGGGCTGCCGGGTGATCAGCAGGCCGTCCTCGCCGCAGAGCGGGAACAGCAGCTCGTCCATACATCCGGCGACCGCTCGCCCCTGAGCCGCCCGAATCGCAGGCAGCTTCGCCAGATGATCGGGACGCCAATACGCTTCGGCATCGAATGTTCCGAGCACAATCCGCGGCCCGTCATAGACCGGCTTCAGCAGCGGCCGTACAGCCTCCGGCGCCGGATTACGCATGCTCCGCCTCGGTGTCCAGCTGCCCGAGAAAGCCCAGGAACGCCCGCACACTCTGCAAATGCTCGTACTCGAACCGTTCGAAATCGATCCGCACCTTCAACTGCTCCTCCACCTTCAGCATAAAATGAATAAGCTGAAGCGAATCGAGCCCGACATCGTCAATCAGATTCGTCTCCGGCGTCAGCCGCAGCTCCCAGGCCGGCTCCTCCTTCACCTCGCTGACGAGGCGAGCCAATGTGTCGATTGCGTGCATACCACCACTCCTGTTCTCTGTAAGTCGGATCGAACATCCTTAACCAACATATGAAGTCAAAACAGGGAATATTTCACTCGATTTAAATGATACCGCTTTCACTTTCACCTTTTTTCATTTCTCTGCCCGCTGTCTCCCCACAGACTCGCACACTACGGTTTCGGTTTCCTACATTTTTCTTGTCGCGGCCATCTCCTTCCTTCGCGATTCATCGCAAAAAACCGTCCCGCAAGGCTGCTGCTCCCTTGCAGGACGGCTCTGTTATCTGCTGACTACATATGTCCCATTTGCTGCAATACGCGGTACAGGAGGACCGCCACCTGCGCCCGGGTCGTCAGAGCATCCCCTGCGAACCCGCCCGCGCCCATGCCTTTGACCAATCCGGCCTGGTAGGCATAGGCTACGGCCGCGCGCGCTTCCGGCGACACCTGCTCCAGCGCCGTCTCGGCCGGCTCCTCGGCCGGCCCTTGCGGCAGCTCCGGATTGAGCGCCGTCACGAGCAGAACGATCATCTCCTCGCGCCGCAGCGCCTCATGGGCCCCCGGCTCGCCGGACCTCTGCTTCCAATCGGGCTCCTTGCCCGTGATGCGGTCCAGCAAGGTCATGAATTCCGCCTGAGTCACCGGATCATTCGGCGCGAACCGGTGATCATTCCGTCCTGATACGACATGATGGGAAGCCAGCGCTTCAATCTTGGCACGGCCCCAATGCTGCGCGATATCTGTAAATGTCTTTGCGTATTCCAGTCCCGCATATTCGCCCGGCTGCCGCACCGGTACAGTCAGGACATGCGTGCCTTTTTTGCCCGGCCCGTTGGCTACCCGCTTCGGCAGCCCGGCGTAGGCCCACGATTCCGCTTCATGGCGTACGTAAATGCCGGCCGCTTGCGGATGCCGGACCAACCGTTCGTCCAGTTCCAATTCCAACAGCAGGGGTTGGCTCCAAGCCGCACTCTTCGAGCCGATGCCCAAATCGTCCGTCTGTCCCCCCGCTCCCTGTTGCTTCGCAGCTGCCGGTTTTTGCTCCTGTGCCTGCTGTGTCCGCACCGGAGTCTCGATGCCAATGATGTGCGACACAAGCACCGCGGTCCCGCCCGACACCAGGACCTGACGAGCGCTGCTCGCGCCTGAGCCTTCCTGGACGGAGAGCGTCAGCTTCAGTCCATCCCGGTCAATGAAATCCGGGATCGCTTCTGCCGGCACGGTCACAGCGAAGCGGAAGCCCTTCAGAAGCAGCGCCTTCCCGGACTTGGCCAGCCGTTCGGCCGAAGAGGCTCCTATCTCCAACGCAACTGTCCTGTACTCCTTCCATGACAACGAGGACAGATCCAGCGCAACCGGAGTGCCGGCTTCCCCTTTGTCCAGCTCCTTCTCCAGCCAGTCGGAAGCAATCCGAACGCGCGCCTGCTTGCCGTCCCGGCCATCGGTTACATACAGCGTCCCTATCAATTGGCCATCTACCCGAATCGGGGTCCCGGTTGACGGAGCCGGGTTCGAGCTTGAACTTGAAGACGATCCCGAACCCGAAGCAGATGATGGCGGATCCGGGCGGGTCGTCGGCGGCGTCACGATGTCCGCCCCCTTCACCTTCACGAACGCCTCTGTCTTCAGCGCCCCATAGGCAATATGGATGCGGGCCTCCCCTTCTCTCAGGGCGGCAATTCGGCCGTCCGCTTCCGCCCGAACGACTTGAGGGTTGGATGAAGTGAAGGACAATCCGTCCGTAATCGGGACGCGCTTCACTTCTCCAGCGGCATAGACCGCTGCCGTTACGGTCAACTGGGCCGCTTCCCCCGCCTTCAATGTCAGCACCTCAGGTTGAACATGAATCGAGCGCACTTCCTCCGTCGGAGGCACATCGGACTTCCTTACCGTGACCGGCACAACCGCCTCCAGCTCGCCGTAGCTTACGGTCACCTCCGTCTCGCCTGCTTGCATGCCGGTGACCCGTCCCGCGTCATCGACCGCGGCAATGCCCGCATCCTGCGAACGGAACACCAAGCCCTTCACCAGCGGGACCGTCACTTCCTTGCCCTCGGAATAGACCGCGGCCGTCACGGTCAATTGCGAAGTCTCGCCTTCCGTCAATGCCAGCTCCGGCGGATGGGCGGCAATCGAACGAATCTCGCCCTCCGGGATGTCCGGAACCGGGGTCACGGTGACCTGAACGGAATCTTCCAGACCTTCATACGTTACCGTCACCGTCGCTTCGCCCGCCGACCGCGCCGTGATCAAGCCTTCGGCACTCACCTCAATGACCTGTTCAGCATCTGCCGCGTAGGCGGACAATGCGGTGACATCGCTCTCGTTCCCGGCTTCGTCCTCCGCCTTGACATGCAATTGAAGCTGTTGTCCTTCGCGCAAGCTGATATCGCGCGGCTCAACCGTAATCTTCACCACCGGTTGGGCAGAATCTGGGTGCGTAATGAGCGCGCGGATCATATAGTTCCCTTGCGAGGCTGCGGCCCGTGTCCAGGTTCCGTCCTCCAGCCTCCAGGAGCGCCCGTGATTGATGCCCTCCTCATCGACGGCTAGTCCCGGCACGTCAGGATACGAGCCGTCCTGGATATAGACGACATAGAAATCGCCGTCCACGAACGGACCATTCGCAAAAGAGAGCTCGGTCCATTCCCCGTCCAGGCGGGCCGTTCCCGCGTGCGGGCCGGAGAGCAGCTCGCCCGGCTGCCCATCTGGTCCCGATGCGTCATACAGCGCATATCGCAAGGCCGTTCCGCCCGGAACCGGCCAATCATCATCCCAGAAGAACATACGCGCCCCGGTCACTTGAGCCGGGCCGTCACTGGTCATGCGCACCGCATAGCCATTGCCTGAATCATAAAAAGCTACCGCATTATCCCCCTTCCCCCGATCGTAAGCCAGTTCGTCCTCCGTCCCGCGGAAAGATTGCAGCGCAATCGGGTTCGTGACAGTCCCTTCTGCACGGATCTGCTGCTCATAAGGCAAATACCCGCGCGCAGAGACGAGCAGTGTATAATCTCCTGCATAGACCTCCAGCGTGTAGTTCCCCTGTTCATCCGTAACCGCGGATGGCACATGCGCATCTTCCCTCACCCGTACCGCCGCCCCGGCAATCGGCTGTCCTGTTGTCTTGTCTGTAATGACGCCGCTAATCGTGGCGCTTGAGAGCGGTTGCAAATGAATATTCGCCTCGGTTCGCTCCTGATCGGTTATCGTCACCGTCTGTTCGACCGTGTGATAACCATACGCTTCTACCCGCATCTTAAACGTCCCTGGCGGGTGCTTCAGCCGATAGCGGCCCGTGCCTGAATCGGTCTTCGTTGAACGATCCGTATCGACGATCGTAACCGTCGCCGCGGCCGGAAGGCCGGAAGAGCGTTTCCCCTCCCCGTCTGCCGCCTGAAGGGAGGCTGTCTCCTGCTTCATGCTTCTCCACGCGGACAAGCTCGGGGCCGCTGGCGCTTTCTCCGCCGCATCTTCCCGCGCAGTCATTCGTTCTTCCCGGTCCGCCGCTCCCTTCCCCGCTTCATCAGCAGACTTGACCCCGGCCCCGGCTGGAATGAATGTCTTGACTGGCAGTGTATCCCGCACCTGAATATCATCCAAATACCAACCGTTCGCCAGAGAGGCTTCTCCGGTCTTCAGCCGGAAGCGGATGTGTACCTTCTTGCCGGCGTATTTGCCGATGTCGATCTCATCCATATACCAAAACCTTTTGGGATGGTTCGTGTTATACGTTGGCTTCGGATAGGCAACCAGACTTTGCCATACAGCGCCGCCATCCTCGCTAATCTCTACGTAGCCCTTATCGCCGTCCTCCAGATCATACCACTGCTGAAAGTAGAGCGACGCATGCTTTGCTCCCGTCAAATCAATTTCCGGGGAAATGATGCTTTGATTCGTATTTTTGGAGACATATCCAGCGAACTTCGTGCCGATGACGTTCTTGCCGGATACGGCTTGCGGCGGTCCATACTTCGGATCGGGTACCCCTTGCTCCCACTCGTTCGGGTCGCCTTCACGCGTCCAACCCTCATCCCCGCCTTCGAAATTTTCCCCGTAAATAAGCTCCCCGCCGGTAAATGTCCAACTCACTTCGTTAGAAGCTTCGCTAAGCACATGGCTGTATGTCCTTGCCTTGGCGATATAAAAGTAAGTTCCCTCCTGCGGCAAGGGATGGTCGGCGTAGTTGCGTCCTGTGCTCACGCCAATCTCCTCGTAGGATCCGTCTCGCTCCGGCGAACGGTAGATGACGTACTCCTTCACATCGCCTTGCGGCTCCTGCTCCCATTCGAGGATGACCTTGCCCGGGGCGTTACTCCGCGCCTTCACCTTGGGAGCGTCAGGCTGGAGGTCAGTCGGTCCGATCAGCTCGATATCGTCGACATACCATCCTTCATCGCTTCCGTAGGCGCCCCGAAGATTAAAAAGGACGAAAATCCGATCTCCTTTGTACGGAGACAAATCGATGTATTCCGTTTTCCAATCGCCGCTTTTCCCGTCAAATTGCTTCGCCAGCTCGAACTCGAATTGCTTCGACTCCCTCCCGATAAAAATCTCCGCCTTGTCCATCAGAATAGAGTACCAGCTTCCGAGCTTGTGCCAATGCTTGAAGCTCAGAATCGTATGCTCGCTGTCGCGCAGATCGATAAGCGGCATGACGAAGTAGGTCTCTTCCACCCCGGTGGGGTAATTGCCGTCAAGCCGGGTCGCCATCACTTTGCTTCCCGAGCTCGCCTGTCCCGGCCCGCTCGTCGGCACGCCCCATTCCCAGATGCCCGGTTCCCCGCCGAAGCCGTAACCTTCGATGTCCGTCTCGAAGTCCTGTGCATATCCGAGCTTGACTCCCTCCGATACTTCTACGGGCCACCAGGCGGATACCGCCTCGTTGCCTCCGAAATCCACTGCCCGAATCCGGTATTCGATTCCAGCCGTGTCCAGCAGCGATGACGGGATGGTGCCTTCATACATTCCGTCCCGATAATCTCCCGACATCCGGACCATGGGTATTGCAGTTCCAGCCTGTTCCCCCTTCCTCTTCACTTCCAGTTCCGCCCGGGTGACGCTTGTGTCGTCCGTAATTCGGGCAGATACTTCCTGATCCAGCGCGTTGTACACGAGCGTCAAGGGATGATGCTCGATGACCGGTTCTTCGGCATCCTCTCCATCCACCGTTACCGCCCCTTCAAGCTCGCCCAGACCCGCTTCCTGGGTGGAGATGGCATTCAAGGCATTCACGATGCCTGATCCATAGCCATTGTTCGGACTCTGCGGGAACTTGCTGTCCGTCAACGCGATTGCCGTGTCCTTCAAAATCTTCTCCACCTGATCCACCGTCAGCGAATGATTGGCCTGCAGCACCAGCGCGGCAACTCCGGCCACATGCGGGGCAGCCATCGATGTCCCGTTCATGAGGGCGTAAGAGCCGCCCGGGACCGAGGAACGGATACTAACGCCAGGCGCTGATACTTCCGGCTTCATCTGGCCGTAAGGAGACGGGCCCTGAAGCGAGAAGTCAGCCAGCCGATTGCTGCTGTTGACCGCTCCGACCGCGAAGGATTCCGGATAGTTCCCCGGCGGGGTGATAGACCCCGGCCCGCCGTAGTTATAAGGCGGTCTCGTATTGCCTGCCGCGAAGACAGGCACGATGCCGGCAGAGCGCCATGACCGGACAATATCCTGAAAAAACTCATTCTTCCCGGCCTGCACGCTTCCCCAGGAATTGTTGACAATATCCGGAGCCAGCTCGGGATAGGAGCGCCCCGATTCGTCCGTCGGCGCCAGTATCCATTCGCCTGCCGCCAATATGCCCGCATCCGTCGCCTCGCCAGCCGAGTTGAAGATGCGCGCGGCGATCCATTTCGCCTGCGGCGCGACCCCGATCGGGTTGCGGCCATCGGGCTCCGATCCAACCATCGTGCCCATCACATGCGTTCCGTGGGCATTGCCGTCAAAAGGCAGCTTCTTCTTTTCCGGCGTCGCGTCATACCAGCTCAGCTCAGGCCGTTCGGCCTGCCCTTGGGCATTGTAGCCTCTCCACTTCCGCTTCAGCGCCGGATGATTCAGATCGACGCCCGAATCCATGTTGGCGACGACGATGCCCATGCCGTCAAAGCCCTTCTCCCACGCTTGACCTACATTCAAGTTGCGCAGATTCCAAGGCAACTCGACTGCTGCCGGAGCTCCTCCCGTCATATCCTGAGCTGATTCCCCCGTTCCATCCGCCTGCGGCGGCTCGGAATCGGTTGTGGTTTGCCCCTCGTCGAGCACCTCCAGCAGGTATGTACGATTCGGGGTTATGCGTTCTACGGCAGGATGGGCTGCCAGCCGTTCCATCACCTCCCGCGTGCTTGTCACCGCAATGGCGTTCACGATATAGAAGGAGCGGTAATCCTGCACCGAGCCATTGCTTAGGCCCGTGTCCAGCTCATCGGTGATCCCGGTCTGAGTCCGATAGGCCGTCTCCTTCAAGTCGTTCAAGACAAAGCTTCGCACGGTCAGCTTGCGCTTCGCGGACGTCTCCCCGCTCAAGTCGGAATAAGACTTAGCCAGCTTCGCGGCGGCCTCCACGTCACTCTGCTCCCGCAGCTTCACAATATAAGTCCCTGTCCCTTCCTGTCCGAACTCACCATATACTTCTCCATCTACAACGGCGGGCGGCAGCCGAATCCTGTTGGATTCCGCCATCCTGACCGAATTATCGGTCTGCTCTCCCGCGTGCGCATACACTCCCGGTACCGAAGTGATGCCCATAATGAGCGCGATGACGAGAACCAGCCATCGCCGAAGCCAAGCTTTACCTTTCACATTCCATTCCTCCTTGTCTCGTATTCTTTTAACCTGATGAACAAGCCCAAGAAGTTGATAGAATCATACACAAATTGAAATATTTTGTAAATATATTTTTGAGATCCATTTTTGGATATGAATCTCGCTATCGTCTTTTTTTTATTTTGAAAGAAAGTATTCCTGAGCCAAGTCGTCAAAATAGCGCTTCAATCGCCACCGATCTGCCCGGCTAGCAACTAGGTTCGGCATGCGCCCGTGTCGAAATATGTCTTAAAATTTTGACTTGCTGCTTGCAGTGTCAGCCCGTCCCTCTGCGGCTTTACGGCGTTGTCTCGGGGTCGCAGGCGATGCTGTTAGTTCCCCGCCTTTCTATTCAAACATTTTCAATGATTGGCCGATATAGTAAATAACATCCTGAATCTAGCAGCTTGGTAGATACGACCCTATTTATCTTTAAGGAGAAGGAGACTAAGCTATGAAAATCAACAACGGTCCGCTGCCGCCCCCGAACCTGTATAACCTGAGCAAGCCAGAAGGACAAACCGGACGCGCCATGCAATTGGAAGCGGGAAGTCCTGTTGGCGCGAATTATGATACCGTTGAGATCAGTCCGGCCGGACGCAAGCTGGCGGAGGATGCGATCGTGCATCACCCTGCGGATCAGGTATCTATGCCCTCCAAGCCGGCGGGAGCGCCCGATGATTATGTCAACATTGGCGATTTGATGAAGCGATTTGATCCGGAAGGACACCAGCAGATGAATGAAGCTATTGTAAACGACGGCGACTGGTTCGGCATATTGATGAAGTTCGTCCACCGCATCCCGGACAACAAGCATTGGATCGGGACGTACCTGAAGGAGGAAAAAGAGGGGATAACAGCGGCAAAAACGGCGATGGCCTTCACTCCTGGGAAGGCTGATCAACGGACTGCGCCAGATGATTCCGTATTGTCCGAGCTTCAAGCCCTGCTGAAAAAGAATCCGTCCATGATGGACGATGAGACGGGACGGAATCTTCTCCTGTTCGTACGCACGCTGCAAGCCGAGACAAAATAGAACGCGGATTTCATTGGTACCCATACCATCATCCACGGCCACGGAACCTGGGGCTGTCCTATAAGTAGTTTTTAGCTGCAGCGCGATAGCCCCGCCCGCCCCTGCTTCTCACAGCTCAGTTTTTTAAAATACTGTAAATATGCAGTTTTCCTTTATGACGTTTACTCCGTTACAGGAATTCCTGCAAAACTCAGGCTGTTGGAAAACCCCTGTTTTTTTGCGAAGGGGTGGAGATGGTCCATTTTCCTCATCCAAACTTGGCTCTCAGAGCGTTTTTAAATCGATTTTTTCTACCGGGTAGGAGATCCATCATAGGTAAAAAGTCCCATAGTCTACTAAATAGCCTGATTTTACGGGATCCAAGCGACCGCGTCGGATGCTGGGGGCATCATCGCCTTCAGGAAGCATTATCGGCCTGCTGGAAGCATCGTTGCCTCCTGGGGCTTGGACGTGCGGAGGAAATTGCTGCTATTTTACAGGAATTTCGGCTTAATGAGTCCACATCCCGAGGAATTGCTGCAAATCTACATCATTTTAGGCCATTTTGCTTCAAGCCGAAGCGAAACCGGGGAAATTCCTGTAATTTTGCAGGATTCCCTTTCTGGAAAAGTCGTCCATATCGAATTGCTGTATTTATGCAGGATTTCGCTTACCGAATAGGCGTGTCTGGAGAAATCGTGGAGTTTTGCGGATTTCGCCTGCCGGATGGGCGTGTCTAGGGAAATGGTGCAGTTTTCAGGCCGGTAGAAATATCCATTCCCTACTCAAAACTTCTTTCTCAACAGCCTGCAAAACTACATCAATTTCAGCCTATGTAATAGCTAGAAAGCAAAAATCACTAAAAATGATGTACTTTTGCAGGAAAACCATCAAATAGTAGATCAAGTAACGTAAATTGCTGTAGTTACGCAGGATTTCACTGCTGAGGGAGTAGATACCCTAAAGCAACATAAACATGCAGAAGCCGGGGCCTCGGACCCCGGCTTTCTCTCTATCAGCCTATGTTTTTCATCATAGAAGCTCGTGGTATAGCTACACGCGGGCTTCCGCCGCGACCCGGTTGATCATATCCGCCAGCTTGACGGGCATGCCGCCCTGGAGACGGGATTCCTCCGAGGCGAAGGCGATCAGATGGCTCTGCAAGGAGGCCGTCGCCGAGGTCAGGGCCGACGACATGGCTTCCTCCTGATGCTCGCGCACCAAGTGCAGGAAATCGGCGACCATCCGCTCGTCCCCGCCGCCATGGCCGTCGCCGGCGACGCCGCAATGGAACTCCACCCGCTCGCCGGTAGCGAAGCGCTTCAGCGTATACGTTCCATCCTCCATATTGCCGATAATCTCGCCCTTCGTGCCCATGATGCGCACGCTCCGGACCTCCTGCTCCGCGAAGGCCGACAGCGTGAAGTTGGCATTGGCCCCGTTCGCGAATTCCATGTTGACGATCTGGTGATCGACCACATTGTTATCGCAGCGGTAGACGCAGCGTCCGAACGGCCCTTCCTTCAATGCGGTCATGATGCCTTCCGGCGACAGATCATGCGTAATATAGCGCGCCCATGGGTGCTCCGGCGGCTGGTTGTACAGCTTAAGCGCGGAGAAAGGACAGCTGCGTTCCACCTGGCAGCCGTCTGTGCAGCGGGCGGAGGAGCCTGCCGGGGCATGCTCCTTCCGGAAATGCAGCAGCGATCCGTAGGAGCTGACGCTGACGCACGGCTCATCCATGAGCCAGGAGATAATGTCGAGATCATGACATGATTTGGCCAGAACCATCGGACTCGATTCGTCCGAGTTCCGCCAATTGCCCCGCACATAGCTATGCGTCATATGGCGGTAGCCGACATATTCCGAATGCTGGATCGTTGCAATCGTGCCGACCTCTCCCGCCTCGATGCAGCGCTTGATGCCGGACCAGAACGGCGAATACCGCAGCACATGGCTGACCGTCAGCACCCGGCGGTGAGCGAGGGCGGCCTGCTCGATGCGTATGCACTCTTCGGCCACAGGCGACATCGGCTTCTCCAGCAGAATATGATAGCCCAATTCAAGCGCCTTCATCGCCGGCACGTAGTGCAGCCGATCCAGCGTGCTAATAATCATGACATCCGCGATGCGGCCCTTCTCGAAGGCCTGCTCCCACGAACGATATACATATTCCGGCGCGATGCCGTGAATCTCCGCTATACGCTGCCGGCGCTCCTCATTCGGCTCCGCGACCGCCACGATTTTCAATTCATCAGGATGCTTCTCCGCATAAGGACCATAGATATACCGTCCCCTGCTGCCGGCTCCAAGCAATACGGCAGTTACTGTCTTCACAAGGGTTCCTCCTCGTCATGGTGATTGCTGTGCCCTGATTGTACGTCACCGGACGCGGAGCCGAAAGAGACTTTTCCATACATTCATATACTCTTCTTGACTTCCCTGGCCTGCCGTTGGAGCCGATATTCCTGCGGGGTCGCCTGATTCTGCTTCTTGAAAAAACGAATAAATGCGAGCGCGGAATTGTAGCCGAGCGCCGCGGCAATCTCATTGACCTTCATCGGGCTGTTCAACAGCCACTCCTTCGCCTTCAAATTCCGGTATTCGTTGATGTAGTCGGACAAGCCGATTCCCGTCAGCTGCTTATACAGGCGCGAGAAGTAGGACGGATTGAGCCCGACATGATCCGCGATGGCGATAAGCGAAATATCATGAGACAGATGCTCCTCGATAAAGCGGTGCACCTTCTTGACCAGATCGGAGGGCACCTGCCCTCCTTGGGCAGCCTGGCGCGTGAAGAAGCAGTCTGCCAGATTCCAGAAATACTGCTTCACGTCCGGCCAGGAGACCGCTTCATCCTTCTGGTACAGCAGCGTCGCGTCCAGCTTCGCGTGCACCTCCTGCCGGAACGGTTCATTCTGATCCATGCAGGACAGGAAGATGGATGCGAGGGAATGATACAGCTCCATCTTGCGCCCGTAGGCATGCGAATCATCCGTCCAGACCGTGGTCAGGTGAAGATACAGATTATTGAATTCCTCCCGGTGGTTGTTCTCCAGACATTGCAGGAGCAACTGCAGCCGGGTATGGTGGCAGTAGTCGTTCGCCTCTTCCTCGCCTTCCTGCAGCTTGAGCAGATCCGAGTCCGTGACAATGACGGCGGGAGACAGGCCAAGTCCGTAGACGAAGCAATATTTCAGCATATGGAAGCGTTCCGAGATCATGGTCCAATTCGTCGGCTCGCTGCTCAGGGCGAAGGAGACCGATACGCGCAGCAGGCGCTGGCATGTCTGCTGAATGTTCTCCAGCATGGCGCTGATATGGGAATACCCCTTCTGCCACGCCGCCTCGAAAGGGCCTGTGTCGCGGGGCTGCAGCAGCCACACGATGCGGGAATTATCGCAGACGCAGGAGTAGCATTGCATCTGCGACGCCGCGTATTCTTCGGCAATGTTCTGCACGCCGTACAACAGCAGTGCTTTGTCCAGCGGCGTGAACGATTCCTTCCACGTGTCCACCCGCCCCAGCAGCAGCAGAATTGGCCGTTCCGCCTGCAGCGGAATTCCCAGCTCCCGCAGATGGAGCGCCCGGTCGGCCGATGCCTCCTGCTTGCCCTGAAGCATCTCCCATATATATTCCTTCTGCAGCAGCGGCAGCGCCTGGCGCGCCCGTTCAGTGGCCCGCTCCAGCATCCGGAGCTGGTCGCCCTCTTCGTCCAGCTTTGCCATCGCGCGCTCGACCGAGCTGATGATCTTGTCGTCGCTCTCGACCTTCAAGATATAATCGAAGCCGCCATACGCCATGGCGCTCCGGATATAATGGAAGTCATTATAGCCCGTAAGGAAAATGACCTTGCAGGCCGGCCAATCCGCCTGAATGATCTGCAGCAGCTCGATGCCTTCCAGTCCCGGCATTTTGATGTCGGATATGACGATATCCACCCGATGGCTACGCATGATCTGGAGCGCCTCTTCTCCTGAATACGCCTTCATCACTTCCAGCTCCAGGTGCTTCGTGGTCTGGAACAATTCCAGCAGCCCGTCAACAATGATGGGCAGATCGTCTACGATGAGCAGTCGACGCATAGCCGATTCCTCCTTTATTCTACGCCAAGATGTATAAGTACTTTGAGTCCGCCAAGCGCAGAGCGTGACACTTCCAGCCCGTATTCCGCACCGTAGTGAAGCTGTATCCGCCGATGCACGTTGATGAGTCCCGTCGTCTCCTCGATGCGGTCAGCCGAATGCGTTAACCGGGCTCGCAATTGCTCCAGTCTGTCATCATCCATATTGTTGCCGTTATCCTCCACGCAGAGGGTGATTCCGTCAGCCCGCACCTCGCTGTGCACCCGCAGCTCGCCCGGTCCCGCCATACCGCCGATGCCATGCTTGTAGGCATTCTCGATAATCGGCTGCAGCACCAGCCGGGGGACCCGCAGCGGCGGCGTCTCGACATCGAAGCGGACCCGAATGCGATCGCCGTAGCAGATCGTCTGCATCTCCACGTAAGTGCGCGAATGCTTCACTTCCATCTCCAGCGAAATGATGTCCTCATCATCCCGGGTAATAAATTGAAAATATTCGCCGATGTAGAGACAGAATTGGTATGCCTTCTCCTTATGCTCGGACTTGATGAGCCGGCACAGCACGAAGAAGCAGTTGTACAGAAAATGCGGGTTAATCTGCGATTGCAGCCGCTTCAGCTCGGAGCGCTGGTTGCGTATCTGCTGTTCATAATTCTGTTCGATTAGCGTCTTCAGCGAACCAACGGTATCATTGAAGGCTTGGTACAGATAACCGAACTCGTCGCGTCTGCGATCGATCGGTACCGGCACCAGCTCCAGCTTCTGCACCCGCTTGAAGCCATGAATCAATCGCATCAACGGGCGGTACATCAGCTTCATCAGTGAATACGAAAAAAACGTTCCCACGACAACCGCAAGACCGCATGCCCACAAGAACCATTGCTTATACGTCTGAATCGGCCCCAGGACGGCGGATTCCGGAATGCAGGTGACGGAATAGGATTTCCATACGTCCGAATACTTGAATACGGTAAGATAGCGCTCGCTTCCGAACTCGACCATCTCATAGCCTTGCTTCATTCCCGCGAGCTGCTTCTCGCGTACGAACTCGGTAAGCGCCAGCTCCTCAAGCTTGGAGTGATCATTGCTGCGAATCACCCAGCCCCGCTCCATATTCATCAGCATGCTTTCGCCGCCTAATGAACTGGTGATTTGTTCTAACGCTTCCTTGATCTTGCGCGTAGACAGCTCAACGCCGACGACATATAACGGATCCTTGAACGTACTGGTCGGATACTGCATCGTCAGGAACAGGCGATCGTTCCAGTAGATGAACGGCTCGTCGTAGAACGGCCCGCTATGCTGCATCGCGGCATATTCCTCCTGGCTCATGCCCGTCTCGTACTGCACGCTGAGCAGGGTGCGCCCGAGCTTCGGCACATACGCCTTCGCTTCGCGAATGAACGGGCTCGAGTTCTTCATCAGGTCGAGCCGCTTCTGAATGAGCGTAATACTGTGCGCGCGCTCATAATACGTCAGATCGGTGCCGAGCGCCGCCAGCTCCATCAGATCATTGTCCATCACATAGTTCGGCAAATATTGCACGATGCGCTGGACCTCCTTATCCAGCGAATCGAGATAGAAGCTGGTCGTGTTCAAGGTCGAATGCGATATTTCTGTCTGAATGCTGTCTGCTCCCCGATCATTGATGAACCACGTAATCATCATGAGGGGGAGCAGCACAATCAGGAACACGCCCATCATTTTCATAAAAATCGAGGAATCCTTCAATCGGAATAATAGCTTCATCACACGTTCCCCCAGGAGTGAGTTGATCGGGTTGAACTATTATTCTTTGACACTCCCCATCACAATTCCTTTAATGAAGAAGCGCTGCAGGAACGGATAGATCGCCAGGATAGGAAAAGCGGCGACAAATATTTGCGCGGCTTTGCTCGTCCGGTCGGACAACTGCTGCATCAGCTCGATGTCCTGGGACTTCAGGAAGCGAAGATCCATCTTAATGATAATCGACTGCAAAAAGGTCTGCAGCGGATATTTGTCCGGATGGTTCATCAGGATCATCCCGTCGAACCAGCTGTTCCAATGCCAGACGATGGTGAACAAGCCTGTCGTGGCGAGCGCCGGAAGAGAGAGCGGCGCATAGATTTTCCACAAGGTCGTGAAATGGCCCGCCCCGTCAATCTTCGACGATTCCTCCAATTCCTTCGGCAGGTTGCGGTAGAAATTAAGCAGCAAAATGATATTGAACACTTGAATCGCGCCCGGAAGCACCAAGGCCCAGATCGTGTCGATCAGGCCGACCGCCTTGACGGTCATATACCATGGAATCAATCCGCCGTTGAACAGAATCGTAAAGACGAAGACCCATACATAAATGGTACGCATCCGGAATTGAGTTGTTTCCTTCGATAATGGATAGGCCGTTAAAATCGTCAAAAACATGCTGAGCGAGGTGCCTAATACGACGCGCTGAATCGTAATCCAGAAAGCGCGCAAATATTCCGGCTTGCCGAACACGTTCTTATACGCTGCTGTCGTGAACTCGACCGGCCAGAGCAGTACTTTGCCTGCGGATGCCGCATTGCCCGAGCTGAATGAAATCGCAAGGATATGAATGATAGGCATGAGACACAGAAGCGACAGCACCGCAAGAAATACGAAGTTGCAGCCTAGAAACAGTCGTCTGCCGAATGACTTTTTCATAAGTATGACCGTTCTCCTTTGCTAGAAAATGCGATAATTGGCGAAGCGGTAGGCCATGACATAGGATACGGAAATCAAAATAAACGAAACGACCGATTTCAGCAATCCAACCGCCGTGGCGAATCCGTACTGTGCCTGCTCGATCCCCATCCGGTAGACAAAGGTGTCGATAATATCCCCGCTCTCATAGACTTGCGGACTGTACAGGTTGAAGATCTGGTCAAAGCCCGCATTCAGCACGTTGCCGATATTGAGCGTCAGCATGAGCACGATAATCGGCATCATCCCCGGCAAGGTAACGTACAAGGTCTGCTTCCAGCGGCCCGCGCCGTCAATCTCCGCGGCTTCATACAGCGCCGGATTAATGTTGGTGAGCGCAGCCAGATAGATGATGGTGCCGAAGCCGAACTCCTTCCACACATCCGTAATGACCATCACGTAAGGGAACCAGCTATTGTCTCCGAGGAAAAAGATCGGCTTGACGCCGAACAGCCCCAGCAATTGATTCAATATGCCTGTAGATGGAGACAGGACGTCAATGACAATACCGCTCAGGAGCACCCACGATAAGAAGTGGGGCAGATAGACCATTGTCTGGAATGCCCGCTTGACCCATTCCTTGCGCAGTTCATTCATTAATATCGCGATCGTAATCGGGACGATAAGACCCGCGATAATTTTCATCGTTGCAATGTACAAGGTGTTGAATACGATCCGTCCGATGTCCGGATAATCGAGAAGGAACTGGAAGTTCTTCCACCCGACGAACGGAGAGCCGAACAGCCCCTTGGTCGGGATATACTTTTGAAATGCCATCAATATGCCGGCCATCGGAATGTAGCTGAATATGATGACGAAGATGAGCCCGGGAATGAGCATGATATGCAGCGGCCATTCTCGCTTCCACATACGAGACAATTGATTCATTATGCATCACCTGCTTGGAGTAATTAGAAAAAGGGGGGAATCGAAGCATTCCGATTCCCCGCACAGCACGTTAGCTTGGTCACTTGGTCATACTGAATTGAAGTTCTTGGTTCACGACTGCCGGTCACAACCGATTACTTATTTTTCGCATACCATTCGTTGACTTCCTTCGTAATCTCGTCTCCGCCCAGCTTCTTCCAGTCAGCGACGAACTTGTCGAATTCATCGATAGAGACTTGGTTCATAATAATTTTCATGAAGATTTCATCGCGTTTGCGGTTCAAAATCTCCCGCTTCTCGACCATCGTCGGTGTCGGCGCGCCCCAGAACTTGTTCTGATGGAACAGATTGTGCTCCTTCAAGTAAGGAATGTTCGATACCGCTCCGTTCGGTCC
The DNA here is from genome assembly GCF_945605565.1 of Paenibacillus dendritiformis. NCBI lineage: Bacteria > Bacillati > Bacillota > Bacilli > Caryophanales > Paenibacillaceae > Paenibacillus > Paenibacillus dendritiformis. Next base: position 1,895,246 of record NZ_OX216966.1, on the reverse strand, counting down.
GGAGATGAGGTATTCCCACCACATGCTGATATCTTCGCCATTCACGTATTTCATCGCCCGTTCGAAGCGCGTTTTTTGGTCCTTCGTCTTCGGCAGGCTCTCATCCTTCGTCTCAATCGCCTTCGGCAGCACTTCCCCGTTATCGCTCGTCAGGTTGAATGCCATCACAGGGTTGAGCAGCCAGTAGTTATTGCCTTTTTCCTTCAGATCCTTGCCGTATTCATACACCTTCTGCTCTGGCGTCGGATGGTTGTCAACCTCGATCCATTGGTTCAGCAGCTTGATAAGCGCTTCCGGATGCTTGGCGTTCTTGGACACGACATAATAGCTCTCGGTTCCCAATTCGATCTGCGTGGACGCTTCCGTGCCGTCAATGGAAGGCAGACGGTAGACACTCCACTCCTGCACAACCTTCCCGTCCTTCACGGCAGCCTGGGCCAGATGGGCCGGCGTCCACTCCGCGCCATACAGCACGCCAATTTTCTCGCTGAAGATGAATTCAGACGCTTTCTGCATATCCTTGACCGCGAATTCCGGGTCGATCAGGCCTTTCTTGAACATCTCCTGGAGCGCGCGCAGCGCTTCCTTCATCTCCGGCTGAATGTCACTGTTCATCAAGCCGCCTTGACCGTCTTCCATCCATTGATTCAGGTAGGCATGGTATCCGTTCAGGAAGCCGACCAGTCCCAGCGCGCCTTCATCGAACTTCTTGTTCAGCGCCAAGCCGTAGGCTTTCCCCGTGCCGCCCGGATCCTTCGTCGCGAAGGCTTCCATAATCGTCATCAGATCCTGCATCGTCTTCGGCTCCGGCAGGTTCAGCTCCTTCAGCCAATCGGAGCGCACCCACACGAGCTGCGGCGCAAACGGGTTGCCCGTCTGCGGGATGGCCATCAGCTTGCCGTCGAACGTGCCCGACTTCATCTGCAGGCCGCCGTCCTTCTGCATGAACTCCTTCGTCTCATCGGTCGCATATTGATCGTACACGCTGGTCAAGTCTTGAATCATATCGGCCTCGATCAACTGCTGCACCTGCGCCGGAGTCGCCGGGAAGAAATCAGGAATGTCATTGGTTGCAATCGCCATCTTCAGCTTCTCCTGGAATTGAGCCCCGTTGACAACGCCATCGACAACCCACTGATTCTTGATGCGGACGCCGACGTCTTTCTCGTAGGCATCATACACGGCGTTCTTGTCGAAATTCTCCCCCTCGTCAAACTTCAAATACGGGTCTTGCGCACGCACCGTCGATATTTCCAAGACGGTATCTTCCGACGAAGCTGCAGGCGTGTCTGCCGAAGCATTATCCGCCGGCTTGTCTGCCGGCTGCTGCGATTCTGCCGGCTGGCTGCTGCAGGCCGTTACCACGAGACTCAAGATGAGCGTAAGAATCAATCCGAATTTCCGCACTCTCTTCACGTCTGACCCTCCCATTGTGAATGGCATGATTATGTCTTCTTTCTATCTCCATTATAGGTAGCGCTTTCAGCCACGGGCTATATACCGGTGTTTACTTCCGTATACAACTGTTGCGGAGCGCGAAAAAAACCGTGGTTCCCGGGGGGAACACACGGTTGGGGTGGGGGATTTATCGGATATATGGAACAAAACACCATATCTTTCGTATCAATCTACAAAGAGACGATCAAATGATTACGAAGGGTATCATCATAGAGAGACTCGGTGCTGGTCTGCTTGCACTGGGATTGTTTGCTATCAAAAAACCCGATGCGTGGATATTCAAGTCCATTTTCGATGAAACAAGCGATGACGAATTGCTAATTATTCAAATTCGCGGGGTCGTGGGATTAATCTCAGGGATAGTGATGATGGTGTTTGGTTTACAACTTTCCGGTCTGAGAAGCTGCTGCCTTTGAGCTACTAAGGCGATTCATCACTAACTTAATCCTCTTGAATGACTTGCGTTACCTTTGTTGCTAAATCTGCGGGCTCCTGATCTAGTTTGACCTTCGCATTACCTTGACGGCGTGCCTCCCGCCATAGCCGTATGTCCGCCTCACTTTCTAACCGAAGCTCCGCTACTTCGCAAGCACGGTCAAAAAGCGGCTTCGCCGTAAATAAAGCGTGATACACGTAATGGCCTCCCGGCACAATCGGTTGCTCCCGCTTTTCCCATTGCTCCACGGTGAAGAGTACATATAGTTCATCCGCCACCCCACGGCTGGATTGGATGTACAGAATTTCGCGACGGGGCAGAACCTTCCATTCCTGCACACGGCCATAATATCGTATACCTGCTTCACTCCCAAATTGCTTCATTGACTGATATAATGCCACATACTCGATTTGGGTAAGCTGACGATGATCCGTTATCTGCTGCAGCGGAACATGGTAATGGTGATTCGTTAATGATGCTTCTAGCTGCTGCTTGGCTGTTCGGCCTAAGGCACCGACGAGCACATTTTTGCCCGATAGCTTTTCTCTATAGTATTGATCAGTCCCTCTTGGCCGTGTGGAACGTTCATAGGCCTTTTCTGGGCTATCTTCTATGATTTCGTCTAAGAACTTTTCCACTAGCTTCGTTGCATTTGGCAAAAATGGCAGTGCCCCGATGTTAATCAAGTCAATGCTCTTATAGAAGCGATGATGTTGGAACTTCTCCTCGTTCGCATACGGGAATAATACATACGCCCCGAACATACTACGCTCATATGTCTGATTAGCAGGGTCCTCATATACAATCGCATCCCGATATCGATGCATCGTATTGATGTCTTCTTCCTCTGGCCCAGGTTGCTTGTATTTCGACCAATAGGGCGTACCTTCGTAGGCCGGATTCAGGCGATATTTAGCATCAAAAATATATTTGTATTCCGTGGGCGAATCACTTTTCTTCAACGTTAATACCGTGTCCGGCCGCTGCGATAGCGTCTTGCTAACCTCTCCTGCAGGGAGGGCATTATAGTAAAGAGTAAACTCCTCCCCGTTCCGAGGATTACGGTATTTCACCGTTGCCTTTCGCGACCGATCCAGCGTCACGAATAGTCCGCCTCGATTTACTTTAATAATATCCTGCTGGATAAGCTCGTATTTTTCGCTTAATAAGTGGTGTATTTTCAGGAAGCACCAATACTCGTACAGTTGCGCTAAATCCTTCACCGACAACCGGAACAAGTCAGTCTGAATAGATAATCCTTTCATCAGCATGAGATAGTACCGGTACACCTCGCGATATCCCGATGCCATTTGCAATACAAGGGAAAGCGACATATGCTTCATTTCTCCAACTTGAAGAAAATCTTGCTGGATCACTCGCCGAATCTGATTGTGCATCTGGTCAAGTCGCCGGAGTAGATGCTCGTCATGAGTTCGTTGCATGTTCAGAAGACTTACCCGAATCTGTTTCAACTTTTGCTCCATTCGTAAGAACACCCATCGGACAAATCGGTTCTCAGGTGTATCGAACGATACCCGCCGCCTTTGCTCCAACAAGTGCGAAGGGTTATAACGTTTGTCATGAATAGAGATAATTCCATTCGCACTAGCTTGTTGCAGCAAGTGAGGATGCTTCGCTACATATGCTGCATTCCCCTTATCTGCCCTTCTTATCCGAGCCGCCTCTACTTTCATGTACTCGCTCTGAAGCTTTGTATGTGGGGCAGCCTGTATGCGCCCTACTGCCTCCAGCATTTGTGTAAATAACTGTCGAAGGATAACGAAAAACTCAGTCAAGCTCTGATGCTTCGTCTCCTTGAGACCACTGAAATGAAATGTTTTACGCAAAAAATCAAACGCTAGGTTCGAAATTTGAGCATTCACATCATTTAAAATAAGCAGGTAGTCATGTTTATAATCCAGTTTGGAAGGGAAAATCTCGAGCTGGATACACACCAGCATTTCTCCATACAATTGAAGTTCCAACTCGGTGAGTCCAATTTCGTTCGTAAACCGTAGAATACCTGACAAAATACGGCTCCCCAACGGTCTGACTGCCTCACGTAGCTGAAGGTGCTCGTGATAGAACGTAAGCGGTAGATCACCCTTTTTTTCTACAACTAGCTCATAAGCTTGTGTCTCATAGAAGAGTGGTACCCAAGCGTCACCTTCTTGCCAGAGTCGCATTTCTCCATCGACGGGGGAATACAGATGAATGCCTTCAACTTGAATCTGCGAAGAAGCGGTAACGTGAACATATGAATCCACCCACTCTTGCTGAGAATTACGGTGCAGTTGGAGCGTCTCTACCGTAGGATGAAATGGTTTCCCTTGAATGTACAAAGTAAACAAGTTCGTTTCAATCCGTAGGAGCTCCACGACTTCCTTAACAGAGCCAGAATGAGGTGAAGCCATCCTCTTCTAACCTCCCTAACATGAAGCCTAGCTTCCGTGCACTCCGTGGATAACGTGCTTGGGCCCAATCTTGTTGCAGATACAATGGGGATGAATCCTCCATAAGTTCATTGATTGAGAAGTCCGTCCCTAATGCCTCCTTCATGAGCAAAAGCAGTGCACGCTTAATCGACATACTGCTACCCTGAATTCGGGGAAGAATCTTTTGCAGCAACTGGTGGTCAAAAGCCTCGTCTTCGCTCATTAATCCGAACTGCTTATTATAAATCATATAGAAGCATACCGAATCCCGAATCCGGAAACCGATTTGTGCATGAATGGGCTCGAGAATTTGATTGATTCGGACCAACTTTTCTGTGACTAACTGAACGAACTCTCGATGTTCATGATAGACATCAACTAACTGCAAATACTCGCTACGCAGAAAAATATTGGATACAGAATGCTCTACAAGTAACTCAGCCGATTCCTCAAGGTCAGGGTATTGATCGAGAGCAATATAGTTGAACTCGATGGTATTGGCCCGGTCTAAAACCTTTTTACTAAAAGGATGTGTCGTCTCATCCATGTTCACCGTTCCAACCAAGTAGACGTTTTCAGGTATATGTAAATTACTGAAGCGAGCCCGTTCTTCCTCCTGCAGTAGCATCTCCGGCTGAAGAAGGCGCGTTGTTACAATGCGATCGGCTTGCCATTCCTGCGTCTCTAGCACGCTAAGTACATCACTAAAGTAATGCTCTACCCGTGCCAGGTTCATCTCATCCAAGCAAATAAAATAGGGATTGTGGCAATTCTGAGGCTTCAACGCTTCTTCCAACGCTAAAGCAAGTGGTCCCGGACGAAACGATCCAGACAAATCCTTGTAGCCTATCAAATCAGAAGGATCGTTCCAATCCGGCCGTACGGGAATAAGCGTAAACTGCTGATTGCCTACTGTTGCTCCTAACGCCTCTGCAAACAGCTTTACGAGTTTCGTTTTTCCTGTACCTGACACCCCTGCCAAAATAACAAACGGCTTCGTCTTCAAAGATAAGTAGAAGTTCGCGATAAGGTTTTCAGGGTAGGAGAAGCCTTTGTGGCGAATATACGCCTGAATACGTTGTAGCTCATCAGCGACGATGAGAGGCTTTTCAATATGTTCCTGGTCTTCCTCTGTTTCATCGTAAATTATTTGCTCTTGGTTCATTTGCTCCTCCACGTATTGCCTGTAGTTCGCAACAACATTTTGTAAGTCGGCTATGAGTTGCTCGTCATCAGGAAGTTGATCTCGATCGTAGCGGTAGTACGCGACAGTGGACACTTGGTAGTCATAGCCAAGACCGCCTGATGTTAATTGAATATTGTCATCTTTATTCATCCTTATCAAAGGTAATTGTTCTCGTAATTCTTCAACTCTATGTCGAAGATATTTATAACCTTCTACCTTCCCATAATCCCGTAAAGGAATCGTAACCCCTTGCATAAATGTTAAATAGACTGCACTCATATCTTCCGCAAAAAGGTACACAATGTACTCTCCACGTTGCGTGGTCCTGGTTACACGACTATCCATAATTGCAATCCAAGGAATATTAGCCCAGTTCCCTTGTCCAACTGAGCCTTGAACCTTTAATTGTTCATAGATAAACGAGAATCCTTTTAACTCGCTTGGAATCGTTCTACGTACCATGTTGCCTAAATGGTTACCCTTGAACTGCTCTGTCTTAGCCTGTAGATAATTAGCCATGACGTGTTGAAGGGCTTCTCGTAAGGACCAGCCATGATCAGGTTCTTGATAAAATTCTTCTAATTCACGTTCAGTATATTGCCGAAGCTCATCAAGCACTTGCTCACTCCACTGACTGAGTAGATCAGGCTTAAATCCTAGCGTTTGCTCTAATTTATCACGCTCAAGGATATGGGATAACGCGTTAAGGGGATTATCGATAATCGTATGGAGTTGACTCACTTTTATTTCTTTCCATTGGGCTCCCACACTTAATGGTGGCACATCTACACGCTGGCCATGTCGTTCGCGTTCCTGTAACATACCTAAGAAGCGTTCTCTAACTTGAACAAACGGCACCTTACTTTGACCTAATTCCTTCATCTCTGACAACAATGCTAGGATTAGGACCATTTTATATGATTTTTGTTTGACCTTGAAAATATTCTGGAGTTCAACTGGTAAAGTCATGGCGTTCACCTGAATGAAAATATTTTGGTTGTTAGTTATAGGAATGTTACGATAAAAGAATTCTTCCCGCTAGGAACGTAAGACTATATCTGAAGACTTATATATTATGTTTCGAGATTTTGGAAGAAGTTCCTCTTTCCATGTCGATTTATGATGCAAAACATAAAAAACTCAACAGTCTAGTGACCGTTGAGCAACACATTGATTATGTAAACACTTTACTCTGTTATTCATCCGCGTTTAAGTCCTGCTCTGATCTTTGGTGAAAAATCATCATCTTCACCCCGTCCTGAACCCCCTTAGCATAAAGCCAGCTCTTTTGAAGTGATACGATCTGTTCGTGTAAAGCTAACCATTCATGATAAAATTTTTTCTCTCCCGGATTATCCAATTGGTCTATGAATAGATGCTCTAACCGATGTAATTTGTTCTTTAGTAGAAGGACATCATGTAACATCTCGGCATTCGCTGTAAGCAGTTCAAGACGCTGACAAAGCGCTTCCTTAACCCAGTCTGGCATGATATTTCCTCCATTATTTCTTGTCCCCTTCAATTATACGCGTATGCGTACCAGGTCAAAACTTATTATATGGTACGTTGATGCGTATAGTCAAATCATGTAAGTTTGGAGGACACCGAAATGGGCAAAAAAGTGGTAGTAAAAATTGCTGATCTAACCACAAAACACGGAATTTCTCTGCGGGAATTGTCCCGCTTAGCAGATGTCCGCCATGCTGCGCTAAGTGAACTGTCGAATGGCAAACGCGCAAACATCAATTTCGCCCATATCGAAAAAATCGCCGACGCGCTGGGCATCGACGATATTCGGGAGATTATTGACCTCATCGAAGAAAACGACGACATTTCCTACTAAGGCACCCTGCAACCCCAAGCGTACTTCTGAGTAAGATTTGTACCCTACGGCCCCCTCTATCAAACCCGTTCTGATTGTCTCTTTCCTCATAGGTCAGTATCGATTCAAATTCATAGACAAAAGTTCCATTGCCGGCAACCCGCAGGGAGCACACGCCCTGAGATTTTAGCCGCTCCAGCATGCGCTCCGACTCCTTCAAGGTCATGTCGCTATACAGCGTCAGGTCCACCGCCGTAAGATAGCCGCTGCGCCGGGCAGCCAGCTTAAGCGTATCTTTTTCAGCCTATCTTATTTTCTCTTCCATCATGAGTCTGGCATTCTTTTTCTTTATGAGAACTCTCACCACCACAACAACCCCAGCGGCAACCGCTCCTATTTTCAGAAAAATAAGTCCATCCGTCACAAGCCAGCGGGAAAAGTTTTTCACAAGGACCACTATTCCTATGACTGCATTAACTACAAAAAAGGAGCACGATATTCGCGCTCCTCTAGTCCATTTGTAGTTTATCTCATCACTTATTCAACTTCTCCCCTAAAAACTTCACAATCCCGTCCTCCGCGTCCTGCGAGTATTCCCAGACCATCGCCCCGCCCAGCTCTTTGGCTTTGATGTATTTCACCTTTTCCGCCAGGGCTTCTTTGTCCTCATAGCTGATGAAGGTGTTGCCGTTATAGAGGTAGGCCGTCTTGGCATGATCGTCGTAGTAGCGCTTGTAGCCGTTTTTGTTCAAGTAAGATTTCTCGATCGTTTTGTAGCTGAGATCCGTGTTGTCGATATCGATCGGCTTGCCGGGGGAAAAGGCGCCATCCGTCTTGCTCTTCACGTCCTTCCAGCCGTAGGAGTAGGCAGGGACGCCGAGCAGCAGCTTTTTGCTGTCAATCTCATGGTCCAGGTACATCGTGATGACCTGATCGATGCTGTGCTTGGCTTTGTTGCCGCGATCCGGATACAGATTGGAGTTGTACCCGGTCGTGTCCGACCATCTGCCAGTGAAGTCGTAGGTCATCACGTTGATGTAATCGACGTACTTTTCGACTTTTTTGACCTCGACATTTTGGAAGTACCAGTCCTGGGTGCCGGAAGCGAAGGTGAGCAGATACTTTTTGTTCTTTGGGTGCGGCAGCCGGTACAGCTTCTCTCGCAATTCCTTCATTAGACTCGTAAAATTTTGCGTATCCTCGGGGCGTGCCTTCTGCGTATTCCAAGCGTGGAACGCCGGGTATTCCCAATCGATATCGACACCGTCCAATTCCAGCTCCTTCACCATATTGATAATGCTCTCGGTGAACAGGTAGCGGTTGCCGTCCAAGGAAGCGTCAGAGAAGCCATCCGCGCCATAGCCGCCTATCGCCAATACCATTTTGGTTTTCGGATTATGCTCTTTCAGCTTTTTAATGTTTTCTTTGATCTGGTCATTGGTCGTTCCGTCTTCATGAAAATAAATATTCGTGCCATCGATCTTGGCAAAGGCGATAAACGCAATGTCCACATTTTTGTCCGACAGCTTGATATTTTTGTAATCTTTCCACGCTTCCACATAGACCGCCGTGACTTTGCGATCCTCCGCGCTCGAGATTTGATAAAAGTACAGGCCCATGCCGGCCAGCAGCACAACAATAAAGCATTTCGTCAACAGGTTCACTTTCATCGCTCTACCCTCTTCCGCCGAATAGTACGTATGTGACCACTTTATTCAGATTAAGCACCTTGACGGTGATGTAGCTGATGCTAAAAATAACTGCAATATTGACGAGCAAACTGATCGCCGCCTCCAGCACCGTCGCCTGCACTTCCGTTCGGCCGGACACCAGCATTTCGATCAGCAAATGGATCAAATAGATGCTGAAGCTGGCCTTGGAGAGCGAGCTGATTAATTTCTGGATTTTATGATTCACTTTTTCGCTGATCCGCTCTTCTTTTTCTTTGAAGTAAATAAACATGCCTGCCGCCATGAAGAAGGTGGTGATGGAATAGTTGCCGTAGAACATCTCATCCAGCACGCCGCTCCGCTGCGATACAAAATATGTCGCCACCGGACTCAGGAAGAAGGAGACAATGCCGAGGTTGAACACGATATTTTTCGCCCGCAGCGGAAGATCGTAATGAAAGAGATAATATCCCAAAATAAAATAGCCCAGAAACCCCATGAAAAACGGGATGTTCATAATCGGAATGTTGATATATTGATCCGTAGCGCGAAAGACGGCATCGGAGATGAACCGATACGCGATGCTGACGATAAACCACAGCAGCACATAATATCGCAGATCCCGCTCACTGCAAGTTTTGATTAATTTGCTGATTAAGGGAACTGTCATGTAAATCGCGATAATGGCATACAGGAACCACAAATGCACATAGGTTCTGTCCGTCAGCAGCCGATAGCCGAAGTCCAGCACGAACTCGTAGGCGTTCATCTTGCTTTGTAAAATATAGTATTGGTTATACAAGCCATAAATGAGCGACCAGCTCACAAGCGGTATGAGCAAGGGGACGACTCTCTTTTTATAGAACTCCGGATAGGATCGGATCTCGGTTCTCAGAATCATCGCCCCGCTAATCATGAAGAATACCGGAACGGCAAAGCGCGAGATCGAATTAAACAGATTGCTGATCCACCATGAGGAGGTGTTGAAATCATTCGAGCTGGTCAACAATTCCGCGGTAAAATGCAAAATAATGACGGCGATAATAGACAGAATCCGCAATATATCTACATATAAAATCCGTTTATTGTGAAAAACGCTGCTCATGCGTGCTCCCCCATTCCATTAATTTGATCCGGCAGCGATGTTCTGGCTAATCGCGGCGACGCCTTTGCGCTCGACGAAGCCCCAGCCTTCATCATTGTCGAAATATTTGAACGTGCCGGCAATATTAATGTAGAGCAGCAAATTCCGGTAAGTAAGCAATTCGTATTGGCTGAACAGGAACATTTTCACATAGTCCTTGAAAGAATAAGTGCTGCCAAATTTTTTGCATAAGTATAAGGAAATAAGGATCTGGGCCGCATTGAACACCAGGCTGATCAGCAGAAAAATAAGCGCATGAATGACATTTCCGCCTGCGATGAGAGCCTGGGACAAATAAAATAGCGTCGTGAACGCCGAGAAGGTGCCCAGCATAAATCCGTCGATCGCAAAAAACACGCTTACGCCGGAGGAAAATTTGTGCGACAGCTTCGACCAGTAAATTAAAATGCAGTCGACAAATGCTTTTTGCCACCGGATGCGCTGCTTGTAGAAGTTCGGCAGATTCTCCGGACATTCGGTATAGCAGACCGCTTCCGGCGCATACACCAGCTTTTTCTTCAACTGATTCGCCTTCATATACTCATGGATTTTCAATGTAATGTCGATGTCTTCCCCCACCGTGCTGCGGAACCCGTTCACTTGTACCAATATATCCTTGTAAAAAGCGCCGAATGCGCCTGAAATGACAACAATCGAATTAAAAACGGATTGCGTTAATTTGCGGACATAGAAGCCGTGAATATAATTGATAATTTGGCTCTTAATGAGCCCCCTGCCCCGGAATCTCTCGACGATGACGCCATTCTGCTTCTCTGCTCCCTGGACGATCTTGACCGTGCCGCCCAGTGCAATCACATCGTCTTGATGAAAATATTGATTCACATATTTCAACGCGTTCGCTTCCAGCATGCTATCCGCATCCAGCGTAATGACGATATCTGACGCAGCGCAATCGATGCCCGCATTGAGGGAGTCCGCCTTGCCGCCATTCAGCTTGTCGATGACAAAAATCCGGGGATACCGCCGGGAACGGTAAAATCCCTTGATCGGTTTATAATCCAGCTTATTGTCCGGTTCCCGATCATCCGGCTCCAATTCCAGCAGCTCGTCCAGCCTGGCGAAGGTGGCGTCCTTGGAACCGTCGTTAATGATGATGATTTCATAGTTCGCATAATGCAGGCCCGTCATGGCATCAATGCAATTCTTGATCGTAAGCTCCTCGTTGTAAGCGGGAACGAGCACCGAAATCGACTTTTCAGCAAGATCGGGATTCAGCTTTTTCACCTTGCTGCACAGCAGCGGAATGATCGTATACAGAAGTTGAAACACCAGAAACGTAACAGCTGTTCCATAAAAAATGTACTGCATGGCACTCACTCCTTTTTCTCTCTAACATTCAGCTGATTTCTGGGTGCACTGCTCGTTTTTTGAGGTCAGGGCCAAGCTTCCTTGACGCCGATCTCAACAAACGGGAACATCTCCTCTCGCCTCCTTACTTTACAGATTAAGCCATTTCCTCTATCAAACCTATCCTAATTGGCATGCAAAAGTAAAACCGCATGAATATCCAAGAAAACGAATACATAGCGATTTTTCAAATGCAGTCTTTAGTTTGGGTCATTTTACCTCTAAATGTAATATTAATGTAAATGTTAAATATTTTTGTCCCTTGTCACAATTGATGGGATAAATTTCTCTTGGCGAGGGGGAAATTTCTTGAATGGAGGGGCGACACGGAACATGCCTGTTTTCATATTGGGCTCCTATTTATTCTCAAATCCACAAGCGGATTGGTTCGCGGCTGCATTGTATGTAGAAAAACTCGGCTGAACCGGCAAGCTCTGCAGGGAGGGAGATACGTGAAGTTTATTGTTGGCATTTTCTATGTCAATCGGCTGGACTTGCTGTACCGGGCGGTAGGCAGCATACGGCACTATTGGCCGCACACGGTCGTGATTGACAATTCGCCCGGGCAAGAGCTGCGCCGGACTCCCGGCTTGTCTTCGATGGTCACGGTCTATGTCCCGCCCGTTCCCTTGTCGCACAGCCAGTCGCAGAACCTGCTGCAGTCTTGGGGAGCGGAACGGAAGTGCGATGCCGTCTTCTATATGCACAGCGACGCGGAAGCGCATGAGGGGACACCCGAAGCCTTTTTGGCCATGTTGGACCGCTGGCTGCAAGAAGGACAAAGATGGGGCCTCGCGTTTACCAACCTCGATACGCTGGCGGCATTCCGGATGGAGGCCGTGAAGGCCGCGGGACCGTGGGACACGGCGCTGCCGATGTATTTCTCGGATCAGGACTGGTACCGCAGGGTGCTTCTCTCCGGGTACGAGATCGCCCATACCGGCCTGGGCGTAACCCATTATAATGACGGGGCCTCAACGGTGAAGTCCGATCCGTACTTGACGCTGCTCCATCAGGTGACATTTCCGCTGTACCATAGCTACTATCAACGAAAATGGGGCGGGCCGTTGGGGCATGAAACCTATATCCTGCCCTTCGGCCAATATCCGGTGAACCCGGTTCCGAATTATCTGCATGACATCGGAGGAGAGCTGAGCGGGGATCATACTGGCTGAACGGACTGAACGGGAGCCTCGAACATCGAACTCTTGCATGCCGCGATGTTAAAGCATCAATCCGGATCCTGTGAGGCGGCAAAAGCCACAAATGCGCAAACGCTGCCTCTTCCATTTCGTCACTATTATGCATTAACTCAAAAAACCAGGCTCACTATGCTGAGCCTGGCTGCTGCATTTCTGGTGTTATTTCCGCTTCGCGAACATAGCGGGCAGACTGTCCGCGAACGGCGGGTAAGCAATGCCGTTCTCCGTAACAATCGCCGTGATATGCTCATGATCGGTCACATCGAAGGCCGGGTTATACACTTTGACCCCTTCCGGGGCCATCGGCTTTTCATACCATTTGCTCGTAATCTCTTCATCCGGACGCAATTCGATATGAATGTCGTCGCCTGTCGCACACCGCAGATCGACCGTGGACAACGGCGCGCACACATAGAACGGAATGCCGTAGTGCTTCGCCAGAATCGCTACCGCCGACGTGCCGATCTTATTGGCCGTATCTCCGTTGGCCGCCACGCGATCGCAGCCGACCAGGACGGCTTGAATCTTGCCTTCCTTCATGACGATGGAAGACATGTTGTCACAGATGAGCGTGACATCGATGCCCGCTTGCTGCAGCTCCCATGCTGTCAGCCGCGCGCCTTGCAGCAGCGGTCTCGTCTCGTCGGCATACACCTTGAAGCCGTACCCCTGCTCCTCGCCCAAATAGATGGGCGCCAGCGCCGTGCCGTATTTGGCCGTCGCGATCGCCCCCGCGTTGCAGTGCGTCAAGATGCCCCAGCCCGGCTTCAGCAGGGACAAGGCATGCCGGCCGATCTGCTCGCAGACTTGCTCATCCTCGGCCCGGATCGCTTCCGCTTCCTGCCGCAGCGCTTCCTTGATCTCGGCGATGCTTCCACTCAGCTCACGCTGGAAGCGCGACTCCATCCGATCCAGCGCCCAGAACAGGTTCACCGCCGTCGGACGGGAGGAAGCGAGATAGTCCTTGACCCGCTCAAAATCTTCGGCCAGCTTTTCCTTCGTCGCCGCCGCCGAAGCCTTGACGCCCAGGTACAGTCCGTACCCCGCGGCAATGCCGATCGCCGGAGCGCCTCGTACCTTGAGATGGTAGATCGCGTCCCAAATATCCTTCAATTCCTTGAGCCTGAGAAATACTTTCTCGTTCGGCAGCATGGTCTGGTCCAGGATGACCAGCGTATCGTTCACGTCATCCAAGGTTACCGATTGAATCATCGCCGCCGTGATATTGTTGTCTCCCATCGTCCTCTGACCTCCGTCTCTGCTGTCGGCTCAGCCCTGTCACTCCCGCCGTATGCCCTGACAATCCTATCATGATGATGATACCAGGAAACGTAAGTACTGTCGCGCAGTTCTTCCACGCCAGCACAAGTCTTGCTTCGAATAAATTCATCATATCTCGAATCGCCGGCAGGAGCCAGTCTTTTGCCGTTCCTTCTCCGGTCGGTTTCCGTTCATGGTTTTGCTTCATTTTCATGTTGAGCTTATGGCTTGATGCCCTAAGCCTGATTAGCACCGTACCGGCTGCGAAGCTGCTCCAGCTTGTCTACGATGGTGTTGATCAACTCGGGAGGCTCCTTAACGAAGGCATCCGTGCCCAAGCCGAATATCCGCTCCGCATAGTATCCGATCTCGCCCTCGCCAATACGGGTCTCGATCGTGCCCGTTCCGTCTTCATGCCGCGTGATCGCTTTATCGAGCCATGGATCGGCCTCGCATTTCCTCACCCCCAAGCGGGTCAATTCCACCCGCAGCGATACGGTATGCTGCCGTTCAGGCGGCAGGAACCATTGCTCGAGCGTTATCAACTTCTTAATCTGCCTCCGCATCTCTGGCTCCAATGGCTCCCGCGACTCCAGCGCTCTGATATAGTCCGCTCGGAACAAGCGGTAGGCTTGCTTCCGGAAGCAATAGGCCGGGCAATACCAATAGCCGTTATGCGCATATAACCCAAGTGGCACGATGTCACGTTCATTCTCTCCCTGCGCCGAATCGTAGCGGATCGCAATGACTTGCCGCTCGACAGCCGCCTCCAATAATTGCTGCAAAAACGGAGCCTCCTGCTCTCTCCGCGGGGTCCAGAATTGAATGCAGTCCTTCAGACGGTCGATGGTCCGCTTCGCGTTCGGGGGCAGAACATTGTAGAACTTGCTCAGCGCCGAGACGGCCTCCTCCCCGAACGGTATTGACGCGTAGTTGTGCAGCGACTGATAGGCGAAGAACATCGCAACCGCCTCGTTCTCCGTGAACGTCAGCGGGGGCAGCAGCTTCTCCTTGAGGAGCCTGTAACCGCCCTTAGGCCCGAATTCGGCATACAGCGGCACGCCCAGCTCCTCCAGGTCGCGCAGATCTCGTTGGATGGTTCGCAGCGATACGCCGCATGCTTCCGCCAAATCGCGCGCCGTAAATTGCTGTTTTTTGTTGATAAGCATCATTAACTCGATCAGCCTTTTCGCTTTTTGCATGCATCGTTCCTCTTCTGTTCCCGGCACATCCATCGTGAACGCGCCGTGTTCTGCATTCATGGGGACAACTTCTTTTCTATCTACGACAAATTATGACGTATATAGATGATACAGTAGACACAAGCACGGCACAACAACTGCTAGGAGGAATAACAACTATGTTCAAAAGACTGGAATGCGTCGCTCTGTACACCGCAAACATCGAGACCTCGATCGAGTTCTACCAATCGCTCGGCTTGACGGAGCATTGGCGCATCGAGCGGCCTCTCGGCGACGGCGGAACATGGACCTTGGCCGGAATGAAGTTCCCGGACGACAAAAGCTCCGAGCTCGTCCTGCAGAATAATCCCGATCTCCAGACGGCCGACATTGAATTCTATGTCGAAGACGTCCGCGAAACTTATGAAGCACTGTCCGTCAGAACCGATATCAGCTGGATTCGCAAGCCTTTTCCGACGGAATCGGGCCATGTGGCCGTCATGGAGGCGCCGGACCGCAACGTCTTCGTGCTCGTCGGCCAATAAAAAGCCCGACCGGCGGGCAAGCACCGCCGCGGCCGGGGCCTGGCGGCAGCGGCCGGGCTCTGGCGGGCGGCAGCGGCCCCTTCTGGGCTTGGGCCTGGCGCCCGTAACCGCGCCGAGACCGCTTGCATTCGTAACGGAAGCCCGGAACGCCGAAGAACGGCATGCCGCAGACATGCCGTTCTATTCTTCCGTTCTTTTGTCTGGGATCTCTGTTACTGTACCGTAGCTGTTATCCCGCCGCTTCCTACCGGATCGAAAGTATCCTCCAGTGTCCTCCGTGTCGTATAGTATCCACTATATCCTCTGTATCCTACCGTATCTTAGCGTATCCGAACACACATCTCCTTCATCCTTCGCGACTTGATGCGTCTGCTGTTGGGTTGCCGGTACGGCGGGATAAAATTCCTGCGCAGGAGCAGGATTTTCACCGTAAAATGCGCATCGAAGCAGGAATTCCTGTAAAAGTACATCAATTTCACGCGGTTCTGCTTCATTCCGCGATTCGACGGGCAAAATGCTGCACTTTTGCAGGATTGGCGCATCGGGGGCTCACCAATGAGACGATTGCTGCACTTTTGCAGGATTGGCCCTGGCCGCGCGCAGAGCCGTGGCGGCTCAGCCGCTTGCAGCGCAGCAGATCAGCTTGCATCACAGCAGCTCAAGCTCGCCGCAGTAGAAGAGGTCAGCCTCTTGCAATGCATCCCTCTCAATAGAGCGCTTACAAACGCACCACCCTTACCCCCCTTGCAAAAAGCCCGCGCCGCCTCATCGCCCCGTTTCTCGATGTGCTGCCAAATGCGCATCCAACAGCTCGATGCACTGATCGATATCCTCGTCCATCCGGTTCCGCACTTCTTCCTTCACTTCCGTGTCCTGGTGAATATATTCCCGCAGCTGAATCAAGGTATCCCGCATCGAAGCGGCGGCATTGCCACTCCATTGAGGCGTGCGCGAGAGCGACGACGCCAGCAGGTCCAGCAGCGGCTTATATCGTTCCGCAGCGGCTCCGCTCATCCCGCCGAACGGGACATAGATCGCGCCCACCTTGCGGGACATCTGCTCCAGCAGTACGCGGACCGGCTTCGTAGCGTCACGTTCCGGCAGGACCGCCTGGTTGCGGTACAGGCCGAACCACAGCTCGCGTTCATAACCGCCAGCGAAGAACTCCTCTTCCCCCGTGATGATCGCGCCAAGGCCATGATCCGCTCCATTCTGCCGAATCAGCTCCCTTACCGCCGCCGGCTCCGTCTCCGCGCCGATGCGGATGTCCGCAATGGCAGCACCCTGCTTGCCGCCGAACGGGCCGGCTTCCCCGGCATAAACGGCCAAGCCGAGTTTTACCCCCTCATCGATGTACACCTGCATAACATCTAACGTAAGGCTCGTCGCTGGCGGTGGGCTTGCGGGGAGCGGGTTCGCGGCCGCACTCGCGCTCGGGTTCGCGATCACGCCCGGGCTCGCACTCGGTTTCGCGGACGCTTCCAGACTCGCGTTCGGCGCAGTCACACCCGGATTCGCGGCCGGGTTCACGGCCTCGTCCGGATTTGCGGTCCCGGACGCGCTCACAGTCGCACTCGGTTTCGCCCTCGAGCCCTGATCCGACTCCGCTCCCACCCGATCCGCGGTCTCCAGATAGACCGCGTTGAAATGCGCGGCCTTGATGCGCTCCAGCCGCTCCCGCACCCGGCCGGCCTCGTTATCGCCCGGGCTCGGGCTTACCCGCAGCCGGATGCCGCGCAGCTCCACCTTCCGGGACTCCGTATTCAAATGCTCCGCCTCCGTCAGGAACCGTTCCAACGCCGCCACCTGTTGGCTGAGCTGCGCGGCGTCGCGCTCGCTATCGTCCGAGGCGGCCCGGGCGTAAGCCAGCTTCGCGTCAAGCAGCTTGCTGTCGATGCTGGAATACGGAACGTCCAGATACAGCGCCTTCGATTGCGCGAGCTTCCGTTCCGCTTCGGCCAGTCTCTTCTCCGCTTGCTCGAAGTACTGAGCCCGTTCGTCCTGCTTCATGGCCGCAATTCGGTCTCCCGGCTCTGCCGCGTCAGAACCGCCAGCCGCCGCAGCCGCCAGGCTCGCAGCGCCCGGCGCCAAGGCAAGCGCCACTGCCCCGGCCAGCAGGCCTATGCGCAACCCAATCCCTGTCTTCTTCATCCAACCGGCCTCCTCGATTCAATAGGGTTCACATCCGATTGATAGATTGTATGCCTGCATCGGCCGGGGCCATGCCTTGTATTTTACCGGTTCAGCCCCCGGGGCTCCCGTACGATGCGAAGCGGCTTGCCCATTGCGGGCGAGACGCTCATACAGCCCGCAGCAGAAGAAGAACACCTTGTCGTCTCGCAGGCCGGTGAGCCGGATAAAATAAAAATGCGAACCTCTCAGGAAAACTTACTTTCTGGAGGCCCGCACTTGGATGCAGAATTCGATTCGATATACCATCTTGCACGCAAGATGGAACATTTTCTAACGATAAGTATATGTATAATCCTCACCGTTGCTGGAGATGATGACCTGGATCGGCTTCTTGTCCTTCGCCACTTCGGCAGGCACCTCGGCAATGAAATGAAGCGTGCCCGTTTTCAGCGGTTCGATCCTGGTAATATTGGTATAGGTAAAGTCCGCCCCGCCTTTATCCTCGATCGTGGAAAATGCGTTATATTCATATTTATTATCGTAGATGACCTTGACCGAAACGAACTCATCCGCCGATTTCCCTTCGGTGAGCAAGCTCTTGACCTTGATCACGGTGTCGAAGTAGGTGTTGGAAGCATCCTTCACTTCATAATAGGAGTAGAAGCTGTCCGGGTTCGGCGGCGTAATCTTGTTGCCGAGCTTCGCTCCTTGAATGGTCAGCTCGGCAAAATCAGCGATTTCGAGCGGCTTTTTCGCTTCGATCCTTTTGGCTTTGTCTGCCGGAGCAGAATCTTTGTCAGACGTCTCCTCTGACTTGCCGGCGCTGTCGTTGCCTGCGTTCTCCTTCTTCTCTCCATCGGCTTTACTCGCATCCGCATTGCCCAAGGTTGCTTTCAGTTCCGCATTTTCTTTCTCCAATGCCGCTATTTTCTTCTCCAGCTCGGCCGTCGCGGAATCGCCGCCGCTGCATCCAGCCACCGTCATCCCTAGAAGAAGTGTTGCCACACTGATGGCTGCTGATTTCTTTCTCAAGATAAGACCCCCTTTTTCTATATGTCTAAATATACCACCATACCCGCCTATTTTACTATAAGAAAATTCAGATGTTATGACATTTTTCCTAATTCTTTCGACTCATGAACTGACAAAAGACAACAATAATAATATATGTTGAATCTAGGCCTGATTCCGCTGGTATATCCTTGTTTTCCCTCCGATCCTGCGGTACACTGATGCACATCAACCCAATGGAGCTGATCGCCTTGGATACGACCGATGCCAAAGAGACGAATTTCTATGAATCGGATATCTTCGACATTAGCCGGGAACGGAAGATCCGTTCCAGCATGCCTTCGCGTCATTACCATGACGCCTATGAGATTTTCTATCTTGTCTCGGGCGAATTATCGTACTTCGTCGGGGATAAGACCTACCATCTGGTGAGCGGCATGCTGCTGTTCATTAACGTCAACGAGATTCACAAGCTGGTCAATTCGAGCGGCGCAGCCTTCGAACGCATCACGCTTCAGTTCAAGCGGGAATTCATCGCGGACCTGCTCCCGAAGGAAGGGGATTTCGACGTGTTCTCTACCTTCCAGGCCGATACGCATCTGCTCCGTCTCGACGGCAGCGAGCAGAGCACGGTAGAGGGGCTGTTCGACCGGATGGTGCATGAATCACTGCGCCAGCCCCCGGGCTATGCGTATTATGTCAAAATTTTGCTTATGGAGCTGCTCATCTATTTGAAGCGCAAGGCAGACAGCAGCCAACACCAGCATGCAGCCTGCCCGCAGCAGGTCCATCCCAAAAGCATCGCCATCGTCAACTTCATCAACGAGAACTACAGCCAGCGCATTACGCTGGATTCGATTTCCCGGCAGTTTTATATCAGTCCCTCATACTTCTGCAAAATGTTCAAGGACAGCACCGGCTTCACGCTGGTCGAATACGTGAACAACGTACGCATCAAGGAAGCGCGCCTCCTGCTGCGGGATACCGATGCCAAGATGGGGATTATCGCGGAACGGGTCGGCTTCGAGAGCCTGACCCATTTCGGGCGCATTTTCAAGGAGTTGACGGGCTGTACGCCCTTGAAATACCGCCATATGCAGCGTTCGAACCGGGCCTGAGCGCGAACCGCCTCATCCCCCTCTTCCTCCCAACCCGACTATGCAAAAAAGCCGCCCCTGACGATAGTCAAGGAAGCGGCTCTGTTCGGTTCAGCCTAGGCTTAGGCCTCGCACACATACTGCGCAAATTTCTGATAATCGCTCTGACGGCATTCCAGCGTCAGCTTCGTCCCCAGCTCCTCGTATTCGGTCGCGAGGACGTTCGCATGCTCATTCAAGTAGGACACATGCTGTCCCTGATCATAGGGAATAAGCATTTCGCATTTCACATAATCCTTGAACACATGGGCGCGAATGGCGGCGAGCAGCTCATCGATGCCCTGCTTGCGCTTGGCAGCCATATAAATAATCGAATCCTGCGATTCGGGAATGGCGCCTTCCTTCAGGTCGATCTTGTTGTACGCATAGATCATCGGAATCCCTTCGATCCCAATCGCCTTCAGCGTCTCGTTCGTGATGCGGATATGCTGCTCGTACTCCGGATTGGAGAAATCGACGACATGGACCAGCAGGTCCGCCTCTTTCACTTCCTCGAGCGTCGAGCGGAACGCCTTGACGAGATGATGCGGCAGCTTGCTGACGAAGCCGACCGTATCGGTCAGCAGGAATGTCTTGTTGTCCTCCAGATCAATGCTGCGAACAGACGTGTCCAGCGTGGCGAAGAGCATATCCTTCTCGAACACGAATTTGTCCTTCGAATCGGTGAACAGCTCCACCAGCGTGTTCATCACCGTCGACTTGCCCGCGTTCGTGTAACCGACGAGCGATACGACCGGAAGCTCGGTTTTCTTCCGCTTCTTCCGTTGAGTCTGGCGGTGGGCGACAAGTATCTCCAGCTCCTTGTTCAGCGCGGTAATCCGCTCCTCAATCCGGCGGCGATCCAGCTCCAGCTTTTTCTCCCCCGCCCCTCTGTTCTTCGTGCCGACCCCGCCGCTCTGACGGCCCAGCGATTCGCGGAGACCGACCAGGCGCGGCAGCATATACTGCAGCTCCGCCACTTCCACCTGAAGCTGCGCCTCCTTCGTCTTGGCCCGCTCGCCGAAAATATCGAGGATAAGCAGCGTGCGATCGACGACCTTGCAGTCGAGATCCTTTTCCAGGTTGCGAAGCTGCGAAGGAGATAACTCATCATTGAAAATGACCATGTCCGCCTCATGCTGATTCAGCATAATCGTCACATCCTGCAGCTTGCCAGTGCCAATATAATGCGTCGTGTTGACCTTGCTCAGGTTCTGCGTCACGACGCCGACGACCTCCACGCCGCAGGCTGCGGCCAGATTCGCCAGTTCCTCCATCGAATAGTCGAAGTCCGTCTGATGATTCAGATTTACGCCGGCCAGCACCGCTTTTTGCGGCTGTATCGTAAGTTGTTCCATACTTTATTCCCCCGTTGCCGCACTCAAGTCCCGCTTGAGCACGGATCATCATTATTGTAAATCATGAGTAGCAATACAAAAAAACACAGGCATTCCGCCTGTGCTTCGAGTCATCGGAAGACGAGCCCCGCAACGGAGCCGCTTGCAGAGGAGCATAGCAGCGCATCCCTGCATATAAGGATACCCCTCACGGCACGCGTGAAATCACGGTCACCCCGCAAGCCTTCTATCCCGCCAATATCCGAGTAAGAGCGAAGGCCGATCGCGGCCAGCAGACTCCCGTTACGGAGCAGGCGGGCGCACGAAAGAAGGCGTTCGCCGAAGAAGAAGCGGCTTCATCCAGCGCTTCGTTCCTGGCAGGTGCTGCGTCATATAGGCACAACAAAAGAGGCAGGCATCGTCCCTCCCTCTTCTGTCGCGCAACATATTAGGGTTCCTCTGAGCAACCAAGGCAGACCATTCCCGATCACTCTGCACACAGGCAGAGCAAATGAGCACTATTCAGTTAGTGTCATATACGTTCAATCGGATTCTTCCCAAGCGGAAGATGGTTGCCATGTCAATCATCGGTGACCCTCCGTTCTGTCAAAGTTATCCCTATCCTAACACAGGTCCATCCCAAGAGCAAGGGCGGGCATGGAACTTTTCCGAAAATTAGCTCTCTTCACCTCTGTGGCTACCTGTGCTTCTTCTCCTCCTGAATCACGGCCTCTACAGCAGGGTCTTCCAGCAGATTCCCGGTCTTGACGGCACTGACTTCCATATCGGGCTCCGTCTGCCGCTCTTCATTAATGACTCCCGACGAGGTTAAGCCCATGACGGCAGGCAAGCGGAAGGCGTAGCCGCTATGGGGCAAGGAGGCGATCAGCGGGTCGATCCCGATTCCATCCCCGCCAGTCCGTTCTCCGACCAAGGTCGCCCAGCCCGTGCTCTTGGCGAACACCGCCCACGCTTCCGCTGACGAGTACACGTCCCCGTCGACGAGCATGTAGATTCGCCCGCGGAATTCCTTGCCCGCATCAGGGGATACTGTTATCGTGTTTTTAATATAATTTTGGAAATCCGTCTCGATCTCCGGCGCCAACTCGACCGATCCCAATTCTTCCTTCAGTTGAGCGACAGGAAGCAACTGCTCCGGTGCATAAGCCGAATGGGCATACTGCTGGGCCAGCTCTCCCTTGCGGAAAAGGAAATAACTTACCGAAGTCAGAGGCTCCTTCATGAGCTGCGGCACGAGCATACCCCAATAGGACGTCGATCCGCCGCCATTGCCCCGGATATCGATAATGAGCGCGTCATAGCTTCGAATCTTCTCCAGAAAAGGCGCAAGCACCGCGTTTATATCCGCTTCGATTCGATCATGAGACAGGCTCGGAATGGACACATAAGCCAGCTTGCCTTCCTCCAGGATTCGAGTCATGGGCAAAGCTGACCATCCTCCGAAAACGGATCCCCGGGACAGACCCGACTTCGCGTCCCAAGTACCGGA
This sequence comes from Paenibacillus dendritiformis, assembly GCF_945605565.1. Classification (NCBI taxonomy): domain Bacteria; kingdom Bacillati; phylum Bacillota; class Bacilli; order Caryophanales; family Paenibacillaceae; genus Paenibacillus; species Paenibacillus dendritiformis. Next base: position 1,872,412 of record NZ_OX216966.1, on the reverse strand, counting down.
ATAACGCGCTTCCACATGCGGCTGGTTTAACTGCTGATGCCACAGCTCTCTTCCTTTTATATCAGCATACGTTCGCTTCATGTTTTCATAGGAGGATTTATCCAAAAAGTACGTATGTCCATTGTTCAAATCGCTCAGAACCGTGTTCATCTTGTCTCTGAACTCTTGATCGGTGTTCGCCTGCAGCACAAACTGCTCATAGCGATCCACGTTCTGCAGCCAGTCGGTATGATGGACGCGCTGATTGACCTGGAGGAACGGGGAGTTGTCCTTGATGATGCGCACCATCGCTTCAAAGTCCTCGCGCTTCTGTTCCTCCGTCAACGTCAGCTTGTCCGGGTCCAAAATCTTCCTCCCTCCACCGGCTGGCGCGGGATTCTCCGTCTGCTTCGGCTCCGCCTGAGCGGAAATGCTCCCGCTTGTCCCGCTTGGCGATTCCTTCGCCTCGCAGGCAGCCAGTCCGAGCAGGAGGAGCAGGCCCGCCGCCGATATGAGCCAGCTTTTGTTGTTCATATGTTTCGCTTCCTATTCGAATGATAAATTTTCCAAATATTCCTTCCCATTCTATCCCAATTCGAAGGCCGCGACAATCCGCCCGATGATGCCCTTTTGTTACAATTCAGGGAAAAAGTTAACCCCGGGAGCACCCGGGGTTATATGACATAGCCTGTTCCGTTTTTCCTTCGGCAACAGTTATTACTTCTTCTGCACGATCTTCCAGACGATGACGGCGGCCTGCGCCCGGTTCGCCTCGCCCTTCGGATGGAACAGGCCGCTGCCTGTTCCCTTCACGATGCCTTCCTGTGCGAGCATCGCAACCGCCTCGGCGGCATAGGAAGCGATCGCTTCCCGATCCTTGAACCGGGCCAATACCGACTCCGCGTCCCTCGCCGCCGGCGTGCTCGTGAAGGCGGCAAGCGCCTTCCCAGCCATTACCGCCATCTCCTGGCGGGTGATTGGCCGGTTCGGCTCGAATCTGTCCTTGCCCGTGCCCTGCACCAGCCCGGCCTGCTTCGCTGCCGCGATGACGGTATAATGCCAATCCGTCTCCTTCACATCCTTCCAGTTGAGCGCCGTGCCGTCATCCTGCAGATCGAAGGCGCGGACGAGCATCGCCACGAACTCGGCGCGCGTCACCGGCTTCAGCGGCCGGAACTTGCCGTCCATATCCCCCTTGACGATGCCGAGCGCCGCCAATTGCTGAACGGCCTCCTGCGCCCAGGCTACCGGGGCAAGATCCGGGAAGACCGGAACAGCCGGTTCAACAGGCGGCACCGTCGGCGTCGTCGGCGCCGCAGGCGGTGATGGCTTGGAAGGCGCTGGCGACGGAGACGAGGAGGAACCGCCGGACGATGACGGCGGATCGGACGGCGGCGGCTTCGGATCGGTCGGTTCCGCTGCCGTCAAGGTGACCGCTTCACTGGCAGCACTCTCGTTATGAAGCCGATCGACGGCGGTCACCACATACGTGTATTGTTGTCCCTTCGTTGCCGTGCGATCCACGTAAGCCTGCATCGCTTGCCCGGACTGCTTGCGCATCGTGCCAAGCAGATGAGCCGGGTCTGCAATGCTGCCCGCGGTCTTGCCCTCGAACCGGTAGACGGCATAGTACGACTCATCGCTCGCCGTCTTCCACTTCAGCTCGACGCCTCCGCCAGCATTGCGGGCCGATACCCCGGAAGGCGCGGCTGGAGCCTGCGCATCAAGCCAAGGCATCGCCGGCACGAGCGCCGGATACCGGTACAGATCGCTGCGCAGACGATCGGTGAAGCCAAGCGGATTGGCGGCGAACCATTGGGCGCTGAAATACATGCTGCCGGACACTTCCGCGAAATTGCGGTTGAAGTTCACCTGGTTCGGCATTTCCTCCGGATCCATCCACCCGTCTCCCTGTCCGATGCGGTAGATCGCCTGGCCGCTGTACAGATGCACGTTCTTGCCAGCCGTCACTCCGCTCCACCAGGCAATCAATATGTCATAGGCGGCCGGAGAATAGCCCATATACCAATAGATCTGAGGAGTGATGTAATCGATCCATTCCTCCTCCACCCATTTTTTCGAATCGGCATATTGATTATCATAGCTTCTCGATCCGTTCGTATCGGAGCCTGACGGATCATCGCTCTTGTTCCTCCAGATGCCGAACGGGCTGATGCCGAACTTGACGTAGCTCTTCTCCCGCTTAATCTCCTCGCTTATGCCGCGAATGAACTGGTTCACATTGTCCCGGCGCCAGGCGGCCCGGTCCGGGAATCCCGCCCCGTACTTGGCATACGAGACATTGTCCGGGAATTCAGTGCCCTGGATCGGATACGGGTAGAAGTAATCATCGAAATGAACGGCATCGATGTCGTACTTCTTCACTACCTCCATGATGCTGTCCGTGATGAATTGCCGCGCCTCCGGATTGCCCGGATCGAAATACAGCTTGCCCCCGAACGAGAGGACCCAGTCCGAACGCTTCCGCGCCGGATGATCCTCCACCAGCCGCTCGATATCGCTCTGCATGCTGACGCGGTACGGATTGAACCAGGCATGGAATTCCATATTCCGCTTATGGGTCTCCTCCAGCATGAAGGCGAGCGGATCATACCCCGGATCTTGTCCCTGCACGCCCGTCAGCCACTCCGACCATGGGCCGTATTCCGACGGGTAGAAGGCATCCGCCGTCGGCTTAATCTGCATTATGACCGCGTTCATTCCCGCGGCCTGCAGCTCGTCGAGCAGCTTCCTGTACTGCTGCTTCTGCTCCTCTGCGCCGGTCGTGCCCTTCGCCGGCCAATCGATATTTTCCACCGTCGCGATCCACGCCGCTCTCATCTCCGCCTTCGGAATAACTGCCGACTTATTGACTACAACATACACGGAGCTGGTCTTGCCCTCATACGTTGCCATAATGCGCGTTCCACCTACCTTCATTCCGGTCACCGTCCCGTTCTCATCGACCGAGGCTACCTCCGGATTGCTGCTCGTATACTTCACGCCTTCTGTAATTTTGACTGGCTCCTCCACCCACGAATAGGTGCCGTACACCTCCGTCTCGAACGATCCGCCGATCATGACCGCACTCAAGCCGCGCAATTGGATGCTCTCCAGCTCGGGTATCGGTTCAGTCACCTCGATCTCATGCACCGTCGAGATGTTGCGGTAGGTTACAGACGTAACCGTAATCGCCGCCGCCCCTATCGCCCGCGCTTCAAGCCCGCCGCGGTCATCGACGCCCACCACTTCCGGCCGGCTGCTGGCGAAGTTGGCGCCGCCGAACATTTCCACCGGCGCCTCGCTACCCGCGTAGACCGCATACGCCTTCAAAGCGCCGGTCGCCGTCCGCACCATCTTCTGCGGGCCGGACACCTCAATCCGCTCCAGCTCCGGCGCATCCTCTGTCACGGTCAGCGTCACCCGGACCGGGGGCGCATCGCCGTATTCGGCCGTAATAATGGCCGTGCCGACACCGACGGCCGTGATCGAATCATACGTCGCCCTTGTCACCGTTGCGACACTCTCGTCGCTGCTGGTCAGGTGGACGCCTCTCTCGATCCGCTGGGGAGCCGTACTGCCGTTGCGCGTCTCAACGACTTGAACCGCTTGGCTGCTCCCGGCCTGCATTTGCGGCGGCAATCCAGCGATGTCCAGCTGAAGAATCGGTGAGCTTGCATAGATAGCGGACAGCCGATCGAAATAGATGGCTCCGTTGTTTTTGTTTTCCGCTTTTGTCGCGGCCATATAGATCTGGTTCAGCTTCAGAGGCCATTGTATATTTTGCGGAACGTCAGCGGCGACATATTTCCATCCCTGCCAATTGAAGCCCGATGATGTCGTAAAATCAATCGCAGGTAAAGCCTTGTCGCTCCCATCCGCCACGGCTGCACGCAGCCAGTTATTGTTTTTATTGCCATACACCCATACGCCTAGCTTCCGGGGCTTGCCCGGGATCACCCTCCCCCTTGTGCCATCCGGATTATAGAAGTTCACATACGCTGCCGATGTATCCGGTTGGCCGATAAAGTCATAGCTCAGCTTTACCGCATGATGACCGTGATAGATGGTCTCCGGCCGGCTGACCAGGCTCAATTCGGCGGAATTGGCTCTGACATGGCTGGCCCGCAGGTTCTCGAGATTCTCGAATTCCTCCAGCACGATCGGCCCCGCTCCGTCCGCTTCTTCCGCATGGACAAGCGGTGAAGCGCTTCCAAATCCGGTTAACCCCGTCCCCAGCAAAAGAATAAGCGCCACCATAAGAGACATCATCGCCCTGCCGTGAAATGAATGCCGTGTCCTGTTCATTCGTTCATTCACTCCCTAATGAGATGATTGATCACTTCTTAGCTTCTTCCGTGTTGTCAATCATGCTGCCAAGCATAGCGAACAGATATCATTGCTCCCTCCTTTACTCTCATCTGAACAGCTCGCGGCTGTTACTCCCTATCATATTGAAACATTATTTTAAATATCAATAGTTTTTATAAAATATAATTTTAAAATGGAGCAGGAATTTCCCCTCTGGACGACGTATAATCGTCGCGGCTCAGCCTATGCCCGCTTTCTTGATAACCCGGCTTCTGGAACAAGCCCGGGATGGACAGTGAGGACGGTGCAAATCACCCCGGCATATGCCGTTTTTGGGGCAAAGCTGCTTCATGGTAAAAGGGAATGCTGCCATTCTGCAGGATTTCGGCCGGTCCCCCTACTTGGCAGAAGGAAAGCTGCAAATGTGCAGGAATTTAAGCTATTGCGGCTTGAATCGGAGGAAATCGGGTGGAATTGATGTAGTTTTGCAGTAATTCTGCCAAATCGGCCAGCTAAAGCAAAAAAATCCTGCGCGGGTGCAGGATTTCGCTAAAATTCCTCTAATCAGCCCGGCCCCTGTCATCAGAGCAAGGACCGGATGTAGTTAAAAGCTCATCTAGGAGCGACGGGAAGAGCAGGCCCTGATGCTGCGAATGAACCGGGATAATATACCAAGCGCCGGCCGCTACCTTGTAGACGCTGCCGCTGCCCAAATGCACGCCGTATTCGCCGACATCCGCCGCACCTTCCCGGATATGGCGGTTGTCTGGTTATACTATTTCGCGCTGTCAATCACCTTTTGCGGAATCTTGATTACGCCCACTTTATCGTGGCGGGAGAATGATCTTTTCGTCACTAGTTCTTGAGTAGAATACTTTCCATATTCTTTCGGTTCCAAAATGATACTTACTTCCGCTTGAACCAACAGGAACGAATCTTTATAAATAAGAAACGAAGCTTTTATATTTTTTGCATGCAATGCTTCCAAAAACCATTTCATATGTTCCTGTTCGCCGCTGCCTGCCTGACTTATCAATCCTTTAACCAGTTCCTGAATTCCCTCGCCGGTCAGATCAGCCGTCAACACATACTTATTGCCGCGCGCCTTCACATTCATATCTTGGGCCCTCGATCGGAACAGCTCCAACTGGTTCTCGGGATGCGCGAATATTTCGAGTCTTTCCAGCCGCTCGTCAACCATCTCTTCCGGATATTCATACCATCCGTCGCCGAGGTTCACATAGGCTTCCTCCCCCTCAACGTACAACGTTTGCTGAACTTCCTCTCGCCCTCCATACACTCTCCTATTCTCATAGTACATGCCGAACGGCTCTTTGTTCAGGTCCAGCTTTATGGTTGATTCCAATTGCCTCTCTTCCTTCTGCTCTCCTATACCGTCCGTAATCTTATCGATCGCAGTTCCTTCCATCGAGAAGCTCTTCATCTTCTGGTTGGCATCTATCGTCTTTGCCAGCAGTTCGTCTGCCGTAATGGCCGCGTCGACGTCACTGCCGCCGCAAGCCGTAAGACCGAAGGCCACAACGGCTCCTAATAATGCAATTACCCACTTTCTCAATGCGAATATCCCCCTAATATCTGTAGTAAATGTTAAGACCTCATCATAATAACCATACGGCCTATCTGTTGACAGAGAGAATAGTCCTGAACTGGAAACAGCAGCCGACTAATTACATGGGCAGAAAGAACGGCAATCGCATGCTCCTATCTCCCATATTTCGACAAACCCCTCTTCCCAATAAAGCACTCTATAGGTGCTATCAAGCCTCTCCATACAAGTTTTGCGAAGTTTGACACTCTCATAGTCTGTTCGCCTTGACAAGCCTCGCATTCTTTCATATCATTAACTTGAATGACAAATAACGGCACTTGCGATGGAAGCACCCGCAAGAATGGGCTTAACGGCCCTTCTTGCAGGTGCTTTTTTGCTTTTTCCTGTCTTGCGCGTGGGGATAGGGAAGGCAGGGCCGGATATTTTCTGAAAAACATGAAGAGAGGATGGGAACGATCATGATGAAGAAACAACCGGGCGCGATCATGGCAGTGATCCTGATTGCACTCGCATGCCTGCTGGCCAGCCCGGCCGCCCTCCACGCGGCTTCGGCAGAGCTGTCCGCCACGGCCAAAGCTGCCTTCGACAAGATGGTCACGACAGCGGACCGGACGCAGGCGGACAAGCTGACTCAGCTCTACCGGGAACTGCTTCAGTTCGAGACGGCGGAGCGGGAATGGCAGGAGAAGACGAAGCGCCTGCACTATGATAATGCGGAAGCGCTCACCGTGATCCGGCAGCAGCTGAAGCGTATGCACGAGGAGAAGCTGAAGCGCCTCAATTCGCAAGTCCAAGAGGCGAAGAAGAAGTATCAACCGCTGTTCGACGCCTACAGCGCCTTGAACAAGCAGATCTCGGCCGCGAAGATATGGAAGAACAAGCAGTTGAACGCGGCGCTTCGCCTGCAGCATACCGGCATGAAGCCGCTTGTCCAGACCGCGCGCGAGGACATCCGCCGCCGCCAAGCCGCCCTGAAGGCGGCCAAGCAAGCCCGCACCGATGCCGTCAAGCGCATTCGCCATACTCTGTCCGCCATCGATACGGTCAAGGTCCAGATCAAGAGAGCGAAGAGTGCCGCCAGCACCTATAAGAGCCGCCTCTCTGCGGCCCGAAGCAGGCTGACGCAAGCCGCGAGGAAGGGCGATGCCAGCGCCAGCCTGAAGGCGCTCACCTCGATGACAGCCTCCTCCCGCCAGCGAAATGAACGCAGCCGCCAAGTCTTCCAACTAGAGCAAAAGATCGAAGACATCCTTCAGAAGACGAAGACACAGCTCCAGTCTTATTCCCCTTCGTGAGACCGGCGGAGGAGTTGCTTTTTTCCAACCCAGTCGCTATACTCGATAATACTACATGCGATGGAGGAACCTGCTCATGAACCGAATCAAGCAGACCCAACTTCATCATCACAAGAAGCGTTAGCACCCCTGAACCTATCAGGGAGGGCTAACGCTGTTCGCGTTGGCCTCCCTGCGGCATCTATCCGGCGCGCGGGACCAAGAGGTCCGGCGCGTTTTTTATTTTCCATAGGAACAAGGGAGGATGGATACGATGCAAAACGTAAAAGGAACCTATGATTTTTTCGGTCCGGAGCAAGCGGCACGCCAGCAAGTGCAGGACGTGCTGCGGAACCTGTTCGAGCTGTACCACTTCGAGGCGATGGAGAGCACGATCTTGCATGAGCTTGATGTACTGACATCGAAATATGCCGGCGGGGAAGAAATCGTGAAGGAAATGTACCAGTTGAGCGATCAAGGAGAGCGGCAGTTAGGGCTGCGCTATGATCTGACGATTCCGTTCGCCAAGGTAATCGCCATGAATCCCGGTCTGCAGCTGCCGTATAAGCGGTATGAGATTGGCAAAGTGTTCCGCGACGGGCCGGTGAAACGGGGAAGGCTGCGGGAATTTCTGCAATGCGATGCCGATATCGTCGGCATTACAGGGCCGGAAGCCGAGGCAGAGCTGATGCAGCTTGCCATCGAGGCGTTCCGCCGCCTGGACATCCCGGTGACGATAAGATGGAACAACCGGCGGTTCCTGGGGGAACTGCTGGAGTCGATTGGCGTCCCGGCCGGGGAGGCGTTGTCGGTCATGCTGACGCTCGACAAAATTGCCAAAATCGGAAAAGAAGGGGTCAAGGACGAGCTTCTTGGCAAAGGCTTGGAGCCGTCGGTTACCGAGGCGATCTTGGCCTTGATGGAGAGAGAAGAGACCTCGGCCGATTCCCTCGCCGCGGCTTGCGGCCTCCAGTCGTCGGAGGGCGTATCCGAGGTGCGCGCCCTGCAGCTTCTAATCGACGGGACCGGGCTCGCGGCAAGCTGCGCCTTCGACCCGTTCCTGTCCCGCGGGCTTTCCTTCTATACCGGCACCGTTTATGAAATTTTCGATGCGTCGGGCTCCTTCGCCTCAAGCCTCGGCGGCGGCGGAAGATACGACGCCATTATTGGCCAGTTCACGGGACGGCAAGATGCAGCCTACCCTACCGTCGGCCTGTCGTTCGGCATGGAATCAATCATGGCGCTCGTTGCGCGGCGGCCGGCTGAACGGACCCGCGCTTCGGCCGTTGTCATTTCGATCGGGGATACCCTGCCTGAGGTTCTCCGGACTGCCGCTGCGCTTCGGGCCAGCGGGATACGCACCTCGCTGGATACCAGCGGACGCAAGCTCAAAAGAGCGCTCGCCTCCGCCGCGTCTCAACGAATTCGCTTCGTGCTGCTTATCGGCGAGAGCGAAGCCGCTATCGGAGCGATCCGCCTGAAGGACATGGCCGAGCAGACGGAGACAGTCGTCACCGTGGAGGAGGCCATGTGGCATATCGAGCGCAAGCTGGGACTGGCCTGAAGCGGAGAGAAAGACTCCTCCTTCTCGGCACGCAGCGAGAGAAGCTCCGCTCCACGCAAAAAACCGCCGAATCCTTCCGGATCCGGCGGTTGAACGCGTATAAATTATTGAGCGCTGTCCAGCACCTCTTGAGGCACTTTGATTTCGCCCACTTCGTCATGCTTGGAGAACGAGCTCTTCATCACCATGTCCATGGAGATTTTCTGACCGTCTTGCTCCATTTCCATCGTCATGTCGACGTCGGATTGAAGCGGCAGGAACGATTCTTTGTTGACCGCATACGTAACTTTGACATTTTTGATATCCATTTGCTCGATCAGAGCCTGAGTTTGCGCGTCTTCGCCGCTGCCCGACTGGTTCATCAAGTTCTTAGCGAGCTCTTTGATTCCATCGCCAGACAAATCAGCTGTCAATACGTACTTGTCTCCCTCTTCCGCTACTTTCATATCTTTGGAGAAAGATTTGAACTGCTCCATTTGAGCTTCGATTTTCGCGGATTCTTCCATCTGCTTAACCATATCGCCAATCATTTCGTCCGGAAGCTTCACCCATTCTCCATCCACTTGCGTGTAGATCGCTTCCTTGGAAATATATTGCTTGATATCCTGTTCGCCTTGGCCAGGCATAGACATCTTCATCTCTTGGTACATGCCGAATGGCTCTTTGCTGAAGTCCGCCTTCATCGAGATATCAACCTTCTGCTCTTGCTTCTGATCGCCTTGAGCGACTGTAATGTTCTGGTTGATTGTCGCGTCCATAGCGAAGTTCTTCATCTTTTGGCTGGCTTCCGCCATCTTCGTTAGCAGTTCATCTGCACTCACTGCCGGCGTGTTTTCTGTTTGTGTATCCGCCGGTTTTTCCGCGTTGGTCGCACCAGTAGCGCCTTTATCGCCGCAAGCCGTGATTCCCAACGCCAAGATTGCCCCTAATAATGCAAGTGTCCATTTTTTCAAAGCCAGTATCCTCCTAAGATCTGTAACAAATTTTCGTACCTATCCATAATAACCATATCTACAATCTGCGCGACAGGGGAAATAGTCCCAAGCAAGCGAAATTATTCGACTAATTATATGGTGATAAAGGACCATAATACGCAGCTAATATTCTCCAAAATTCGACAAATAGCGCTCTGCCCAATCGTTACCACTCGACAGGGAACAGCTCCAGCCCATCCACGGCAAATGCCTTCCGGACGAGCTCCGGACCTACGAATTCATCGTACTTGCCTAAATAAGGCGCCTCCTCCGGCCCTAACAGATTCATCAAATCAGTTCCGTTATTCAGCTCTGCGCGCAGTTGATCCAGCAATGCGGGCGCATCCGCATGACCGGAGACGACCATATAGTACGGCTCCATCGGAACAATGGACCGGAGGGCAAGACGCTCGGCAAGCCGGTGCTTCAAGATGCGCTCCAATGTTCGAAATGGCTTCGTGCCCACCCAGGGCAGGATGAAATAGGAGTCCCCTCCCGCCGGAATCACGCACTGCCTGAGCAGACCGCTCTCTCGGGCAAGACGGCGGGCCCGTTCGAGCCGCTTGACAGCCCCCGGCGCCAAGTAGGGATAGATCTCATGATCCGCTAGAATATCGCGCATCTTGGCCATGACCGATGTATGCACATCGCCCCCGGCCCCGAGCCAGAGCGTATCCACCTTGCCGCGGGCCGGCTTGACATAGACGGCCTTGTGCTTCCCGTCAACCTCGACGACCTTCCACAGCTTGCCTGCCAGAGAAAAGCAATAGCCCGGCGGTGGAACGGTCGTGATCGAGCCCAGTTCCTCCGAACCGTTATATACGGCATGCTCTTCATCGTCTTTAAATACAGCATAGAACCGAAAATGATTCACGACTTTCTCGCCGGTCAAACCTATCAAAAGCGTCCCCTCCTCGGTTCGCTGCACATGATCGGTCTGCAGCAAATACCGGAGGAAGAGCTTATATTCTTCCGCATCGAAATTCCGGAACGGCGGCAGCGTCAGCACCTCCCGGGCCAGTTCGGCCGGCGTCGCTTCCCCCATGCCCTTCAATATACTCATCGTCTGATGATACAGCAGACCGATTGGCTTCTTCCGCAGCGCGAGCGGCTCGATCCACTTGTCCCGCACATACAGCTCGATGACTGCGATCGCGCGCAGCAGCGTCCAAGGCATTCGGGCGGGGAGCTGCGCCTCCTCGTCCTCCTCTTCCGGGATCGTGAACAGCATCTCGGATACCGCATCGCCGCGTCTTCCCGAGCGGCCAAGCCGCTGTACGAAGCTGGAGCAGCTATATGGCGCCCCCAACTGGACGACACGTTCCAGCTCGCCGAGATCGATGCCCAGCTCCAAGGTGACGGTAGCCGCAGCTACCGCTGGCCCGCGGCCAACGCGCAGCGCGGCTTCGGCCTCTTCGCGCAGCATGGCCGAAATGCTGCCGTGGTGCACGTGGAAGACATCCCGCTCCTGACGCCGCGCGGCGACGCGGCGCAGCTCCAGCGTCGTCAGCTCCGCATCAGAGCGGCTGTTCGTGAAGATAAGCGCCTTTTTGAGCCGCGTATGATCATAGATATAGTCATAATAAGCTTTGCGCGCATTCGCCGCATGCTCCGTCTGCTCCTCGTCATGAGCGGCGGGGAAGGAGAAATGCTCGACATTTAATCTCAATTTGCGGCCCGAACGGGGCGCTACGGCTTCGACGGCATGCGGCGTCCCTGCGCCCAGCCATTCACAGGCGGCATCGTAGTCGCCCAATGTCGCCGACAGGCCAATCCGTCTCGGCTGGCAGCCCGCCATCCGTTCCACCCGCGCCAGCTGGCTCAGCACTTGAATGCCGCGATCCGCCCCCATGAAGGCATGCACCTCATCAATAACGACATAGCGCAAGTCGTGGAATAGGGCGGGAATCGCATTCGGCTTGTTCATCAACAATCCTTCCAGCGATTCCGGCGTAATCTGCAATACGCCGGACGGCCTTTTCAGCAGCTTCGCCTTCTCCGCTTGAGACACGTCCCCATGCCAATGACACACCGGGATGCCGGCTTCGCGCAGCATATCGTTCAGACGCTCGAACTGGTCGTTGATGAGCGCCTTCAGCGGGCCGATGTACAGAATGCCGACCGATGCGGAAGGACGCTCGTATAATTCCGTCAAGGCCGGGAAGAAGGCGGCTTCGGTCTTGCCCGATGCCGTGCCGGATGCGATCAGCAGATGGTTCGGCGAATCGAACAGCACGCGGCAGGCCCCGACTTGGGCCTCCTTCAGGGTGTCCCAGCGCTTTTTGTAAATATACTCCTGAATGAACGGCGCCAACCGGTGAAAAGGATGGATGCCGCTCATAGCTCGAATTCCGCCAGGAAGTCGCTGACTTCATCCGGATTGGAATCCGCAGGCTTGACGCTCCGCTCCCCAATCAGATCGTCAAAAGCCGTCTCCGGATGCTGATGCAGCGTGTGCATCAAATCCATGAAATCACGAATGATTTCCCGCGGGGTCAGAAGCTCATCCGCTCCAAGCCGGCCGACCGCCTTCTCCATAAACGCGATTAATTGGTCATCCGTCAGCAGCGGCTCCACTCCATAATGAAGGGCATGGATATGGCGCAGGCGCTGCAGCAGAATCAGAATCTCCTCATGAGACAGCATGTCCAGCTGAATAAGAGGCCCCGTATAGTTGCGGAGCCCCTCTGCCCCGTATCTGCCGCTTACGAGACGCGAGCGCAGAGCTTCATAGCTGAACAGCCCCCTGCGTTCATCCTCGACGAATTGCGGCGTGCCGCCGATGAAGATGCCAAGGTGCTCCGCCTTGCCCTGCATCGTATCGTTGAACATCGTCAGCAGCTTCTCGTAATTGCTGTGCCGGGAGATGCTGTTCGTAATCTTGTACAGGTTAACCCCTTCATCGATGAACAGCAGCAATCCCTGATATCCAATCCTCGCGACGAATTCCGACCACAGCTTCATGTAATCGTACCAGTTGTCATCATCAATAATAACCCCGACGCCCAAAGCCTGCTTCGCCTCGGTCTTCGTCGCGAACTCCCCGCGAAGCCAGCGCAGCGAAGCTTGCTTCAGCTCGTCATCCAGCCTCTTATACCCGGTCCAATACGACGACAGCACCTTGGCGAAGTCGAACCCGTGCACCATACTCCGCATTTCATTCGCGACGGCTGCGATGCGCTGTTCCACCTCCATAATCAAGGCGGCGTCGTTCGGACCCATGCCAAGCTCGGTCATCGCCTGCTGTTGAATCGAAGCAATCCATCGCTGCAGAATCGTCTCCAGCGCCCCTCCGTCCGGCCGGGTGCGCGTCGATAGATTCATCATGAGCTCGCGGTACGTGGCCAGTCCCTGTCCCTTCGTGCCAACCAGTCTCCGTTCCGGCGACAGATCGCCGTCGGCAACGACGAAGTTGCGGTCCATCGCATAGTTGCGAATCATCTGCAGCAGGAAGCTCTTCCCGCTCCCATAGCGTCCCGTCACGAGCTTGAATGCCGCTCCTCCCTCGGCCACATTGTCCAGGTCGCGAAGAATGGCTTCAATCTCCGGCTTGCGGCCGACGGCGATATGCTCCAGCCCAATCCGCGGCACGACGCCGGCGGTCAAGGAGTTAATAAGCGCCGTCGTGACGCGCTTCGGGATTTTCTTATCTATCATGGTTCTTCACCTCGCCAATTTCTCAATCATAGGGAGATAGTCATCTGCAATCGCATCCCCATCAATGATCAGGTCCCCGATAAACTCCATGGAGGCGGCATTGATCTCATCGATAAGCACCTCGGCCATCGTACCGTGCGCCTCGGCGATCTTCATCAACGAACGATGCTCCTCTCCTGCCAGCAGAGCCTGCAGAGCTTGCCGATGCACCGGTTCCAGGGAACGAGCGAATTGAACCCATTCCTCGTCCAGGCCGTCGAGCTGCCCTGAGGGCACGATATTCCTCCCGTCAGGGTCAGCCTCCTTGTCCTCAGCGCCATCTCCAAGCCCGGACGGCAGCGCAGCGGGACGATCGCTAGTGGCAATAGACGCCAGCTCCTCCCGATAGTCCTCTGCAATTCTGATCCATCCGGATTCCTCCTCGATGACCAGATTGCCGAGCACATCCAAGGCCGCTTCGTTAATCTCATCCATCGCCAGATCGATCATGATGGAGGGAGCCTGCTTTCCAATCGCCTGTCCGTCCAGCTCCCCGCCATTGGCCATCAACGCAGCCAGCAGCTGAAGCTGCTCCTCCGTCAGCCGGCTCAGCAGCGTCTGGACTTCATCCGGTTCGGCGCACCGTCCCTCCGGCTCGCCGCGCTGCCCGGCTGTCCCCGCCCCGGGTGGCTCACTATGCTCCCGTCCCCCGATCCGGCTCCCACCTTCCGGCTCACCCATTTCCTCCGTCACCGTAAGCAGGTCGCGCACTTTATCCGAATCGGATTGAAGCCGAGCCAGCTTGTCCGCATTAATGCGAACGGCAGGTCCTGCCTGTTCCGCAGAGGCGGATCGTCCAACCTCCCGCTCCAGATACCGCTGAACGAGAGCAGCGATCTCCTCTTCGACGGCGATGCCGCGCAATCTGCCCTTGTACCCGCATAGTCCGCGCAGCGTATTCTCGGTTAACCGGATGAGCTGGGTTACGAAGGCGCGCAGCGGCCCATGGGAACTGACCGGGACAAACTCGATTGCCGTACTGATGCCGTACAGCGTGGAGTCATACACGGCGCTGCGGAACAAGTATCGCTCCCTTCTTGCCGGTTCGCCGGGATCGAGCCGCTCAATCAGGCGCGCGCCATATTTTTTGCTTATATATCCATCTACAGCCGCGAATACTTTGGGGATATATGTGTTCAAGACGGCATGTCCACCATTGGCGTAGAACTTGCTTCGCATGACATTATAGTCCGACAGCAGGGCCGCCGCTTCAAGCGGGAGATCCGGCGGTTCGCTCCGGAACCGGTCCATCAGCTCCCATTCGAGCGCATCGCCGGACACACAGCATGGGGCAATCGCCGTGACATCGCGGACAGAGACGTCAAGACGGTGGACAAGGATGAAGTCCATAAGCCAATCGGGCAAATAATCATCCAGCTTCGGGAACGCTTCCCGATAAGCGATCCAGATCTCCTTCATCAGCGAATAGCCCTGCACTGGCTCCCTCCAGCCGATTCCGTTAATCAGTTCATAGATGACAAGAAACAGATAGGACAGTCCAGTGGGCGGGTATTGCCCTTCCCGAACTTCATTCCGCCAATAAAAGTACCATCGCGTCTGCCCTTCCGACATATCCTTATATTCCGGCCAGTAGCACATGAACGGAACAAAGGGAGCCGGCGGCTCAACATGCCATTCCCACTGGCGGGCCTGTTCAACGAATCGCTTCTCTTTGGTTGTTGTAAAAGGGCTGAGCGCCAGGTTGAACGCCGCCTCTTGATCCGCGATGCGATTCCGGGGAGCCGGCTTATCCGTGTCCGATCTGGGCGGAATCGCCATTACGGCCTCCTCGCCGCCCTCCAGCTCCAGCTCAGCAAAATGGATCTCACGGTTGCGGTTCATCATAGGTCTGTCCTCGCTTCTCATCATGAATTGAAATCGGTTCATATGAGCGTAATGCACATCAGGCTGCTTGATCTATCGTTTTTCAAGAAAACCTTAAAATCCATACCTATTATATCATCCATCAACGGCAATGTTGTTCGCTGGACAGGAACAACAAAAAACGAGCGCTTCCCCGCCACCAAACGTCTAAACCGATTGTAACCCCCCTCATATACTGTTAGTACTTTACACGAAGGAGTGATACGATCATGACCAATCGAAATGTCAGGCTCGCTATTTTCAGCGGGATTAACTTTACAGGAAGACGGATTGTATTCCGCCGCGGAGGAGTAGCGGTTCGGGATTTGGGTGCGTTCCGGTTCAACAATGTTCTCTCCAGCTTCCGGCTTCGCAATGTGGTCAAAGCGAATGAGGTGACCTTGGTGTTATTCTCGCGGATCAACTTCCAGGGCTCTTTCCGCGTGTTCCGGGGAAGCCAGAATGTAGCGAACCTGGGCCGGTTCAATTTCAACAATGCGACTTCTTCCTTCATCCTGGTAGGCCGCAGATTGACCGATTCCGAGATAAACACGATTCAACGGACGGGCATCCCGCCGCGGGATATTCTCATTATTCGGCAATAATCCAAGCCTGGGATCAAGACAATAGGACGCCAGCCGGCGTCCTTTTTCGATACCTTACATTATGTTCCGAATCTTTTGCGGTAGCCGCATTTCCGGCATAATTCTTCAACGGCTTCTCTACGCGAAAATCCTTCATACAGCCGGCTCGCGCGCTCGCCCTCCACGATCTCGGCAAAAGGAGCATGGTGAACATTGCCCAAGCGAATGATGCCTTCGCCGTCCAGACAACACGGGACGACCGTTCCGTCAACCAGCACCGCCGCCTGGCTTCGGAGCGCATGACAGAAGCCCTTGCCGTCATCTTCCGGCGCATCCAGGCTCGGCCATTGGAATTCATAATCCTGATTCAAGTAAATGCGATCCGCGATTTGGATGCCTCCCCCGGGCACCACCTTTTCTTCGATATGGTAGTCCAGGTTAAATTCCTTCTCCAGCATCTCTAAGGTCTCTCGGTTCCTTCGCTTCTGGAGCGACGTGGCATGCGCCGGATTGAGATTCCATAACCGGAAGGAAAAGATCACTTGGTGCTCAGCCGCCTCCCGCACGAAGGATAAAATATCGGACAAGTATTGCTCCCGATTCTCCGATCCTTCATGCCCGTCGAAGCTATGGAGCGAGAAGTTCATCTGCCGAAGCGCCGGCTTGCCGAGCAGCTTGTGCCGGTTCTTCCGGATCAGCGTGCCGTTGGTCGTAATATTGACCTTGAACCCTTTCTCATGGCTGGCGTCCAGCAGTTCATCAATGCGGGGATGGAGCAGCGGCTCGCCTTTGACATGAAGGTAGATATGGCGCGTATGCGGCTTAATCTGGTCAAGAATACGATGGAACGCGTCGAGCTGGACGAACTGCGCTTTCCGTTCCGTCTGCGGACAGAAGCTGCAGGCCAGATTACAGATGCTTGTAATCTCGATATATACTTTTTTAAATGTCCTCAAGTCTATGTTCTCCATTCTATCGCTATCAGTTGTCTCTCTCATTATAGCGATTCGGTGCAAAAATAGATGGAATTCGCTAAAAAAGACGGAGCCTGAAGAAGGGAAGAGATGCAAGACGGAAAAATAGTGCGCTTCAATCGAAGCGCACGCCTAGCACTCTCTTTCATTGGGCCGACAAAGGAAGCGCCGCGGCAGGTTGCGAATGACCGCTGCGAACCCAATCCGGCTTAACAGTTGCCTGACGGGTAATGCTTATACGGGATTTGCGGCTTCGGCTGGAACCGCGTATAAGGATCTTGGTCACGCCATACGTACCGGGGCTTGCAGCGGCACGGGTCGGCGTAGCAGCAGCACGGATCGGGTCTGCATGGGTCGCAATCGTGGCGGTGCGAATGATGCGGTTTGCATTTATCACATTTGCATCCATCATGATGATGATGCTTCCGTTTGCATCTGTCGCATTTGCATCCGTCATGGTGATGATGCTTCGGCTTGCATTTATCACATTTGCATCCGTCATGGTGATGATGCTTCCGCTTGCATTTATCACATTTGCATCCATCATGGTGATGATGCTTCCGCTTGCATTTATCGCATTTGCATCCATCATGGTGATGATGCCTGCTCTTATGGCGATGAGTTTTGCCGCCACAGCCCGGCATATACATCGACGTTTTCTCGCCGCTGCACGTTTTCCATTTTACTTTCACGACCCGTCCCCATTCAATATTGCTCAGCCATTGCTCTAACAAATCCTGACTAATGACGTCATACTTTTTCGTCAAATCGAATTTTAGCTTTTGGCCGCAGCTATATCTGACTTCGACTTCAGCGAGATCAAGCTCCCGAATGGCGTTCATCACTCTCTCATAGCCGCTCATCATCAACATCCTTCATTCCTTTCCCTTTCAAATTTCTGCCGAAGGCGATGAAGCAACAATGACCCGTGACAATAAAGTAAAAGAGGTCTGTCTGATAGGATATTCGCATATCGGTAATGATTGGGAATATATCATTGGGAGGTCATCTATTCGGCTGATGCTATAAAATATGCTTGTATTTCCTATTTGGTAATAGGTAGATTCGCTGGACAATGAGCCTCAATTTCGAACAGGCATGCCAAAAACCGCGTGCCTCGCAGGATGCGCGCGGACAGATGGGGATAACGGACGGCCAAGCTGCCTTCGTGGCACCGCTCACTCCATTTCTTGTGGACGCAAGGCCCCCAACGACCGCGGAGCCGGTTCCTTATCTGCGGTTCGCTGGGCGCCATGCTTGTACCGATGAAGAGAATCGCGGATACTCCCGTCTCCTTCCCTGACTGTCCATCTTCCCCGAATCAGCATGGGGCGGCTAGGATGAGGAATACCCTGGAAGACGTTCATCGCATGCGGCTGCATCGATTTCGGCAGTTCATGGCCGCTATATCTATCGAAGCTCTATGACCATGTCACCGCTTGATATAAAATATGGCATTGGATGCCGCGCGGTCATAGATATGTGGTTCATGCCAACCGCCTGATTTATAGAATAGGGAAGCTAGAAACGCAAACAACCGCCTTCTCTCCAGAGAGGAAGACGGTTGCTGCCCAGCGCCGCGGCTTCATCCGAGCCGAAGGCATCGTGTGCTTACGGAGCATAGGTTCCTTTCAAATATTGATAGGTCTTGTCATAGACCTCCCGCGCGGCCGGGTCATTCGATTCGGCGGCCTGCTTGAGCGTTTTCACCTGCTGATAGAAGGCCTTGAATGAATTCATATACCCGTGCTCCACCCCTTTGTTGAGGTAGGCATAGTACTTCCCGCGCACCGCTTCATTCGTCAGCACCGCGTCCGACATCTCGATCTCGACACCCATACCATGGTCGTAAGCGGCTTGCGCAATCGCGTCCAGCCGATCTTCATCGGTGTTGTGGAAGGTATAGTTCGGCTGCATTAGCGCCGTGTCGAAGCCATTGGCCTTCCAGTCGCTCCAGCCGCGCGCAAAATAATAGGGAATCCACTGCAGCTTCGCCCCTTTGCGGTGCACATAATCCGAGGTCCACCGGATAAGGGCATCCTCATTCACGGTTGTCTGCCGGGACATGAATTCACTGTACCAATAGAAGGCGGGAAGCTCCAAATGCTCGTAGCCAGCCGCAGCCCAACGGCGGTATACTTCATCCACGTACCATGTGACGACCTTCTGCCGGTTGATGAGCGCCTGCTCCTCGCCGACTTCCTTCACGTTCATGTTCTCGCTGACGCCGTCCCCGTCGACATCCCCGAAGTCGCTCTGATCCACGCGCGGATAAGGAATCGTAATGACGACCTTCGCCGTATATTTGCGGTCCTTCCGTGCGGCCTTCGCCTCCCCGACCGCCTGATTCAACGCGCCCAGATCATAATCGTCCCGGAAGAGACGGTTCAGATGCTCCTCCCAGTCCGCTTTGTTCGTCGGCTTGGCCGTATTGGCGGCGAAGTTGGCGCCATTCAGCAGCGGGCCGTACGGCAGGAACACGAAGCCGTCGAACATATAGTCCTGACTGACCTGATTGCGGTCCACATAGGTTACATACGGCTTCAGATCTTCCTTCGTGTAGGAGATCCAATCGGCCGGCTCATACGGCCACGCTCCCGTATAGAGGAGCACCTGATTGCTCATCCTCCCCGCTTCCTTGGAGCCCTGCTTCGGGTAACCGGTGTCCCGCTTCGGCCCCTTGTCCGGATGGAGCTTTTTGCCCCGCTCATCCGGCGAACCCATAACTTCAATCTCGTCCATGAACAGCCACGACTCGACAGGCACCTCCACCTTCACATAGCGGGCCACCGTATGAATGCCATCAATTCCGATCTTCTGCCGAACCGGACCCGCCTCCGTCGTCGGCAGTTGGCTTGCCCCTTCCTTCAGATGCTGCCACTTCATGCCGTCATTCGAGAGCGCGAACTGAACCTTGGACGGGAAAAAGATGCCATTGGCATTGTCCTGCAGCACATGAATATAGATCTCCTCTACGGTAGACGGCGTCTCCAGATCGATCGTAACGATGCGGCTGCCCTGCCACAGCCTTCCCACGAAGGCGCTATCGGAGAAAACGGTGCCGAATTGTCCATCCGTCAGTTGGCGCCCCGTATCGTCCGGGTGCGAGGACTCCGTCTTGCCGAACAGCGCGTCGGGCGGATACGGCGTTGCCAGCGTGTAGCTCTTGCCTGATGCCAGATTAACGGCGGGCGCCGCATTCTTCTTATCCGCCTGCGCCTCGGCCTGTTCCGCGTCATTCGCGCGCGCCATAGGCCCCCAGCCGGCAGAGCCGATAAGCACGATAACCGCAAGCCATACAAGCATCGGCCTTTTCATCGAATCCCATCCCTTCTTGTCGTATAATCCTTGCCTTTTCGTCAATTCCCCCCTTTCTCTTCCGATTGCCGGCCATCACCGAATCAACCGGCTCAAAAAGCTGATGCGGTATTTCTGACGCGGACGGCCCCGGGATGCCCCCTTCTCTTCTCCGACAATATCGACCAGCCCCGCGTCCATCAGAGCCAGCAGGAACCGGTGGACGCTGCGGACCGTGACGCCCAGCACCGCCGCCAGCTCCTGGGCATAGTAATCGACCTTGCCGAAGCGGGTCATATGGGCGATCAGGCGGCTGAGGTAGATCGAGGTCAGTCCCGCCGTCTCCGCCTGCTTCACCAATGCGGCATCGACCAGGGACAGATCGAGCTCATGCGGCTCATTGATCTCCAGCGGGCCGATGACGCTCTCATCCTCGCGGACGATGAAGCACATGCCGCCGCCCCCTTCGCAGGCCAACTGAAGCGACCGCCGCGCATGGACGCCCGCCTCGGCCGCCGAACGTCCGAAGCCGATGCCGATGCTGAGATGAATCCCGTTCATCTTATGGACATTCCGGGCCAGCGGAATCCGCTTATAGCCGCCGGTCTCGCGCTCGAACACGCCTCTCGTGGTCACGAAGGAATATTCTCCGGAGGACTGCTGCGTGATATGCCCGTCCAGATGCTTCACGAAGCTGAGAATGAGATGATGGACATCCTGCTTCAGCCGCTGAATCTCATGCTCGGACACCTGCCGCTCCGCCAGCCTCTCCATCCCGTCGGTCCGGATAAGGCCGACGACGACCTGCCCTTCCTTATTCCTTCGCCATTCTGTTGACAAGAGCGCGCGCTCCAGCGTCACGATAATATCCTGCTCCGTCGGCACGATCCACTCGCACGGAATCCCCTCCCGGGCCAGCTGCAGCGAGACGCTGCGGATCGCCGTGATGGCGCAGCACGAACGGCCGGCCTCATAATGCCCGCGGTGGAATTCGACCAGCTCCTTCCAGGACGGGAGCGGCTCCCCTTCGTAAGCGGTCCACAAATGGCCCAGCTCGCGGAAGGTGGACACGAGCATCTGCCGGCTCAGCGTATCGACCGTGATGGCCGCTACATCCAGCTTGCGCTCCAGGCGGAACAAGACGGCATACAAGCCCGATCCCGTAAGCGGTACGAACAGCGAGGGAATGTCGAATTGATGCTGGTTTTTGGCCAGCTGATAAGAGACGGGCCCGGTGAACAGCAGCACATCCACCTTCTCCGCCAGCTCGCGCGCCAGATCTGGCGCCTCTTCCTCCTGGCGGTAGCTTCTCATGACCGGGTCGAAGGACGGGAAGCCTTTGAGACAATGCTCCATCAGCCCCATCATCGCTTCCGGCCCGATTATGCCGATGCGTATATCCGGCGAGCCCCACAATACTTCCTTCTCATCCATCCACATCATGATGCGCCTCCGTCAGATTATAATGTAGTTCCCGGCGAGCATACCTCTAGAATGAACGGCAGCGAAAGTTGAGCTTCACCTCCGATGTTGTGTATATGTCCATTGTGCCAGGGGCACCGCATGCGAACAAGCCGCCCTGGCGCCCCGACCGCCTAATACAGTTTGCCGAGCACCGACTTGGCCGTCATCTCCAGGAACTGATAGCTTCTCTCCTTGTCCAGCAGCGCGAGCGCCGTCGATAAAATATCGAGCACATGAATCTGCGCCAGCTTGCTGGAGAAGGAGCCTCCCTGCAAGGGACCCTCCTTCGCCATCGTCAGCAGCACGGCATCCGCATAGCGCGTCACCGGCGAGAGGGCGTGACTGGTCAAGCAAATGATGCGCGCTCCCTTCTGCTTGGCAATCGCGACCGAATCGACAAGATCCTTCGTGCTGCCCGACGTCGAGATGGCGATCACGACGTCGCCTTCGCTGGCAAGGGCCGCATTCATGGCGATGATATGCGCATCCGCTTCCGCCACGACCTGGAAGCCGAGCCGCATAAATTTGTATTTGGCGTCCATCGCGGTAATGCCCGAGGACCCGACGCCGAAGAAGTACAGCTTCGCCGCGCCGCCGATCCACTCGATCGCCTTTTGCAGACTCGCTCCGTCCATGAGCGCCGTCGTATTTTGTATCCGCTGCTGATTCAGCGCATTCAGCTTCTTGACGATCGTCTCCAGATGATCCCCTGGCTCCAGATCGCCCGATATCTGCTCTTCCACCGTCCCCAAGTTCTGCGCGAGCGAGAGCTTGAATTCCTGATAGCCCGTATACCCGAGCTTCCGACAGAACCGGATGACGGATGTGTCTCCGACCTCCGCATGCTTGGACAGATCGGTTATCGTATAAAATACGGCCGTCTCCGGATCTTTCAGTACGATGTCCGCCACCTTTTTCTCGGACTTCGTCAGAGACGGATAGATGCTTGATATGCGGAGAATGGAGGATTGATTGATCCCGGCCACTTGGGATCGCCTCATCTCGGTCACCTCTTTCCTTCGTCTTACAGCTTAGCCGGGGGAGCTCCCCTCGCCAAGGCGCCAGCCCCCAGATGCTGGCGCGCTACGGGCCGTACCGGAGCAATACCCCCAGCGCGCCGCTCATATCCTCATGGAGCGCCTCATAGGCTGCCGGCGCATCGTCAATGGCATATTCATGCGTAATTAACGGATTCAGGCGGATGCGTCCCGCCTCCAGCTGACGCACGAATTCCGCCATGTTCCGCCCTTCCGTCCAACGCACATAGGCGTACGGATAATCGATGCCCTGATCCTCATACTGCCGGTCGTAGCGGCCGGGACCCGCGGCGCGGGCGATGACGAAGTCCGCTTCCTTCTGGAAGAACAGCTCGCGCGGGAATTCGATCGGCACATTGCCCACGACCGCGTAGGTGCCGCGGAAGGCCAGCTTCTCCATCGTCGCCGCGATAATGCGCGGGCTGGAGGAATGGGCGACGAGCGCGATGCTGTCGAATCCGCAGCCGGCCGTGAACCGTTCCGCGTAGTCGTCCAGCGCTGCATCGTTGGCGAGATAGGCCGCATCCACCCCGCTCGCCTGCACGGCCGCGATGCGGGCCGGATTCATATCGGTCGCGAATACGCGGTAATTCGCCTGATGGCTGAACTGCGCGATAAGCTGGCCGAGCAGTCCCAGGCCGACCACCCAGACCGATTCGCCGAACTGCCGCCCGAGCCTGCGCACGCTGTGAATCGCCACCGAACCGAGGCCGACCAGCGCCGCTTCGCGCAGCCAGGACTCATCGGACAGCTTCACGCAGAGCTGGCGCGGAACGGACAATTGCTCCGCATGATATACATAAGGGCCGCCGTAGCAGGCCACCCAATCGCCCGGCGCGAGGCCGGTCACCTGCGGCCCGACCTCCAACACTTGGCCGGAGGCGCTGTAACCGAGCTGGAAGCCGTCCGGCACGTCCATTTGATGAATCAGATTCAGCTCGGTGCCGGGACTGATCGAAGAATATCTGACCTTCACCAGCACCCGGGCCGGGTGCGAAGCGGACAAGATCGGCGCTTCGGCTTCCTCCAGCACGGCCTGCCGCTGCCTTACTACGATTTGTCTCATCGGAATGTAACGCCTCCTCGAATACCTTGATCTGCTTGCCGTCGTCCGGTCATTGACCGCCGGACTCCGCCTCCTCCTGTCAGCCTTCCTGCGCCACGGCTTCGAACGCCAATGCCGCCATCATGCCGGCGAACCCGGCCGCCTTGCGGAAGGTGGTCGTCACCGGCGTCCGATCCGGCTCCTCGTGCCGGATGTTCGGCCGGAACAAGGCCGTGCCCCGGGCGCTGACATCGTCCGCGACTTCCGCAAAGCGCCTCCGCCCGATCTCGCGGATCTCCGGCCGGGTCCCGCAGCGCCAGAGCGCCATATACAGCTCCCAGCCGAGCGTCCAATCGCGGGTCCACCACGGCGCTTCCGTCTCTTCCGTCGGCGGCTGCCGGATCGCCTCAATCATCGTATCCACCGCTTCCGCGGATACGCGGCTCCAGGCCGCGCGCTGCTCTTCCGGCAGCAGCGGCGCAACGATCGCGCCCAGGCCGACGATCGTTGCCTGGTACAGCACGCTGTTCCCCATCACGACCGAGCCGTCCCAGCGTTCAATATACGGCCACCAGCCAGGGGCATGGCGGCCGAAGCGGTTCATCAGATGGACCAACACGTCCTCCACCTTCTGCAAGAAGACCGCCTCGCCGGTCAGCTCATAGGCCCGGCCGAACGTATGCGCCGCATACATGTCGCCGTTCAAGACGTCGAAATCCTCGCCCGGCCGCTTGAGCACCACGCCCGGATTCTGCTCCGCCACCTGCGTCAGCAGATACTCGGCCGAACGCACCAGGCTCTGCTTCGCCTCCGGGCTCCCGGTCGTCCGGTGCACATAATACAAGCTGTCCGACGCCGCTCCGACCTCAGCGATATCGACAGGCGGCTGCTCCCCCTGCTTGACGTAGTAAGGCTGGGAATAGCCCCCGCTCGGAAGCTGGCGGCGGTGCACATCCTTCGCCAGCTCGCAGGCAATGTCCGCTCCGTCCCCGCCGCGCAGCAGCCAATCCTGCGCATAGAAGCTGGCGACGGCGGCCGTCGTGCAGCAGCTCGCCCGATCCCCGAGCTCGTCATCCAAAATGTAAAGCGCTCCGGTATCCTCCTCCCGCCGCAGCAGCCCGTCGAAGTAAAGCTTCAAATGAGGGTCAAGCCGGGAAAAAAGATGTTGCATCGCAATCCTCTCCTTGCCGTATTATGCAATCTCGTTATTTCATTCCGGTCAGCGTGATCCCTTGAATAAATACTTTTTGCACGAAGAAATACAAAATCACGATCGGGAT